>JAXDQV010000212.1:0-7681 GCA_034667645.1 Chthoniobacter sp.
TCGCCGAAGCGCAGCGAGTTCAGCGAAAAGACCGGCCGAGCGCCCATCGTGAAAATGTCCCGGATGATTCCGCCGACGCCCGTCGCCGCGCCCTGGAATGGCTCGATGGCACTCGGATGATTGTGCGATTCCATTTTGAACGCGACTGCCCAGCCGTCGCCAATGTCGATCACTCCGGCGTTTTCTTCTCCGGCCTTCACCAGAACGCCGGGACCGTCCGTCGGAAATTTTCGCAGCTCCGGCTTCGAGTTTTTGTAGGAACAATGCTCGCTCCACATCACCGAGAAAATGCCCAGCTCGGTAAAATTCGGCTCGCGACCGAGGATCGTTTTGATGCGCTCGAATTCTTCCGGCGTGATGCCGTGTTTCGCGACGATGTCGCCGGTGATCGCAGGCTCGGTCATCGTCAATTTTTACGCTGCCTGGTGGGCGCTGAGGACGTTGAATATCGACTCAAAAATCACCTTGCCGTCGGTGCTTCCGAGCCGGGCATCGCACGCACGTTCCGGGTGCGGCATCAGGCCGAAAACATTCCCGCTCCGGTTGCAAATCCCGGCGATGTTTTCCGCGGCACCGTTTGGGTTTGCCGCCGGGGTGGTCGCGCCGCGCGCATCCACGTAGCGCAACAGAATCTGCCGATGCAGGTTCAGCTCACGAAGTGTTTGCTCGTCGGCAACGTAGCAGCCTTCCCCATGGGCAATCGGGAGGCGCAGCGTCGTCCCGGTCCAGGTGGCGCTGGTGAATGCGGTCGCGATACTTTCCACCCGCACAAGCCGATGCTCGCAAATGAAGTGGAGCGATTGGTTGCGAATGAGCGCGCCGGGAAGCAGCCGCGCCTCGCACAGAATCTGGAAGCCGTTGCAAATGCCGAGAACGAGTTTGCCTTCGCTGGCCGCGGCGACGACCGATTTCATCACGGGCGAGAAGCGCGCGATCGCGCCGCAGCGCAGGTAATCGCCGTATGAAAATCCACCCGGGAGCACGATGAGATCAAAGCCGGCGACTGACTCCTCCTTGTGCCAGACGTAATGCGTTTCCACCCCGAAAACGCCGTTTAACGCCGTGAAACAATCCTGGTCGCAGTTGGAACCCGGAAACCTGATCACCGCCGCTTTCATCAGCGAGAGAGGCCGGCGATCCGAGCCACCCGCCGTTCCTCTTCGTAATCATTCACGACGAGGATGGCGTGGATCACGCCGCCGATCCAGACGGTGAAAACCGTGAGTAAAATGCTCAGGATAAAACTGCCAAGCCGGCCGGTCAGCAGCACCGCAATCGGCGGGCAAACGATGCAGAGAAAATAACGCAGAGATTTCATCAGCGCTGATTCTGAGCCTCTCCGGTCCCGGATTCCACGGTCAGTTCATAGTCCTCGATCACCGGGTTTGAGAGCAGATCGCGACAGACTTCGTGGAGCTTCTCCTCGTCGGCATTTGCGAGCTCGATCTCCATGTATTTCCCAATGCGAACGCTGGCAACTTCGGGCAAACCGTGTTGATGGATCGCGTCGCGCACCGCCACGCCCTGCGGATCGAGCACGCTCTTTTTCGGCATCACGATGACTCTCGCTCTCATGCGGCGCAAGATGCGCAGCACACGCGTGGAGTGCAATCCGATAGTCGGCGGAAACGGCCGCGCCGCATTACCCGCCGATCGCCGTCATCACGCGGCCGGGCTGGTAGTTGTTGCGAAAACCGTGCTCTGCCGGTTTCTCCCGCAACGCTTGTAGAAAAAGTCCGCGCAGAAGAACTGGATCCAGTTCGGGCCGCAGCGCGGGTTCCAAATCGATCTCGCCATGGTCGCCGAGACACGGGCGGATGCGCCCGTCGGCCGTCAGGCGGATTTTATTGCATGCTTCACAAAAATGGAAATCGGTCAGCGCCCCGATAAATCCCACCGTCGCGCGGAACTCCGGCAGGGAAAAATAAACTGCCGGGCCGTTTCCGCGGCGCATCCCGTCGTGCGCCATCGCGGTGTGCGCCCCGATGATCTTTTTCGCCTCGTGAATCGGGAAAAAGTTTTCCTCGTTCAACACGCTCGTGAGGCTGACCGGCATCAGCTCGATGAACCTGAGCACCAGCCCGTGCGTCGCCGCGAACTGCACCAGCGGCATGATCTGGCTTTCATTCACACCGCGCATCAGCACGCAGTTGAGCTTGAGCTCGGAAATGCCAGCCGCTTGGGCCGCTTCGATCCCTGCCAGAACATCGCGCAAATTTCCTCCGGTGATCTGGCGATAAATTTCCGGCTCGATTGCATCAAGGCTGATGTTGGCGCTGCGCAATCCCGCTGCTGCGAGTGCAGGCGCCAGCGCCGCCAGACGCGTGCCGTTCGTCGAGAGCCCCACGCGCTCGACACCCGCTTCAGCGATCAAATCGCGAATGAAAAGTTCGGCGTCGCGTCGCAACAACGGCTCGCCGCCCGTGACGCGGAATTTTCGAAAGCCCAACCCCACCGCCGCCCGGACGGCGTGCAAGATCTCCTCGTAGCCCAGGATTTCCTCGCGCTTTTTCCAGTCGGTAAAACCCTCCGGCAGGCAATAAAGGCAGCGCTCGTTGCAGCGATCCGTGATCGAAATCCGCAGGTAGTCCACCGTCCGCGAAGCCGCATCAACATTGGCGCGCGGTGAAATTGAAGTTGTGAGCGCGCTCATGCCTTCTCCACCCGCACCGCGCACGCCTTGTAGGCAGGCTGCCGCGAATGCGGATCGAATGAGGAAACTGTCAGCTGGTTCGCCGTGGCGTAATGCATCGGAATAAAAACCTGGCCGGGTTGCACCGTGTTGGTGACAAACGCCGTCGCCATGATTTTCGCCCGCCGCGAGCAAACTGCAACCTGAGAACTCGGCGCGATCTGCAGCCGCTCCGCATCGGCCGTGTTGATCTCGACGTAGATATTTTGCGGATAAAGTTTGCGCAACACTGCGGATTTCGATGTGCGGGTCTGCGTGTGCCATTGCGACGACGAGCCGCGACCGGTGAGAAGCGTGAACGGATACTCGTCGTCGGTCGGCTCCGGAACTTCGCGCGGTTCGGAAAAAAGGAACTTCGCTTTCCCGTCCGGGTGAAAAAATGTGCCGTCCGCAAAAAGCCGCCGCTCGGAACACGAAAGCGTTTCCCCAGACCGTAGAGGCCATTGCACGCCGCCGCAGCGGTCGAGCATTTGATAATCCGCGATGCCCGTAATGTCGCACGGCTGCTCGCGCGACAGCTCTTTCATGATTTGAAAAACCTCCTCCGGCGAGGACCAGCGCGTGAACATTTCGCTGCAACCCCAATACTGCGCGATGAGCTTGAAGATGTTGAAATCAGAGAGCGCCTGACCCGGCGCACGCGCGACTTTTTTCACGAGTCCATAACGCCGCTCCGAGTTGATGAATGTCCCCTCCTTCTCGCCCCAGCCGGCGGCGGGCAGCACGAGATGCGCGCGCTGCGCTGTCTCCGTCGTGTGATACATGTCCTGCACGACGAGGAAATCGAGCTTGCTCGTCAGTTCGTTAAAAGAGCTCTGATTGATCCACGAATGCGACGAGTTAGTCGCGATGATCCAGAGTCCTTTGATTTTGTCGTTCGCGATGCCCTCGACGATCTGGTCGTAGGCCCATGAATTCTGCGACGGCACACATTGCACGTCGATGCCGAGCACGCGCGCGACTTTTTCACGGTGCGTCGCGTTGAGAAAATCATGTCCGCCAAGCAGGTTCGTCGTGTTGGAAAAAAGGCGCGAGCCCATCGCGTTGCATTGTCCGGTGATGGAGTTCGCGCCGGTGCCGGGCCGCCCAATGTTGCCGGTCATCAATGCCAGATTGATGATCGCCTGTGCCGTGCGCGTGGCCTCGTGGCCTTGGTTCACGCCCATTGTCCACCAAAACGAAACGCGCTTCCCATGATGAACTGTTTCCGCGAACCGCCACAATTCTTCGACGCTGATCCCTGTCACTTCACTCACCACATCGGAAGTGAATCGCGTGACGAATTCCGCAAATTCCTCAAAGCCGCTCGTGTGATTTTTAACGTAATCACGATCGATCCAGCCGCTCGCGATGATGATGTTTGCGAGTCCGTAAAGCAGCGCGAGATCGGACCTCGGCTTGATCGCGTAATGCTGCGTCGCGGCCATGGCAGTCTCCGTTTTGCGCGGATCGACCACGATGATCTCGGGCGCATGCGGGTTGCGAAGCACGCGCTGCCACATGATCGGATGCGCGATGCAGAGATTCGAGCCGACGAAAACAAGCACGTCCGATTCCTCGAAATCCGCGTAGGTGTAGGGCGGCGCGTCGAAACCAAACGACTGCTTGTAAGCCGTCACCGCCGTGGCCATGCACTGCCGCGTGTTGCCATCGCCGTGAATCATGCCCATGCCGAATTTCGAGAGGGCTCCCAGGAACGCCATTTCCTCAGTGCAAATCTGGCCGGTGCTCAGAAATGCCACCGACTCCGGCCCGTGCTGGTCCTGGATCGCTTTGAAGCGCAGCGCAAAAACCTGCAGCGCCGTCTCCCAATCGACCGGCTCCAATTCACCGTTCGCGTTGCGCAGATAGGGCGTGGTCGCACGATCGTCCGCGCGCAACGGCGTGAGCGCCTCCCAACCCTTTGGACAAGCCATTCCGAGGTTCACCGGGTAATCCGTCGTCGGCGTCAAATTGATCGCCTGGCCGTCTTTGAGATGAATGTTCAAACCGCATCCGGTGGAGCAAAAACCGCAGATCATCGTGGTCGTGTCGTCGGGAGTCAGACGCGCGGGCACTTTGCCCAAACCGAATTCGCCGGGATGCAAAACGAGGTCTTGCGTCAGCGCCCCATCGTGCGCGCGGATGAACGAACTGACTTTTTTGACGAACGGATGAATTTTCATGCAGCCATACCTCCCGGCATTTTTGGCGGAACCACCGCCGTGAAAAACAAGTAGCGCTCCGTCAATTCCCCGAGCAGCGCGAATACCAAAATCCACGCGGTCACCCCCACGGTTGCCGCGCCTGGCGCGGGGCGCGAAAAAAGCAAATAGAACGGCAGCGCAATGCCGCCGGCCGCGCCGGTGAGCGCGCGCACGCTGGTCGCTTCGGCCAGTTCGCCGCTCAGCAACAGCGCGGAGCGCTTGAGTAGCGAAAATTTCACGTCACGCAAATGCGTGAACACCATCAGCTCAAAGCCGATCTTCGCCAAAGTCACCGCGATGAGCGCCGCTGACAGCTGCGCGGTGATGCTCGCAAATGCCGTGTTGCTGGAAATCCCCGGCGTGAAAACAGCCTGAGCAGTCGTCGTAAATAAAGTCGCCGCCAGCCCGAGCAACGCCGCACTGCCAAAGAAGCGCAGGAATGTGCGCGCACCAGTCCAGAGCTTGCGGCGCGTGTCCTGATAAATCATCGCCGAGCAGGCGATGCCGACCACTCCGCTGAATGCCACAAAAATGCCAATCGCCCGCTGAACCAGTGGCGGAGCCAGTTCGCGCAGAATCGTGACGCCGGAAAGTTTGGCGAGAAACGGCAGCCAGAACATTCCCGCATACAAACTCGCGAGACCGGCGAACGCACTAAACACGATGATCTCGCGACTCAGCCACGACGTCCGCAACCCGACAAAAGCACGCCACGCATACAGCGGCCGACCGAGGTGCAGCGTGCTCGCGCCAATCGCCAGCAGCCCTAGGCCTAGCGCGACGAGCGAGTGGAATGGCGTGAACTGCGCGATGACTTCCGTCGCGTAAAGCACACGTAAAATCATCTCCGCGCAAAATGCGCCGACCGATAATTGCGTGAGCACCAGCATCACCACGAGCGCCGGATGCGCGTGCTCCGGCTTCACGCGGAAATGATCGCCGCCGGTCATGTTGGCGGGAAAAGTTTTCGTCGTCCGATAGCGCGTCGTCGGTTGCGTGTAAGCCGGATCGGGCGAGTCTGGCAGAAAAATTCCCTGTCTCGCTTCGGCCACGATTTCCGCTTTGTTCACGACCTCGATGCGGATTGCTTCGTTCGGGCATGACTGCACGCACGCAGGCGCTTCGCCGACCGCAAGCCGCGACGAACACATGTCGCACTTCCGCACGATGCCGCGCTTTTTCGAATACTTCGGCACGTCGTAGGGACACTTTAAAATGCAATACTGGCAGCCGATGCATTGATCGTCCAAATGCCGCACGATCCCGGTCACCTCGTCCTTTTCGTAAGCGAGCACCGGGCAGCCGTTCATGCATGCGGGATCGACGCAGTGGTGGCACGCCGTGGTCACCGTCTGCTGCACCGGCTCGAGCGTTGTGCCGCCGAAAAGCACGCCGACTTCGCGCCACGTTTCCTCATCGTCGAGACCGTTCAAATTGTGGCACGCGGTAACGCAGGCTTTGCAGCCGGTGCAGGCATCGAGATCAACCGCGAAAGCATACTGCTGGCCGGTTTGTGCACGTTCGAGCGGGATGAGATCGCGATAGTATTTCGCCTGCGCGGGAAACTCGTGCCGCTCGTGCAGCCGCGAAAATTTCGCAACCGCTGTCATCGTCCGCTGCTCGGTGAGCAGATCGTCGATGAGCGTGCGCGCTTCGCTAGAATCCTCCGTTGCGAGCTTCGGCATTTAGTAAACGTCCCGTTGGTAACGCTTTTCAGTTTTCAACTTTTGCACGTAAGCCTCGGCGTCTTCTTTGCTCAATCCGCCCGCGGTTTCGATGACGCTATGCAGCGTGGCGTCCACGTCTTTGGCCATCCGGCTTGCGTCGCCGCAGACGTAAAAATGCGCGCCGTCCTGCAGCCACGCCCATAGATCCGCGGCGTTTTCGAGCATTCGATTTTGCACGTAAATCTTCTCCGCCTGATCGCGCGAAAACGCGGTGCTCAGTTTCGTGAGATGTCCGTCCGCGAGCATCGCCTCCAGTTCTTCACGGTAAAGGAAATCGCTGGCGGCGCGCTGATCGCCGAAGAACAGCCAGCTCCGGCCCTTTGCTCCCGTCGCGCGGCGCTCGTGCAAGAAAGCCCGGAAGGGTGCAACGCCGGTGCCAGGACCGACCATGATCATCGGCCTGTCATCGCAAGGCGGCACGCGAAAGCCGTGCGAGGTTTGCACAAAGACTGGCACGGAGCCGTTGACGCGATCGGCGAGGAACGTGGAGCAGACGCCGTTGCGTTTGCGCCCGAAGCTCTCGTAGCGCACCGCGGCGATGGTGAGATGCACTTGATTTCGGAACGCTTTGAGGCTCGACGAAATCGAGTAAAGACGCGGCTGCAATTTTTTCAGCAGCCCGACGAATTCTGCCGCGCCGACTTTTGCGGAAGAAAAATCGACGAGCAAATCGACGATTTCGCGGCCCCACAAATAATGTTTCAGCGCGTCCTTCGCATCGGGAATCAGCAGGTCGCGCAGGGTCGGATCGGCGCTGCGCTCGGCGATCAGCTTCAGCAAAGGCGCAGGAGCTTTCGTTATTTCGTAATGCCGCTCCAGTGCGATGCGCAGCGGGACTTCGCCGCCATCGGGCGCGGGCACGGCTTCCTCGCCGTCACAATTCAACGCGCGCAAGATGTCCTCAACGAGTGCCGGGCAGTTCGTCGGGAACACGCCAAGTGCGTCGCCGACTTCGTAAGTCAGGCCGGAGCCTTCGAGCGAGATTTCAAAGTGCCGCGTTTCTTTTGCAGAGCTGTCGGCGGTGAGTTTGCGATTCGTCAGCAGCGTCGCCGGAAATGGATTTTTGCGGGAAAAAG
>JAXDQV010000213.1:0-12011 GCA_034667645.1 Chthoniobacter sp.
GGCGATTCGTGCACGACAACTCCCTTTTCGACGCTGGCCTCCGCGGCTAGTTCAAATGTCGTGATGATCGCCACTATGTGCGGATTTGCATTCGCCACGGCGAGCGTTTCGGCGGCCAACGCATAGCAAACCGAGTCCACGCGCAGCGACCGCGGATACATTGTGCCCCACACCGCCGCATCCCGCAGCACTTCGTCACGCGAAAAAAAATCGCTGAGCTGAATCACGCGGCGGAGACGGATCGTTTTACGATGCCGGCGATCGTCCGGGCCTGTTCGGGCGTCAGCTCCGCGCTCAGCGGCAGGCAAAGCACGCGCCGCGAGATCTCGTCGCTGACAGGCATCGGCACGTGCGGCAGATAATTGAGCGTGTTCAGTGCCGGATAAAAATAGCGCCGCGGCTGGATGCTCTGCTCGTGAAGCGCGCGACAGGTTTCGAGCAAAAGTTTCTCAGACGAGAAGAGAACCGGATAGTAGGAAAAATTGTGTTCGGCGTCCGTGTGCACGAGCCGCAGCGCGGGCGCGCATCCGCCAAGCTCCCGATCGTAAACAGCACTCGCGGCGCGCCGTTTCTCGATCAGCCCGGGCACGTGCGGCAGCACGCAAAGGCCGAACGCCGCATGCAGTTCCGACATCTTGCCATTGACGCCCAAGCCCCAAAACTCCTCCTGCCCCTTGTGGCCGAAATTGCGGTGATACGAAATCTTGTGCGCGATCTCGTCGTCGTTTGTAAAGAGCGCGCCGCCCTCGACGGTATGAAAAAGCTTCGTCGCGTGAAGGCTCGTCATCGAAACGTCGCCGTAGGAAAAGATGGAGCGGCCATCTCGGTTCACATCAAATGCGTGCGCGCCGTCATAGATGATCCTGATGCCGTGACGATCAGCGATTTTCTTCAGCGCCTCGACGGCGCAGCCGCGGCCATAAACATGCGTGGCGAGGATCGCTGTCGTCTCGCTCGTCATCGCCGTCTCCACTTTTTCCGGATCGATGGTGAGGCTGACCGGATCAATGTCCGCGAAGACAGGCGTGCAATTTTCCCAGACAATCGACGACGTCGTCGCCACGTAGGAAAACGGCGTCGTGATGATTTCGCCGCGCAGATCGAGCGCCTTGATCGCGATCTGCAAGGCGAGCGTTCCGTTGGCGATCAAGAACGTGTGCTTGATCCCGAAACGCTCGCAAAGGTGCCGCTCCAGTTCGCGCACCGAGCGACCGTTGTTCGTGATCTGCCCGGCGCTCCAGAGTTCCTCCAGCCGCGCGACGTAGCTTTCCAGGGGCGGCAAAAAGGTTTTGGTGACGGCAATAGGATTCACGCGCGCGCGGCCAGCGAAAGGTCCCGAGATTAAACGCCCCAATATCTCCTGCAAGCCCCGAACCGCCAATGTGTGCAACGCCTGCAGCGGCTGGTGCACTCACGACGCGCCTGATACGCTGGCACTCATGAAAACGCTTATAAAATCCCTCCTTGTGAGCTTCGCCATTTGCTGCCTGCCGACCACCGGCTACAGCACCGTTCAGGTGTTCCTAAAACTCGATGGAATCAATGGCGATTCCGTGGACCCTTCGCACACCAATGAGATTGATGTGCTCACTTTTAAAATCGGAATGCAGCAACGCGGCCTCGCGCTGGCCGGCGGAGCAGCCTCCGCGGCAAAATCCGATTTCCTGCCACTGAGTGTGTTCAAAGCGATTGATAAATCGTCGCCCGCCCTCTTCGTCGCGTGCGCCTCCGGCCAGCACATTCCCACGGCGACACTGGTCATCCGCGACACGAACCGACCATCGCCGCAGGAGTATTTTAAGATCGAGCTGACGGACGTGCTTGTCTCGAGCCTCAATGAAAACGGCGACGCGACCGACTCCAATGGAACTCTCGTGGAAACCGTCTCTCTGAGCTTCACCAAGCTGCAGTGGACATTTTTCCCGACTCAAGCCAGTGGACAGCAGACGGTCCATGGAGGCTTCGACTTGAAGGGCAACAAGAAGCTTTGATTCACGATACCGAAACATCGAACCGCGCGAGCGGTGTGACTTCATTCCCCGGCAGCGGCCACATCCGTTCAAAAATGCGCGGGGCGAGCGGGGCCGATTTCGCGTAGGCGAGCGCGAACATTTCCATCTTCGCGTCCAGATTGTCGATGTAATGGAGCGCCTGTGCCTCCGGAGTGCGCGGGGTCACGGGCGAGCCGAATTGCAGCTCGCCGTGATGCGCGGCGAGGAGGTGGAGTAAATGCAGGCGAACGTCCTCGGAGGCCGGCTGGAGGCTGCTCCACGATGCGAGATCGAGTTTGCGCCAGAGCGTGTTGACGACCTCGATGCCGATCGTGATGTGACCGAGCAGCTCGCCCGTTTCGTTGAACGGCATCGTGAAGCCGTTTTCCGGCATGCCGTTTTCCCAGAGCTTGCCGCAGTCGTGGAAAAAGACGCCGGCGACGAGCAGATCCTTGTTTAACATCGGATACACATCCGCCAGCGCGACGGCCGCGCGCATCATCTGCGCGACGTGCTCGACGAGACCGCCGCGGCGCGCATGGTGATTGCCGCGCGCGGCCGCGGCGCGGCGGAAACGGTCGCCGAATTGCTCGAGGAAGGCGGCACAAAGCGCGTGGAGACGCGGATCGGCAATCGCGTCGGCCGACTGCACGATCCACTCAAAATCGCGCGCCTGTTTTCCCCGCAGCTCCGGGGGCCCGCCGAGCAGGGCGTCACGTTCGTCAGAATCCAGACCGCGGCAGGACCAGCGTTTCGATTCGACCCCGAAATTCGCATTGTGTGCAAACTCGCCGCTGATCTCGAGAAAGCCGCCCGGCTTCAATTCGCCGCACTGCTTGTAGTTCGGCGAATCGCTCCATGCTCGCAGCGTGAGCTTTGCCTCCGCATCGGCGAGCACGAGTTCCCAAAACGGCTTTTGCTCGCGCGTTTCTTTTTGCGTGAGCGACTCGATCTGCGCATGCACGCGCGCCTCGGTGCGCGCCGTCCCGGCAGCGCGCCGGAGCTGCATGATGGTGAGTAAATCCATGTGAGCCTTTTAGGAAAAAAAGCCCGCGGATGAAACAGCGATCATCCAGGCGAGCAGCAAAAGCGCCGGCGCGAGAACGGCCAAAACGATTTGGATGGAGGGAACAATGCGCTTTTTCACCTCGAGCACAGACACCATGGCTCCGAGGGGAATACCCACGATCAGTCCGCAAAAATGCGCGGTGAAATCAGTGTGCTCGTCGCCGACGCCGAGAAACGCAAGCAGGCCGAGCCCCGCGCCAAGCGGCACGAGGATTTCGCGCGCGGCGAGTTTTCGCGACGCGATGAAATGCGCGACGAGCTGCGCGCCGACGAGGAGGCCCAGCGCGCCAAAAACGGCGGTCGATGCGCCGATGGAATTGTGCGTCTCGCCGCGATGACCCCAGGCGTTGAGCCAGTTCCCAATCGCGCCGGTCAGCACGATGGAAAGCCAGGTGCAGCCGGTGCCGAACATGGGCAGGAGGAAGGTCGCGAAGACGAGGCAGGCCGCGATGTTCGCGCCAATATGCGAGAAATCAGCGTGCAACGTGAGCGCGGTCAATACGCGCCACCATTCGCCGCGCATGACGGCATCGCTCGCCGAAACGCCGGCATCTTCCCATTCGGGCGGCGCGAAATTTTGACCGAGAAAAAACAGCGCCATCACCCACGCGGCCGCGACGAGTGACCGCGAAGAATGCTTTTCGGGTGCAGGCGTGGCGCGCGGCGTCCCGTCACGTTCGGCGTCAAATTTTTCAAGCTCGGCGGAAACCGCGGCCGCGTGTGGGGGCTCGACGCAGAGGAGATATTCGTCGCCTTCGCGCAGGATCCAGTGCGCGATTTCCATCGCCAGCACGGCCAGCGCGCGGTCATAGGCATCCGTCCGCAAGGCGTAACGCCCGACCACCACCAGTTCGCGCCCTTCCGGAGAGATCAAATTTTACCTGCTAAGGAGAACCGGCACTCTTTTTAAAAACGACTGTCACCGCGTCGCCCGAAACCGGATAAAGCGATGCGAACTGGAAGCTGTGCCGGCCAGGTCGCGGACCGTGACGGTGCGAATGCCATTCGTCGTCGTGTCCGAAGTCACCTCCGTTGCGCCGGCGCCGGAACTCCACGTCGCCAGATTATCCGAAACCTCGACGATGCGATTAACTCCAGTCGCGCCGACGGGCACATTGTAAGTCAGCGCGAGCCGGTTTTCGCCGCCGACGGATTGCGTGGCGATGGCCGACAATCCCTGCATTGACGCGACACTTGGGTTCATGCCGAGCCCGAACTCGTTGAGATTGGACACGCCATCCCCGTCATCGTCTGCCGCATCATGAGCGGCGTCGCCGAGCAAATGCGTGACGCCGGGCAGGTCCGCGCCGTCGCGTGAGAGATACGCGATCACGCCGCTGGAATTGCCGACGCTTGAGCCGGCCATGACGTCAATTTTTCCAGACACCGTTACCATGTGACCGTCGGTATCGAGCGTGCCATTCACGATGAGATTTCCGGTGAGCGTGTAGTCATTGTCGAGCATCCAAATTTTTCCGTTCCCGATGTTGTAGTTTCCGTTCGCGTCCGGGACGAGCAGCGCAAAAGTTTGCGTGGCGACAGAAGTCGCGTTGTAGCGCTCGATCACGAGGTTGAACGTTCCACCCGCGGGGACGTTCACCGGGCCGCTGATTACACCGGTATTCGCGTCGATGCTCAGTCCGGGCACGGCATCACCGCTCGCGCCGAAGCGAAACTTCGGCGGCGTGCTGAAGATGCCGTTCCGCAAATCCGAGACGAATTGCGAGTTTACGCTCCCGTTGCCCGCAGCCGGCGTGGCCGCGGCGTCCGTGGCGGAAGACCAGTTCGCCAGCATTTCGGCCGCCGCCTCCGCATTGCCGTTGAAGTGCTCGGACGTATTCGCGCCGACCGTGCCGAACACCGGCGCATTCGTGCTCGCGCCATTGAACGAAAGGCCGTCAATGAGCGTGCCCGCCGAGTCGTTGAGAATAATGCTTTCCGCGCCGCTGTTTGAAAGTCCGCCCCATGAGCCCGAGGAAAAATAGGTCTTGTTGGTCGAGGAGATGATCGCGGGGCTACCGGCGGTGGCGTTGTCCGTCGGCAAATTCGTGTCGCGATCTGCGCCATTATAAACGACGAGAAGCGTGCCGGCGGGAACGCTGGACCAGAGGGCGCTACTGGAAAAGAAAAGCGTTCCAGTATTGGCGTCACCCAGTTTCCAGCCGGTCGCATTCACGGTTTGCAGAAACAGGATTTCGATCCATTCCTTGGCCCCGCTCGGTCCCTGGCTGAACTCATTGATGATTGCCGGGCGCGTAAAAGTCATGGCGCTGTTCGCGACGTAGAGATCGGAGTCGTAGCTATAACTTTGCCCGTTTTGCGCGAGTTGATTCGGACGATTGTTGATCGCGAGCGCGCCGGTGAAATACGGCGAGCCGGGGTGCGTGGGATCGGACGGCGTAATTTTACACCGCACGAACTGGCCCGAAAATGCCGTCAGGTTCAGCGAGGTTCCCGTTGCGCCCGCAATGTCGCTGAACGTCGAGTTGTCAGCCGTTTGCTGCCATTGATCAGCGACAGTGACCGGATCGTTTTCGGCGTCGCTGGTGGTCACGCCTTGCACGGAAACCGTTTGATCGGAAAAGGCTGTGCCGCTCATGGAAAGCTGCCCGCCGGTGACGATCGGAAGCTGATTTCCCAGCGCTCCGTAAACCGTGAGCGTCATCGAGGTGAGTGTGCCGACCGTGCCCGCCGTGAGATCGGCGACTCGCACCGTCCACGTTCCATTCGAGCTTTCACCCCAATCGCGCACGCTGGAAAAGGTCCAGTTTGCGTAGTTGTCACCGGTGTCGCTGTGCTTTTCCGCGAGCCGACTGACGGTGCCGCCGGGCGAGGTGAGCGTGATGGCCAGCTGGCCGCGCGACGTGTGGTTGATGTTCGTGGTCACTGTCACCTGCTCCACGCGGAGAGCCGAATTCGCGAGGTTAAAACTGCGCGTGATGCCGGTGGAATTACTGTCGGGGATGGCGACGGAAAGACCGCTTTGCGTGGAGGAAACGACGGCCTGCGGCGGAAGGTTTGTCCACGTGTGTGCGAGCGCCACCGCAGAGCCGGTATTGACGAGCCCCGCGCCGAATTTGTGGTTGAAATGATAGCCGCCTCCGTTGGTCACCCAATCGGAGTCGGTGCCGCTGATCTTGGTCGCGGACGCAATTAAAACTTCCTGCACGTCGCGCCAGCCGAGATTTGGATTAGCCTGGAGTATGAGCGCGACGCAGCCGGCGGCGAGCGGCGTGGCGGATGAAGTCCCGCCGAAAGTCTGCGTGTAATCGCGATTGGAAAGTTCGCCGCTCGTGCTGCTGGTATTGTAGCCGTTGTTCCCGACGAGATCGGTCGTCGTGATGCTCAGTGTTCCGCCATTGGAAGGCGACGCGACCACGAGATTTGCGCCCGGCTCGGAATAATACGCTTGCTCTCCCTGGTTCGTCAGCGCGGCGATCGCGATCGTGTAAATCGAATTTGCGTAGCCGTCGTAGTTTGAGTTGTCGCCGACATTGCCGCCGTTGCCGCCCGCCCAAAGGATGATCGTGCCGAGGCCGCCCCGTCCGGTTTGGGCAGCCTGTGCGAGCGCCGCTTGCGTCAGCGGGCCGGGGCCTTCGAGCGTGAGACCGTCATCGTTCGGCCCCCAACTGTTCGACTTGATCGAGATGATGTCGTTCTTGTAACTCATCGCCTCGGCTTCCTGCGTGTCGGTGGTCGCCGCGCCGATCAAGCGCAGCCCGACCAGCGTGGCGTCCGGCGCCGCACCGGAGACGCCCAGGCTGTTGTTCCCGCGCGCCGCCGCGACGCCCGCGCACGAGGTGCCGTGAAAGTCGACGGTCACGACCGGATTCGGATCGTCAGGTGTCGCGTCGTTCCAATCGTGGTCATTCATCGTGTCCACATTTGCGGCCAGATCGGGATGCGCGGTCTGCAGGCCGTCGTCCACGATTCCGATGCGCACACCATCGCCTTTGTAGGTGTCCCACACCGTCGTCAGGTTCGCGTCCATGCCCGGAGTTCCGCTCCCCTGGCCGGTGTTTTTTAAATGCCATTGATTGGTAAAATAGGTGTCGTTCGGCGTAAAACGCTTGTGCTGCTGCCGGGCAAGCTGCGGCTCGGCCAGTTCCACGTCCGGATGGGTGCGCAAACTCTCTGCCGCCGTGAGCGCGCCGCCGGTTTCCTTTGCGCGAAAAATGTAAAATCCGCGGGCACCGCCAGGCGCTTCACCCTCGAAAATCAAGCCTTGGGAATCCGCGATTTTTTTAGGATCCGCTCCCTCTTTCACACGGACGGCGATTTCTTTCGTTAGCAGACGCCGCGTCCATTCGTTGTGCGGAAGGTCTTTTTCGTAAAG
The DNA here is from genome assembly GCA_034667645.1 of Chthoniobacter sp. Taxonomy (GTDB): domain Bacteria; phylum Verrucomicrobiota; class Verrucomicrobiia; order Chthoniobacterales; family Chthoniobacteraceae; genus JAJPJG01. The sequence continues at coordinate 7,396 of JAXDQV010000213.1, forward strand.
GACCAGCTCCGTCTCTTCGCCCGTTGCGCGCGAAAGGCGCGCGGCCTCGGCGCGGACGGCCTGTGGAGACGCTGTCCGGCTCACGCGGCGTGGCAGGCGGCCGCGAGCGGGCGTGGTCGAATGCACTTCGTCGGTCGCCACCTCAAACGTGCGACGCTGGCCGGCGTCGGCGATGTCGTGCGCTTCCGGCAACGGCGCAACGACCTGCGCGCGCAAAATGGCCGCGCCGACGAGCAACCAGCACAGGAGGATTTTGGTAAGCCGGGCGATCGACATGCGATTCGCCGAAGATGCCACCGATGCCGTTGAACACAAACCGGCTTAAGGTTACGCACGCATTTCCTGACCGCGCGTCCTCACTGATGGCGATTCGCTACTTCGCCGACCCTTGTTCCTCGATCTTGAGCACCAATGCACTTTCCATCTTGTCTGCCAGACCTAGTCCGCCTTCCCCGGTGGGGGCAGCGGCGAACTTTCCGCTCGTAGTCTTAAGGACAAAGCCTTCGCCTTGTTTCTTCAGCACGAATTTGCCCGAGGCGCCCGTCGGCTCCTGGTTCACGCGATTGATCTTGCCCGCGTCTTCGACCCAGAAGCTCGGCTTGTTTTTGCCCGCATCGGAAACCTGGCCGGGAGTGTATTTGATCTTCACCTCGTCCCCGTCGTCCAGCCCTCCGCCATTGGAATCAACCACCGCAAACGTCGTCTTGTCCGTGACGGATTTGCCGCTTAGGTCGAGGCCGCCACTTGCCGCCGTTGAGACGTATTTGCCGTCGGCCGTTTTCAAGGCGACGCGCTTTTCTTGCGTAGTTTCCTGGGCCAGGATTACGGAAGCCGTGGAGAGGCGAAGCGCGGCGATCGCTGCGATACAGACAGTCGACTGAAGCGTTCTTCTGGGGAATTTCATAGGTGTCAAAAATAAACGCTGTGGAAATTGACCCACAACGAAAAAAGTGCGGCACTTATACGAAGACTCGAGGATGAACCCTTAAAGTCGAAACCTAGACTCTAAGCGAGCCTCGGAACCCTCTGGCGGCATAGTAAGACTGCGCACCGTTGTGACCTACGAAGATGCGGCCGTAGCGGCGGTCACAATAGAGCGCACCGCCGAGTTTTCTGATCTCAGCAGGGGTCTTCACCCAACTCGACGTCTTCCTATCGAAATCTCCGAGTTTCTGCAGACCTTGATACTCTTCTTCCGTCAACAGCTCGATGCCCATGGCCGCAGCCATATCCACGGCGGTTGTTTTCGGTTTATGTTCCTTCCTCGATTCCAGCCCTTCACGGTCGTAACAAACACTTACCCGGCTCTTAGGAGTCTCCGCTGAGCAATCATAGAAAATGGTCTCGCCAGTCTTCTTGTCCTGACCAACAACATCCGGTTCACCCCCGGTTCTTTCCATTTCATGGAGTGACCACAGTTTTCCAGGACTGGCTTCCAGCTTGGCTTGGACTTTAGGCCACTCAACACCTTTATGTCGGTTTAGGTTTTTCTCAAAACGGTCTTTCAATACTCCCAGTAGTTCTTCACGTAGTTTCGGTGACAACGTCTTTTCTGTTTCAGCGTCTTTCATATAGGTTTCCCATTTTATGCTATGTTGCGTAAAGAGTTGGCGATTAGACCGACTTTTCAAACTGAGTTGTCGCAGGCCGGAGGCAGGTGCCGAGACGCACCGAGCGGTTTACTGCAGCGCATCGTTCGGCGACGGTTGGTTACCAGCGAATGACATAGAAACAAAAGGCTAGCTCGCAGTAAGATGCCACGTTGGCTGCCGCGACGCTCGCGACCAAGTGCTGGCGCGGGAAACGTCGCGTGATAAATCGAAAGAATGCATACTCTAGTGTAAAGCTAAGCAAGGCTGCCCAGACAAACCCGATTACGGATAAAGCCAACCAGTGCGGCCCGTGACCTATCGACTGGAATTGGTGTTCCGGTGAGCCAAGCGTAATCGGAACCAAGCCGCTGGGCAAAATAAACGATAAGAAAAGACCTAAAACCCATGAGCAGAGGTTGGCCGCGACAACTAATCCGAAAAGCTTCGGTGGACTGATAACGCAGCGGTAGAACCAACAATATACAGCGAACTCGGTGAGCAGCGCGAGAACTGCGCAGAACGGCAGAAAGAAACTGATGAGGTATGCCGAAGAGGGAGCGGGAAAGATGACATTTGCAAGCATGACGTGGCTAGTCGCCTAGCAGGGTGCAGGCATCCTACGCGACAGAAAGCAAATACGACAATTTGTTCTCCCCTTCATGACAAGTCCCTGAAGGGGTTGCTGGTTCGCGCCAACAGGCGACGTCTGGCGATTTTTTCACAGATTCTTTTAGGGCTACCAAAACAGAGCCCCAAAAATCGCGTTATTTAGAAGACTGATCCCCTAGCCTGCGGCTTGACGCCCGCGAAAGTGACCGTGAAAGACAGGTGAACGAGACCGGATCGAAAAAAGAAAAAGGCTCGCGGAAAGCGAACCTCGCTGTGTAAATGGAGTTCCTTTTTGTGAGCATCCCCGCTGACTCGCTGTCCTCCACCTCCCCGCAACTAACGCCCGCTCGCGCCGATCTCCGGCCCGAGCACATTCGCGACGCAGTAATCCGGCTCGCTGGAAATTCCCAGGACGGGATTCAGTCGGCCGGCGCCTTCCTCGCGCGGCTCGCAGGGCGCAGCGCGCAGGATGTGATGACTTACATGACGATCCCCTCGACGATCTCGGGCGGGCCGTCGATTTTCCAGGTTCGCATCGGCACGGGCGAGGTGCTTTCTGCGGGCGACGAAGCGGATTTTCTCACGGTTTTTTATCAGCACAGTTACGAGGACCACATCGGGTTTTTGCGCGAGGGCGGCGTGCTGCTTTACGACTCCGATCACGTGCAGCCAAACCTCGACGACCGGCGCTACACCTATCTCGGCGTCCCGATCACCGGTCTCACGGTCGAAGCACTCGGCGGCACCGCGAAGGACAAGGGCAAGAACATGTTCGTGCTCGGGCTGATCGCGAAGATCTTCGATCTCGATACCGAGAAGCTGAAAAATCTCATCCGCGAAAAATTCGCCGGCAAAGCGACGGACATTGCGAACACGGCGCTCTCAGGATTTCAGGCGGGTTTTGGCTATCCGGTCGGCAACGTTCTCTCGACGCTTTACCGTTTTGAAAAACACGAGAAAACCGGCGGGCGCGAGCAGGTCACGATGGATGGCAATCAGGCGCTCGCCTACGGCCTGATCGCGGCCGGTGTCCGCTACGGCGCGGGCTATCCGATCACGCCCTGGTCATCGATCATGGAGATTTTACGCAGCGAGCTGCCGAAATATTCCGGGATGTTCATTCAATGCGAGGACGAGCTCGCGGCCGTCTCGATGGCGCTCGGCTTTTCGTATGCGGGGCATCTCGCGGTGACGGGCAGCGCCGGCCCCGGCATCTCGCTGAAAAGCGAAGCGATCGGCTGGGCTTCGATGGCCGAGATGCCGTTGATTGTCGTCAATGTGCAGCGCGGCGGGCCGAGCACCGGCTTGCCGACGAATGTCGAGCAAAGCGATTTGAACCAAGCGATCTTCGGCGGACACGGGGACAGCCCGCGCGTCGTGCTCGCGCCGAGAACGGTCGAGGATTGTTTTTACGCCGCGCTCGAAGCCGGTCGCATTGCGCGCAAATACAGCACCCCGGTTTTCATCCTCAGCGACGCCTCGCTCGCGACGCGGATCGAAGCATTCGATGAGCCGGATCTGGCGTCACTGATGCACGATCCGAAACCGAATCTCACGCCGCGCGCGGCCGATTTTCAGCCGTATCCGCTCGATCGCATCACGCAGCACGCTCCGCCCGGAACGCGAATGGAGGGCGGAAAATATCCGATTGTCACCGGCCTCGAACATGACGAGATGGGCCACCCGACCGGACGGCCCACGCTGCACATCAGCATGACCGCGAAACGCCGCAGCAAGTTGCAAACGCTGGCGGAGGAATTGCCGGTGCCGCGCGTTTACGGCGAGCAGGAGGGCGAGGCACTGCTTGTCGGCTGGGGCTCGACTTACGGGCCGATTCATGAGGCGGTGAAACGGGCGCGGGAACGGGGCGAAAGCCTCGCGGCACTCCATCTCCGCCACATCAATCCGCTGCCGAATGGCCTCGAAGAGATTTTTGCGCGCTTCAAGCGCGTGATCGTGGTCGAGATGAACGACGAGGGTCTTTACGGCTACGGCCAGCTCGCTACGATTTTGCGCGCACGCTACTGCGATCCGAAAATTCGCAGCCTCACCAAAACCGACGGACTGACTTTCCGCGTCCGCGAAATCCTGGAAGGAGTTTTGAAATGATCGCCCCCGAACCAATGACCGCTCCGGCGATTGACCGTCCGAAGCTCACGAAAAAAGACATCACCGCCGACCATCCGACGTGGTGTCCGGGCTGCGGCGATTTCGCCGTGCTCGCGTCATTTTACAAGGTCCTCGAAAAGCGCCAGCTCCCGCACGAAAACATCGTCACGCTCGCCGGCATCGGGTGCTCGTCGCGCTTTCCGTATTTCGTGAATACGCACGGCGCGCACTTCATCCACGGCCGCGCGGTGCCGCTCGCCAGCGGGGTCAGCCTCTCCCGGCCGGACGTGCATGTTTTTCTTTTCG
>JAXDQV010000214.1:0-5493 GCA_034667645.1 Chthoniobacter sp.
AAAAATCATGAGCATCGTCACTGATTCTGCGCCGGTCGTTGCGTCCAAGAATCCGGATCAATCTGCACTCGTCGATCTTTACCGGCTGGTGGCATCTGCGGCAGAGGTCGTCCGAATGGAGGAGGACTTTCGATCGGGCGGAACCGGATATGGGGATTTTAAGAAGCGGCTGTTCGATGCGATGTGGGAGTATTTTTCCCCGATGCGAAAACGCCGGGCAGAGCTCGCGGCGGAGCCGGGCTACGTGGCCGAAGTTCTCAGCCGCGGCGGACTCCGCGCTAACGAACTGGCCGCGCAGACTCTCGCTCGGGCGCGCCAAGCCGTAGGCCTGCCGTAGCTGGCGCCTGCTTCCGCGCGGGGAAAAAAGATTGGTTGCCCGGATGCTTAACGAGCTTAAATTTCTCTTGCAAGCCCCCGAACGCTCACCCTAATTGGCGGGCCGTAATCAGGGATTCCCTGATTCAGGGTGTAAGAAAGTAGTCATATGATAAATCAGAATTCAGAAGAGCGAACGGGAATGGACCCTCTCGCGTCGGAAAAGGTGACGATCGAACGGAAGATCTTCTTTCTCGATTTGAAAGAGAACCAGCGCGGGCGGTTCTTGAAAATCACCGAAGACGTGGGCGGCCGTCGCGACACGATCATGTTGCCAGTAGAAGCATTTCGCGATTTCGCGGAAGCTTTCGCGCGCCTCGTTGAGTTCGAGCGCACGCTTGGCTAGCAGCGATCCCCATCCCCTTCCGGACCTCCGCACCGGGCGGGCTTGATCCTCTGTTCACTTCTTTAACTCGGCGAAAAAAAGGCGGCCCGCGGCGGTCTGCAACGAGCCGGAAATCGCCACCGCCACGACTTTGCCGAGCTGGGCTCGAGCCTGATTAACGACGATCATCGTCCCGTCATCGAGATATCCCACTGCCTGATGCGACTCTCGCCCCTCCTTCGTCAGGAGGAGCTCCATCTCCTCGCCCGTTCGCAATTCCGACCGTAGCGCATTTGCGAGCTCGTTCAGGTTTAAAGCGATGACGTTCTGCAGCCGCGCCACCTTGCAGAGATTCGAGTCGTTGGTCAGCAGCCGGGCCTGCAAATACCTGGCGAGCTGGATCAGCTTCACATCCACGGGCGTGTCTGGATCCGTCGTGGTCTCATGAATGGTGATGCAAGGTTCAGGACCACGCTGCATCTCGTTGAGCGCATCGAGTCCGCGCCGCCCCCGCTCGCGCTTCATTGCCTCCGCGGAGTCCGCCAGCCGTTGCAATTCATCGAGCACAAACCGCGGCACGATCAGCGACTTGCTCAGGAAGCCCGTCGCGCACAATTTTGCGAGCCGCATATCGAGCACAATATTCGTATCCACCAGCATCGGGGCGTCCTGCACGCTCTCCTGTTGAAACCGGATATACGGGATGATGAGTGAAAATTCATCGCGACTGGAGCGCACGGCCAGCATCATTCCGAGGTAGCCAAAGGTGCAATAGGCGGCGAGGCCGACCACCCACTGCGTCTCATCACTCGCGTTTTTTAAAACTTCGGACGCCAGCAGCAGTCGTGAAAAGAGGAGGCCGAGGAGCAACCCGAATGTGGCGGAGGAAAACGTGCGGAGCGTGATTCCTTTTAGCAGGCGATCAAGGAGCACGATCAGCAATCCGAACGCCAAACCGACGCCCGCCCCCAGCTTTTGTGAGCCGAGCACCGCATCGCCGACCGCGCTGCCCACGAAGCACGCGAAAATCACGAACAGCGTGCGGAGAAGATCAAGTGTGCGCCGGGGAGTCACAGGAGACTAACGCGCCGGACGCTCGCGGGTTTGCGGGTTGGTCTGGGCGGCGCGGTTTTTGTAAAACAGGATTCCGTGTTCACGCAGGTTCACCACGAGCGCGCGCAGGTTATCGGAAAGCTCGCGGTTATTTAACAAGGTGGGCAACAACCCGTCGCCCGTCTGCGCCTTCGTCATCACCCCGCGCGCCGCGTCGAACACCTTCCGCGCGTCTCCGATCGCGGTGCGCAGATCCGCAGCGGCAGAATCGACGGTGCCGATCGTTTTTTTCGACGCGTCGAGCACGCCCTGCGTGTTGAGAATCACCGTGTTCAGGTTCTTCGATGTTTGAGTGAATTGCTCCGTCGTGGTTTTCAGGTTCGCCAGTGTGTCGCTGACGTTCTTCTGATTCGCGTCGCTGAGAATGCCCGTGCTGATCTTTTGGGTCACCGCCTTGAGGTCTTTTGCTTCTTCGCCAAGTTGATCGAAAAGTGTCTCCGCTTTCTTTTGCAACGCCTCGAGGTCGAGGCCGGCGGTCTTCGAGCCGCGGATTGTGTCGTTCGGATTCCACGTCTGACTCGCATCATTCGGATCGAATTTCGCCGCATCGAAATCATCGGCCGGAATGATCTCGACGAACTTGTCGCCGAGCAGTCCGGAGCTGTTGACCTGAAAACGTGTGTTGCGCGGGATCTTCACGCCTTCCGCGATATTTACGAGGACCGTAACGCTGCTGACAGACGACGAGATGCGCGGCTTGTCTGCGACATAACCAATGCGCGCTCCCGCAAGCTGAACGTCCGAGTTTTTAATGAGCCCGCTGGCATTCGGAAGCTCGACGATCAGCGGATAGAATTTCTTAAAACCCTGTCCGAGTTGGCCGAATTTGACCGCCATCACCGCGATAAACGCGAGGCCGATGAAGACAAAGATTCCGACCTTGATTTCCAGCCCGCGTTCCTCCGGCGCGCTCATGCGATCTCGTGCGAGCGGCCCTCGATGAAGTCCTGGATTACCAGGTCTGGCGACGCGCGCAACTGCTCCGGCGTCCCTTTGAAATAGACGCGCCCCTCGTGCAAATAAGCGACCTGGTCGGCCACGTGAAAGGCGCTTTTCATATCGTGCGTGACGACGATGGAAGTAACTCGCAACCGGCTTTGCAAGCGTCGAATCAGGCGGTTGATCGAGTCGGCAACGATCGGGTCGAGCCCCGTGGTCGGCTCGTCGTAAAGGATGCACTCCGGCTCGCTGACGATGGCGCGCGCGAGTCCGACGCGCTTCTTCATTCCGCCGCTCAGGTTCTCCGGCATTTTTTTTTGTTCGCCCGCCAGATCCACCACTTCCAAGGCGCGCGCGACTTTTTCGTCGATGATTTTCGTATCCTTGATCCCGGCTTCTTTCAACGGAAAGGCGATGTTTTCCTCCACGCTCATCGAGTCAAACAGGGCAGCGCCTTGAAACAGAATTGCGATTTTTTTTCGGATCGTGCCCAGTTTTCGCTCGCTTAATTCCGACACATCCTGCCCTTCGAAAACCACTTTTCCCGAGGTCGGCTTCATCAGTCCGATGATGTGCTTGAGCAGCACGCTTTTGCCTCCGCCGCTCCGGCCGATGATCACGAGCGTTTCACCCGCCGTGACATCGAGATCGAAACCGCGGAGCACATGCTGGCGGCCGAGCCGCTTGTGCAAATCGTGGATGCGAACCAGGGGCGCGGCCATGCCTCAAACGCCGCCTGGAAAAACTGCGTTGAGCAACAGGGAGAGGAAAAAGTTTGAGATCAGAATCGCCAGCGAGCCGATGACGACCGCCTCGGTCGGTGCGCGACCGACGCCGACCGCGCCTTCCTTGGCATTCAGACCTTGATGGCAGCTGATGAAAACGATGAGGAGCGAAAAGACGAAGCCTTTGCTCAACGCCATCTTGATGTCGCGCGAGCCGGTGAATTTCAGCATGTAATTGATGTAATACGCGCCTTGAATATCGAGCAGGTGCACGCCGATGAAGTAGCCGGCGACGATCCCGAGCCCGACACATTCCGCCACGAGCAGCGGCGTCGAAACCATCATCGCCAGCACGCGCGGCACTACCAGATAATCGATCGGATAAACGCCGAGTGCGCGCAAGGCGTCGATCTGTTCGGTGACTTTCATCGTGCCGATCTCCGCCGACATCGCGGCACCGACGCGACCCGCGAGCATCAAGCCCGTCAGGACCGGCCCGAGCTCCCGAAACATCGAAACCGCGACTACGGCGCCAACCGCGGAGTCCATCCCGAGCCGGTGGAATTGAAAATAAGTCTGCGCCGCAAAAACCGCGCCGGTGAACCCGCCGGTGACGATCACGACGAGTTGCGAGCGATAGCCGACTTCCAGCAGTTGCATAAAGCACAGCCGCCAGCGAATCGGCGCAACAAACATCGCCTTGAACGAGTCAGCCGCGAGCAGCACCAGTTGCCCAAGGTAGTCGAAAAACGACAGGAAATTGCTTCCGAGATAGACGAAGAATGCCGTCATGCGGATCGGGACTTTAAGCGGCGAAGCAAGCCGCGCGCAAGCGGGCCGGCGTTAAACCGGGCGATGAATGAGCTGTGTTTTGCTCTTCGGATTCAGGTCCGAAGGAATTGACCCGACAATCCGCGCTTCCAGTCCGAGCTTGCGGAAGATTCCCCTGATTTCCTGGATCGTGAAGGTCGGCTCGTCGAACTCGAGATAGACGATGTCGTGGTTGCTATCGACTTTGTAGCGAAGTCCCGGAACGGTCTCAAACTCGTGATCGAGTTCCAGGATCTTTTCCAAACTCCGCACTCCGGCCGCGTAAACTTCGAGTTCAATCATGTTCGCAAAGTAAATACACCGCCGTTTGGATTTCGTAGCAAACAAAATCTTGTGGCGGCGGTTGCCCACCCATGGTGCCTTTGCTAAAAGCCCTGACCGCTTTTCCCGATGCCGCGCAATCCTGATCTCCATAAAATCCTGCTCATCGGGTCCGGCCCCATCGTGATCGGGCAGGGATGCGAGTTTGACTACTCCGGCGTGCAGGCCTGCAAGGCTCTGCGCGAGGAAGGCTACGAGGTGGTGCTCGTGAATTCGAATCCCGCGACGATCATGACCGATCCGGAATTCGCGGATCGCACTTACATCGAACCGATCACGCCTGAGGTCGTCGAAAAAATCATAGAGCGCGAGAAACCCGACGCGCTGCTGCCCACGCTGGGTGGACAGACGGCGCTGAATTGCGCGATGGACCTGGTCGAAAAGGGAGTGCTTGAAAAGCATGGCGTGAAGCTGATCGGCGCAAACGCGGAGGCGATTCACAAGGGCGAGGATCGCAAAGCCTTCAAGGATGCGATGATCAAAATTGGCCTCGACGTCCCGCGTTCCGGCGTCGCGCACTCGATCGAGGAAGGACGCAAAGTCGCCGCCGAAATCGGCAGTCTGCCATTGATTATCCGGCCGGCCTTCACGCTCGGCGGCGCTGGAGGCGGCATTGCTTACAATCGCGAGGAGTTCGAGGAAATCGTCGCGCGCGGGATTGATCTATCGCCCGTGAGCGAAGTTTTGATCGAGGAATCGCTGCTCGGCTGGAAGGAGTTCGAGATGGAGGTCATGCGCGATCGCGCGGACAACTGCGTGATCATCTGCTCGATTGAAAACGTGGACCCCATGGGCGTCCACACCGGCGACAGCATCACCGTCGCCCCGGCGATGACCCTCACCGACCGTGAATTCCAGCACATG
>JAXDQV010000215.1:0-18420 GCA_034667645.1 Chthoniobacter sp.
CAGACCGCCTTGCTGGAATTTCAGCAGCGCCGCAAGCACCGCGGGCCAGTTCGGGAAATTGGACGCAATCCAGTAGCTGACCTTCATCCCGCCGATCTCGCACGTGTATTCCGCGGTATCGTAGCCGTTGATTTTCTCCTTTCGACCCGTCGCGTGGGGTTTCGGATTCGGCGGCGGCGAACCAGCCGCCGTCTGCGTCTGGATTTGTTTCTGCATCTGCTCCATCAACGCCTTGGTGCTGGCTGCCGGCATTTTCATGTAATTCTTCTGGGCATGCATGATCGTGATGACGTCGCCGCTGGCCGCGTCAGTAATTGTCGTGACTTGCGGCGAGATATCGGTGCGCACTTTGTCGCCCTTGAACTTCATGGTCATCTGGCCCGATTGCCCACCCCCTTCGATTTTCTGCACGATCACCATGTCCGCGCGGGCAGCGAAGCTGAGAAGAAACAAACCGAGGGGAGCCAGCAGTCTCATCCTTTTTGTGGTAGCCGCGGTTTCGTTGTTTTACAAATGAAAAGCCCAGCGTCCCGAAGTGCAGACCGGTCCCTACCCGATCGCCTCCCAGCCGCGTTAGTGGACCGTGACGACCATGTTCGGCGTGAAGGCGCCGAACCATTCCACGGCTTCCTGCAGCATCCGCCATTGGAAATTGTAGATGCCGGGGGCAGTGGGCGCCGTAACGACAAACGTAAAGGTCGTGTGGGATCCCGGCGCTGCCGGCGCGGACATGGCGGCGCGGATCGGTCCCCAGATCCTGGTGTCCTGCGGGTTCTGCGGCCCGAGCCGGAACATATTGTCCGCACTCCAGCTTGAGCTTCCAGTATTTTGCATCGTCACCGAAACGGTGTAACTCGCGCCGGCGGTCATTTCGGAAGGCACTGTCTGACTGACAAACGCCGATTGATTGAAATTTCCCGAGGAGAATCCCGCATTGCTCGCGAGGCTTACATTCACCGTCCCGAGGCCCAGCTTGATCGGTTTCGCAAAGCTCGCATCCGTCGCGTAGCTGTTTGAGAAAACGCGGCCGGCTTGCGCATTGCCGATGTAAATGGCGTTATCGCCGTTGGTGACGGTGGCCAGCCGGCAGAGGTTTTGAAGCGTATTATTGACGATCTCAAACCCGTCCATCGCCGTGACAAAGATGCCAGCGTTGTCGCAGTTCGCGATCGTGTTGTCGCTGATGGAAAGTCCCCGATGCACGAGGGCGCTCGAGAGCGTCCTGTCGCGCAATTCCGCCAGCGCGTAAATCACGCCGCCGGCGCGGCTGACGCCGTAGTCGCAGTTCTCAAAAGAATTGTTGCGCACTGAAACGTCGCGCGTTCCGCCTGCCTCGGCCCAATAGAGGCTCGTCGTGACGTCGATTGCCGATCCACTCACGTTTCGGAACAAGCTGTTCTCAATCGAAACGTCTCTCGTTTGAACGAGAATCCCCCGTGCGCGATTGCCGATAAAGTTGCTGCGCGTGACCCGCAGGCGAGGCGTCCAGCCCAAGCTTGCGATCACATCATTTACTGCCAAACCCGCAGGCAAGGGTGCGGAAAAAGTGAGAAGAGCGGTATGGGCGGTGGAATCGATCACCGCCGACTGCGCCCGACCCTCTCCAAGGAGCGCAAGGCTCGCGCCGCTGCGGAATTCGAATGGCTCATTCGCCGTGGCATATGGATTCGCGGTTGGAGCAAAGGCGTAATTCACGCGGATCGTTTTGGAATTCACGATCGAAGTCACCGTGTAGTAGCGACCCTGCACGTTGATGGCGTCATCCCCCTGGCTTTCGAAGTCGCAATCCTCGAAGTAGATCGTCCCTTTGCAGGAGAGAAAATGGGTCGCATCCGAAGCGGTGGAGGCGAGGCGGGTGCTGTTCGGCGGGCGCATCGTTCGGACCTGTCGCAGGCTGACGTCTTCGGTGCGCATGGGCACGATGCCGTTCCCCACGCTGCCGTAAAGCGTGAGGTTCTCGAGTTGCACACTGCCGCACATATCGAAACTGACCGGACGCGGCCCGTAGTTGGCGTGCCGCAAATTGAGGAACATCCCCGTTTTCATCGGGCTGATACTGGAGCTGCGAGAGACCCGCACCTGCTGCGGGCCGATCAACGCGATCGAGGTGTAACCGCCGTTCACATCGATCCCGTAACGCGCCGGCAGCCGGGTCAAAGGATCATACTCTGCTACCGACTCGATCGGTTCGGTGCCGGTGACAGGAAATTCCGATTCGATCTGCACATCGAAAAAACTCCAGCCGGTATTGATCACCGTGCCGGACGAAAATGAGGGACGCGCGACGTCAAATGTGAAGTTTTTGATCGTGATGTTGTTATCGCCGTAACAGAAAAATCCGTAAGCGCTACGCCATGAGGCATCCAGGCTGAACAGGAGCGTGGAGCCTTTGCCATCAATCTCGAGGTTGTTGCAGCCCTGCACCGGCAACGCGCGGTCGGGTTCGTTGGTCACCGTGTTTTTGCCGTAGCTGAAATTGTAAGTGCCAGTGGGAAACACGAGACGCATCCGCCGCGGTTTCGTCCCGTCGAATTGGTTTGCGCACGCCTTCAGCGCATTGGCGCACGCGACCGTGTCGTCGAGTCCGTCATCCGGCACTGCCCCGAAGGTCGCAACGCTGATCTCGACTGGCGCAGTCGCGTCACTGGTAAAAACCGCCGTCGCCAAATCGCTATCCGCCGCGCCGGGAAGGAAGGCGCGGGCTTTGATCGTCTTTGTTGAGCAGACCGTGAAAGAAGACACGTAAATGGACGAAGATGCATTCGGTTCGCTGCCGTCGGTGGTGTAACGGATCGTCGCGTCCGTGCTCGTGGTGGAGATGCTGACAGTCGTCCAGCCATTAAACGAAGCGCCGTTCGGAGTGATCGCAGGCAATGGGGCTTGGGCGGAAAGATTCGGCGTGAACTTCGCGGTCGCGATGGCGCTGTCAACGACTCCACTCGCGGTCGCCACGGCTTTCACCGTCGATGCTAAGCTGAGGCTGAACGCGCCGTAGTAAAGCGACGAGCTGCTCGTCGGATTTGTGCCGTCGGTGGTGTAATAAATCGCAGCGTTTGGCGTCGCGCTGGTGATTGTGACGAGCGCCGGACCGGTCGTGCTCGCGCCCGCCGGGCTGATCACTGGCGCGGCAACGCTCGCGGCGGGATCAACCGTGAAGCTCGCACTCGCGACTTCTGCGCTTCCGACTCCGGGACGCGTCACGACAGCGCGCAACGTCGCAGACGAGGTCAGCGTCAACGGCGTGGAGACGATGCTCGAACTGCCGGACGGGTCGCTCCCATCAACCGTGTACCGAACGATCGAGCCAGGGACCGCCGCTGCCATGCCCACCGTGACCGAACCCTTGTAAGCGCCGCCGGCCGGAGTAATGAAGGGCGCCGAGGCGGTAATGGCAAAATCCGCTCTGGCCACATCGCTGGTGACCCACCCCGATTTGAATGTCGCCGCGCTGATGGTTGCATCCGCCTTAATCCGAAACTGTGCAGAATAGGCTGGAGAAAGATCGCTGGGCTGAGTGCCGTCAGTCGTGTAGCGGATGATCTCGCCGGTCGTCGGTGTGGAAATTTGCACGAGCACCGAATCGGTGAACTCACCGCCGCCGGGGCTGATCACCGGCAGCGCGGCGGTTTGCATAAAGGTGAACGCCGCGGTCGTGACCGGGCTGTCTAACACTCCGGTGCCAGTCGCGATCGCGCGCACCGTCGCCGTGTCATTGAGGATGATCTCTCCACTGTAAAGCGGGGACGCCGCGCTGGGAATCGAGCCGTCGAGCGTATAATGAGTTTCCGCACCAGCCGTTGCCGAGCTGACCGAAACCGCCGTTGGACTCGTGATTACGCCACCCGCCGGCGAGATGATGGGCGCGCTCGCAGTGGGTTGCACGACCAAGGTTGCCGTCGTCACTCCGCTATTCAACACGCCTGGTTTCGTAGTGATCGCGCTTACCACAGCGCTCTGCGAAAGCACAAAGGGTCCCGAATAAATCGGTGAATCTTCGGATGGCAGAGATCCATCCAGGGTGTAATGAATGGCCGCGCCGGGCGTGGACGTGGAAAGTGCGACGTTCACTGAGTCGGCGAATGTTCCGGCTGAAGGCGTGATGGACGGCGCGGTCGCCTGCACAGTGAACGTCGCACTGCTGATTCCGCTGTCCACCATGCCGTCGTGCATGGCGAAAACGGTGACGGTCGCGCTTTGCGAAAGAGTGAATGGCCCGTTGTAAATTGGCGAAGCAGCCGTCGGGATGCTGCCATCCGTCGTAAAATGAATCACCGCTTCCGGGGTCGCACTGGTAATCGCGATGGCGACCGCATCGGTGAACGTTCCGCCGCCCGGCGTGATTACGGGCACAACCACTGATTTCATAACTGAGAAGGTCTCGGCGGCGGCGAGACTCTCGGCCATCCCGTCTTTTACGGCGATGGCACGCACCGTCGCGTTATCGGTCAACGTCAGCGCGCCAGTGTAAATCGGTGAGGCAGCTGTCGGATTGCTTCCGTCTGTCGTGAAATGGATCACCGCGCCCGGTGTGTCGGTGGAAATCGTCGCATCAACCCGGTCGATAAACGTGCCGCCAGTCGGATTGATTGCATGATCACCGGTGCCGCGACCGTCTGAAGCACGGTGAAGCTCGAGCTGCTGACCACGCTGTCGACCATTCCAGCGCTGACCGCGACCGCGTTTACCACCGAGCCCCGCGTCAGGATAAACGGCGCGGAATAAACCGCTGAAGTCGCCTGTGGGGAACTTCCGTCCGTGGTATAGCGTATTAACGCTCCCGGGGTGTTCGTGGAAAGGGCGACGCTGACCGTGTCCACGAACGTCCCTCCGCCCGGCGCAATGTCCGGGAATGCAGCGCCGCGTTGATGACGAAAACGGCGCTTGAGACGGCACTGTTCGGCATCGCTGGTTTCACTGCGAAGGCTTTGATCGTGCCGCTGCTGATGACGGTGAGAGGAGACGCGTAAACTGGAGACGCGGTCGTCGGCGTCGAACCATCCCATGCGTAATAAATCGTCGCACCGGAAGTATTCGTGGCGATCGTCAGGGGCGTCGAATTTGTGAACGTTCCACCTTTGGGAGAAAAGGTCGGAGCGGTGGCCTGCGGCGCCGCCAACGCTGCGGTGGTGAAAAAAAGGAACGCGAGCCCGAGCAACCGCCTCGGGTCCTGACGTGCACGCGAGCAGAGCGCACCTTCCAGCCTTTCAAGTTCCATTATTTTGTCCGTGTGAGGTCGCGCCGCTGGCGAGCGAGGGCTGGAGAATGCGCGCCGCTGCGATGCCGGGCAAGTTTAAACAACCGTTTTCCTCAATTCGATGGAACGGTTTCTCAAATTCCACGTCACTTCCGAATCCAGACGCTCGCGTGCGCGACGCTCCATTGGAATTTTCGGGCATGCTCGCGGATGAGAAAGGGCAGATCGCGGCTCCGCAGGAAGCTGAAGTCATTGGCCAGAAACTTTTCCAGCGTCGCGAACGTCTCATACCGATGACCGTCCCGTTCGTAGCCGCCGAGCCAGTTGGCAGAGGGCGTAAATTCCCGGCTCCATGTGTAGGGAGAGGTGATGATGAGCTGCCCGCCGGTGCGCACTAGTTGCGGAAAATTCAGCACGAGCTTTGCGGGTTCCGAAAGGCGGCAAAGCACATTCGCCGCCAGCACCACATCGAAGGCACCGAGCGTGGACCGCAATCGCAGCGCGTCGCCTATTTCAAAATGAACGCGCGTGCGGTCGAGATCGTGCGGCACCTCGGCCACGCAGCGCGACGTGAGAGCGCCTTCGTCGATGCGGTTAAAGCCGAGCCGACCCGCTTTTTTCAACTGCGCGGCGGTCCGGATAAAGGATTGCGAGGAATCAATCCCGATGACTTCGGAACAATGCCGCGCCAGCTCGAAGCTCGCACGCCCGACCGCGCAGCCGAGATCAAGCGCGCGCGCCCTTGCGGGCAGCGATTGCTGGTCGAGACATTCGCTGACGCAGCGAACCGGGAAGCCGATCGCTTCGCGCGGTCCGAACGCATACGGCAGAATCTCTGCCGATGTGCCGTAGTGGAAAAGCAGATACTCGCTGAGCGCGCGTTCGCTATCGTAAGCATCTCCCGCCATTGGCACGCGATCAGGCCTCCAGCAGCTCGCGCATGTGCCTTGGCTCGTAGTTTTCGATCAGAATTCTCGTCGCGCCCGCCCGATGCATGCGTGCCTGGAGCACGTTGATCTCCGGCGTTTTCGTCGGAGAAAACAAGATGTCGTCGTGCGTTGCGTTCTTCGCGTTTGCAAATTTATCGGGCGTCAGGTGCCCCCCGAGATGATCGCTGCGTCCCGTGGCGACATGGATCGTGCCGAGTATTTTTTCATCCTGAATGTCGCGACCGGAAGGCGGCAATTCCTGGGTCCCGAAGCCGAGTTCGCCCAGCTCGCCAGTGACTGGATCACTCGCGAGCTTGGCGTTGTGCTGGGCGATCGTCGCCGGATTTCCCCGATGAAGCCGGGCCTCCGTGATGCGTCCGCCACTGACGCGCATAATGCCGAGCGTGCCGTCCTCATAGCGCATCGGAAACTCGCCCTCGGCGCCCGTCGGCACAAAATAAACTTCGCCTGCGGGCAGGTTCGCGACATCCGGCCCGCCCCTGCAGAGGCCGTGACTTTTTTGCGCTTCCTGCCGCCCAAGATCGAGACGCAGCGATTGTTTCGAGCCATTCATCTCAAAATCAATTTCCACCCAATCGGCCCGCGTCATGCCGGCGCGAAGTTTCTCCGCGAGCCCGCTGACTTCATTGTAATCCACGGCGAGCCCGGAATTCAGGATGATGTCATTGACGCCGTGCAAGGTCGCACCGCGAAAGCCAAACTGCTTGGCAAATGCCGTCAGCGGAGCGGTCGCTGAATAAGTCGAGATGCACAGAATCAAATCGTAGTTCGGATAAACATCCCGACTCAAACTCAGTTGCCTTCCATCCGCTGCGAACGCCTCGTCCGGCAGATCGAGGTTGCTGCCGCCGGTGATTTTATAGGCAAAAAGTTCGCCGCCCGTGAGCTTCAGCTCGCTCATCACGCTGCTCCGAAGCGCGCCGTAGAAATCCTCGTAGGCATGGCGCTGAATGGAAAGTGCGGGATTTTTTAGAAACGCAAAGTCCTTCACTTCGCGCGGATCGTTAAGATCGATCAAAACGCAGATGCGTTCGCCGGCGCCGGGCGCGAAAGTCGTCCGCAAAAGCCGCGCGAGGCTGAACGGTGGGAATTTGGATTGTGCCTTGGACAGCTTCGTTGTTGGTTGCATCAAAATGAAAAACGTCGGCTGTCGCCCTTGTTTGTGATGATCTGGCGCACTGCCAAAGGCGACACAGATCTCGCCGCTCGAGGCCTCATCATGGGCGTCTTGAATGTGACGTTAGATTCATTTTCCGATGGCGGCAAGTTTACGACCGTTGAGTCCGCCGTCGCGCACGCACTGGAGATGGAGCAGCAGGGTGCGGACATCATCGATGTCGGCGGCGAATCCACGCGGCCCGGCGCGCAGCCCGTTTCGGCCCAAGAGGAAATGCAGCGCGTCTTGCCGGTGATCGAGGCGCTCGCGGATCGGACCCGTTGCGAGATTTCAGTCGACACCTATAAACCCGAAGTGGCGCAAGCGGCGATCCTAAGCGGCGCCAGCATCATCAACGACGTGAGCGGCCTCCGCGATCCGCGGATGATCGAAGTCGCCGGCGAAACCGGCGCGGGCGTGATCGCGATGCACATGCAGGGAACGCCCGGCGACATGCAGCGCGACCCGCACTACGGCGATGTGGTCGCCGAAATCCGGGAATTTTTTCGACAGACTTTTGCACGGGCGGTAACATCCGGCCTCGCCCCGATGAGTATTGCCTTCGATCCCGGAATTGGTTTTGGAAAAACCGTCGCGCATAATCTCACGCTGCTTAAAAACCTCGCCGCACTGCGGGTGGAACAACGGCCGCTGGTGGTCGGAGTTTCGCGGAAATCCTTCATCGGCCGGATTCTGGACGACATGGAAATGAAGGCGCGCGACTGGCCGACGGTGGCGCTCACGAGTTATGCGTGTGAACATGGCGCCAACGTGATCCGCGTTCACGAAGTGAAGCCAAATGTGGAGGCGTTGCGAATGACCGAGGCGATCGTGGGATGATCGACGAACTCATTGATTTCGCGGAGGAGAACTGGCGTTCCGGCGTCGAGATTCTGATCCTCTGGTTCGTCATCTATCATTGTTATCTTTATTTCCGCGGAACGCGCGGCGCGAAGGTTCTCACCGGTTTCGCACTGATTTTCCTGACCTTCATTTTCGTTTCACAGTTACTGAATCTCGTCGTCATCAGCTGGATCATCCGCAGTCTCACCACGTTTCTCGCACTGGCACTCGTGGTCATATTTCAACCCGAACTGCGGCGTGCTCTCGCGGCGCTGGGCAGCCACCGTATTTTCTCAACCGCGGGTCAGAATCGGGAAACCGTGGAGGTCATCACCGAAACGATCTTCGAACTTTCCAACCGGCAATTCGGCGCCCTCATCGCGCTCGAGTGCGATATCAACATCGGTTCGTTTGCGGAAAGCGGCGTCCCGGTTGATTGCGAACTTTCTCCCGAACTTGTGATCACCATTTTCCAGCCGAAAACTCCGCTGCACGATGGCGGTCTCATCGTCCGCAATGACCGCATCGTCGCCGCCGCCTGCATCTTTCCGGTGAGCCAGCGGGAGGATCTCGACCGCAACCTCGGCCTCCGCCACCGCGCGGCGCTTGGCCTCACGGAGGAATCGGACGCCGTGGCGGCGATTGTGTCGGAGGAAACGGGGATTGTCTCCCTCTGCTATCGCGGTAAAATCGAGCGCAATTTCGAGCCGGAAAGTTTCCGTCGGCGCCTTTCGGAACTGCTGTTGCACGAGAAGTATGAAAAGCCTCATCACGACAAACTGGGCGGCGAAACTGACCTCGCTGGTCCTGGCGAGCGTCCTTTGGTTTCTCATCAAAAAGAACGTCGAAACGACGGGTTTGCGCTCTGAACGAACCGCGCCGCGGCAGCAACAAATCGATCTTTCACGTGGAAACAAAAACCGTTGAACCGCCCGACCTGAGCCGAGGAAAGACCGTCGCCCCGCCTAGGAAGATTTTCGGCACGGACGGCGTTCGGGGCGTCGCGAATATCGAGCCGGTTACGGCGGAGACCGCGTTGAAACTTGGCCGCGCGGCTGCGCATATCATTACGCAACTCAGCGGCGGTGGACGAGGCCATCGCGCAAAAATCGTCATCGGCAAGGACACGCGGCTCTCTGGCTACATGCTCGAAAACGCGCTTGCCTCTGGCATCATGTCGCTCGGCGTGGATGTGATCCTGATCGGCCCGCTGCCGACTCCAGGTGTCGCCTATATCACGCGTTCGCTGCGCGCCGATGCCGGCATCGTGCTATCTGCGTCGCACAATCCCTATCAGGACAACGGCATTAAGTTTTTCCGCCACGACGGCTACAAACTCGATGACGACATCGAACTCAAGATTGAGAATCTCGTCTTCAGCGGCGAAATCGAAGCCATCCGTCCGACCGCGGGAAAGATCGGGCGCGCCACGCGCATCGACGACGCGCTCGGGCGTTACGTGGAATTCGCGAAGCGCAGTTTCCCGCGCAAGATGACCCTCGAAAACCTGCGGGTCGCCGTGGATGTCGGCAATGGCGCGGCCTACAAATCCACCCCGTGCATTTTGCGCGAACTCGGCGCGACCACGATCATCGCGCACAACACGCCCAACGGCCGCAACATCAACAAGGACTGCGGCAGCACGCATCCCGAGGAGATCCAGCGGCTGGTCAAGGAAACCGGCGCGCAGGTGGGAATCACCCACGACGGGGATGCAGACCGCGCGTTGCTTTGCGACGAAAATGGGGAGCTGGTGGATGGCGATGAAATCATGGCCATTGCCGCCATCGATTTTTTAAAACACGAACGACTTTCCGAAAAAACGCTGGTCGCCACCGTGATGAGCAACTTCGGCCTCGACGAAGCGCTCGCCAGTCACGGCGGCAAAGTCCTGCGCAC
This sequence comes from Chthoniobacter sp., assembly GCA_034667645.1. Lineage (GTDB taxonomy): Bacteria > Verrucomicrobiota > Verrucomicrobiia > Chthoniobacterales > Chthoniobacteraceae > JAJPJG01. The sequence continues at coordinate 10,043 of JAXDQV010000215.1, forward strand.
CAAGGTCGGCGACCGTTATGTGATCGCCGAGATGATGAAGCGGAACCTGAATCTGGGCGGCGAGCAAAGCGGCCACATGATTTTCCACGATTACACCACCACTGGCGACGGCATCGTCAGCGCACTCCAGATTCTGCGGATCATGGTGGAAACCGGAAAACCGTTGAGCGAATTGAAACGTTGTTTAAACAAATACCCCCAAGCGCAACGCAACCTGCGGGTGAAAACAAAACCGCCGATCGAGGAACTCCCTCAAGTCCTCGCATTGGTTCGCGCCGCCGAAGCGGAGCTGGCTGGTGCGGGCCGGGTGTTGCTGCGCTACTCGGGCACGGAGCCGAAAATTCGACTGCTGATCGAAGGCCGCGATGGATCGCGCATCAACGCGCAGGCGGACGAAATCACCGCGTTGCTCACTGAGCAAATCGGCGAGTGAACGAGCTTCCGTCGTCAGCGCGGCACGCGGAGAAATCATTCCCGAGTTATTTCATCACCGGAACAGACACCGGTGTTGGTAAAACTTTCGTCAGCACTCTGATGATTCGCAGTTTGCGCGCGCAAGGCGCGGACGCCGTCGGGATGAAACCAATCTGCTGCGGCGATCGTAAAGACGCGGAGCTTCTCCACGCGGCGTGCGAATCCGCCATTCCGCTGGAGGATGTGAATCCGGTCTGGCTGCGGACACCCGCGTCGCCGCTGGCTGCTTCGATCGCCGAAGGATGTGGAATTGACACGGACGTGATTCTCGAAACGTTCCTGCGGCTGCGCCGCGAGCACGGCTCGGTTATTGTGGAAGGTGCGGGTGGCTGGCTTGTGCCAATTCGGCGTGATTTTCTCATGAGCGATCTTGCCGCAGCAATGGCGCTGCCGGTGGTGGTCGTCATCGCGAACCGGATTGGCGCGATCAATCACGCGCTTCTGACGATTCGTTCCATTCCGTTGAGCGGGCTCGTTTGCGCCGGAGTCGTTCTTAACGACCCGAGCCACAACTCGGCCGCTGCTACAGCCGTCAACCTTCCCATTCTCGAAACTATCCTCGACGTCCCAATTCTCTCGTGCGTGCGACATGGGCAAGGGACCTTAAATCTAAAGTCGGTGTAATCAGCGTGTCGCTTTCTGCGACGGTCGTGTTCTGAAGCTGACCTGCGTCGGGTAGGATACCGAGAGCTCTTCTCTGTAAAACGGCGATGGCATCGGCGGTGCTAAACGGAACGGCACCATCACAACCCAACGTTATGCTAATCGAAAAAACCTTCCACGTTCATCAACCAATCCACGAAACACGCGCCCGCCTTGCGACCATGGCTTCCTATCGCCGACAGCTCGACCGGGTCACAAAGGCGGTCATCACTGCGGATGGGATCGCGCAAATTCGCTTCGAGCCGGGGCTTGGATACACGTTGAACATCGATCTTGTGGAAATCCCCAGCGCCGAATCCGATCGCACCATGTTTCGTTCCGTCGGCGGCAATGTGGAGGTCGCCGGAATGATTGAGTATTTCGCGATTCGCGAAAACCTGACGGAAGTCGTGCTGACTCTCGATTACGAATTGAAGGCGCCGCTCGCGCGCGTGGTCGATTCCGTCACTTCAGTCATTGACCGGTTCCTGAACGATCAACTTCGGCGCATGCAGGCGCATTTTGAAGGCGTCGGCAGCTTCGCCTCACACTTTCAGGAAGACCCTGTCGGAAATTTCGCTCAGGCTGCAGCGTAGCGCTGTCACCGCTCGAGGGCCTCAGCTGACCGCAGGAGCTTTCGCAGTTTCCCCGAAAGGGCGTCATGCTCTGCAGCTGAGAGAACCGGGGTTTTGCCAAGGTCTACTGATGATTCCGGTAAATTCACCCAAGAGCGACATCCTCCGTATCCCGGGGATTCTGCAAATTCCCAAGTTGGCGTAAGACGGTAGATGCGGACAAACGCGAACGAGAGCTGCTCGCGCCCGTCATAGTGGAAGCGTTCCGCGATCACTTCGTCCCGCCAAACATGGAAAGAGGCCAGACTTTGTGCCGTCTTGAGGTCGGTGATTTCAGCGGTCCATTCGACGCAGGCGAAGAGATTGCTTTGCACATTTCCGGAACTCGCGGGCAGTGGCGTCTCGGGCGGCAATTTCAATTTTGAGGTCTGCTCGTGAAAGAGCGTCGGGAACAAGAAGAACGCATCGTGTTTGAATCGAAAGCCTTCACGACCCTCGGCGATTCCTCCTTTCCGCAGGATGATGGATTGGCGGCCACTGCCGAGCGCCTCGCAGACCAGCGCCCATTCTTTGAAACCGACGTTCATGATCGCGTCAATTTGCGCCGGCCGTGGCGGGAATGCACGAAGATCGTTTTTTCGTTATCATCGCGCCGTCTTCATCCATAATTGCCTGCCATGCCTCTGAATTTCGATCTGCATTGCCACTCGTTTTTCTCGGGCGACGGCGTGAGCAGCCCGGAGGAATTAATTGCATCCGCCAAGGCGAAAGGGCTGCACGGATTCGCTCTCACCGATCACAATACTTGTGAAGGCATAAGCTACCTGCTCGACAAAGGCCTGATGCGCGCCGACGGACTGCCGGTGGACGGTTTTCTCATCATTCCCGGCGTCGAAGTGACGACCGGCGACGGTCATTTACTTTGCCTTGGCGTGACTTTGCCGAATCTGAAAGGCACCCCCGCGATTGATGTTTGCAAACTGGTGCATGAGCAAGGCGGATTGGCGATTCCTCCGCATCCCTATGATTTATTCCGCGCGGGGATTCGGCAATCAACGCTCGATCTGATCGAAATCGATGCGCTCGAAGTCTTCAACGCGGCCACCACACTGAAGCGCTACAATCGCCAGGCCTTTGAGTATGCGCAGATGCGAGGATTGCCGATGACCGCCGGCAGCGACGCGCATCATGAAGCGGCCATCGGCACGGCCTATACGATCTTAAGCACCGATGATTTTTCGCTCAAGGGGGTGCTGACTCAGATCGTGAAAAGCAATGACTTGAACCAAAAATACATGCGTCCGCGCGATAGCTTGCGGAAGACGTGGAACAACTGGCTGCGGCTCCGCCGCAAAAGGCGGCATGTCTCTCCAGAAGCGACGGCGTCGCCGAAGCCCTGAGCGATTGCGGCGGGCGTTTTAGAGTCGGCAACGGCTGCGCCCACTTAGCCGGCGATCCGCACTGCGTGAGTCTTGTCGAGCCGCAGCACGTCGCCCGCCTGGACCTCCGGCACAGCCTTCGCATCGGTGATTTTTTCTCCGCGCAACTGCACGCTCCCCTGCTCCACGAGCCGGCGCACTTCGCCGCGCGACCGCGTCATCTCAAAACATTTCGCGTAAGCCGCGACAACGACGGAGATGATGTCGCGCGGCAGGCCGTTGAGCGAAAACAACGACAGCTCGGCGTGCTCCATGTCGCGTTTGCTGAAGCGCGTATTGAAATCGTCCAGCGCCGCCTGCGCCGCAGCGCGCGAGTGGTAGCGTTCCACGATCGCGGCCGCGAGCTGCCTCTTCGCATTCATCGGATGGATCGCCGGAACCTCCTGCCCGAGCAGGAGTAAATAATAGCGCGCCATCAACGTGTCCGAGATGCTCATTAATTTCCCGAACATCTCCGCCGGTGCCTCGTTCACCCCGACGTAATTTCCGAGGCTTTTGCTCATCTTCTTCTCCCCGTCGAGCCCTTCGAGCAACGGCATGAGAAACACGACCTGCTCGGGTTGCCCTTCCGCCCGCTGGAGTTCGCGCCCCACCAAAATGTTAAACAACTGATCGGTCCCGCCGATTTCCACATCCGCGAAGACCTTCACGGAGTCCCAGCCTTGAATGATGGGATACAGCACCTCGTGGAGCCGCACCGCCGTTCCTTTATCGAGCCGGTTTTTAAAATCCTCGCGCTGCAACATCTGCTGCATCGTCACTCGGCTCGCGAGCTTGATCACTTCCTCAAATGGCATCATCTCCAGCCATTCCCCGTTGAAAACGGTGCTTGTTCTCTGGCAGTCGAGAATCTTGAACGCCTGCTCTTGAAACGTCTTGGCGTTTTGCATCACCTGGCCATGGGTGAGGTGCGGTCGTGTCGCCGAGCGTCCGCTCGGATCGCCGATCATCGCGGTGAAATCTCCGATGATCAAAACCGCGCGATGGCCGAAGTCTTGAAACTGCCGCAGTTTTTGCAGCGCCACCGTGAACCCGAGATGAATGTCCGGCGCTGTTGGATCGACGCCGAGCTTGACGTTGAGAGGCCGGCCGAGCCGCAGTTTTGCCAGCAATTCCGCGTCGCTGATGATTTGCGCTGAGCCGCGTTTAAGCTCCTCGAGTTGCGCTTCCGGGGGGAGATTCATACCGATGGCAGCTTTGTAAAGCTGCGCCTCAAAATCTGCAACTCCGCGCGAGGTGGCCGTGTGGCGGTCCCGCGATCGCCGCTACTTGTTTTTATTCAGCAGCTCACGGACTTCGTCGCTGCTCATTTCTTTTTTATGGCTTTGCTGGTCCAGCACCTTTTGCGATTTTCCCTGCTCGCGAAACTCCCGACTGTTGGCGTATTCGCTCGTTCCGTAGGTCTTGCCGCTCTCATTCGCGTCCTTCACCGCCGCCGCTTTCGTCTCATAAGCCTTCTCGTCGCGCGTATCTTTTTTCGTCAGCGCCTCCTTCGTCGCAAAACGGACGTCGGTCTGCGAAAACGCCTTGGCGTTGAACTCCTTCGTCGCAAAGCCCGTCGCATCATAACGCTGCGGAGAATAAAACTCCTTCACGTTCGCCTGGCCCACGCCTTGAAAAGTCTTGCCGTCGTAAAACGACTTGTTCTGAAACATTTTGCCGGCGAGACCTTCATTGCGCGTCTGCAAAAGCAATCCCGGATCCTGCTCCTGCGCTCCCGCCAAGGCGCAGAAACTAATACTCAGGATGGGGAAAAGGAGGAAACGCACGGGGCACCGATTCCACATTTCCAGCCAACTGTCCAGCCTCCGTCAGTGGTGATCGGCTTCGACCAATGCCAACTGTTCCAGTGCCTTCGCCCGCTGCGCCGGTTCGGCCGAGGCCCGCGCGAGGTGCTTCCAAACCTTGGCTGCCGGCACCCGCTGATTTTTTTCCAACTGAAAACTGGACAGCCCCTCGGCGATCTCAAAGTTCGCGGGCGCCCGATCGTTTGCCCGCTCCAGAAGCTCCATGGCCTCCTTCGGCTTTCCGGCGGCGCGGAGTTGCCGCGCGTATTCCGTCCGCAGCGCGCCGTTCCTGGTCAAGGGATCGGCGTGAATCGCGAGCGCGAACATTTCGCACGCCTTCTCCCTGTCTCCGAGTTCGGCCAACAGCGGCGCCGCCTTCGCAGTATCATCGCTTTCCACGAGCGCACGCCCCGCAAAAATTCGCAGTTCCGCGAGCGCCTCCTCGTCGCGCCCGAGCGCGTGCAGCGTTTCCACATGATCCAGCGCGAATTGTTCGTTTTCGGGCCACCGGTCGCGGATTGCAGCCAGCCATCGCTCGCGGAGGCCAAGCCTTCGCTCGGCTTGTAAAGCAGAAGCTAACTTTTGTGAAACCACCTGCTCGATCTCCTCACGGGCCAGGCACTGTGCAAAAACGGCCTCCAGTTTGTGTTCGGGTCCCGTCCGGGCATAAAGCTCGATCATCTTCACCCCCGCGACCGCTGCGCCTTTTCCCTCCCGCCATTCCGCCGCGAAGCGTTCTTCGAGGTTGATGCCGAGCTTCGCTCCCACACGCGATTCCGTTTCCAAAAGCGGCTCGATAAATTCCGGAGAATTCCGCGCAATCCTTTCCAGCCGCGACAAACCCGATTTCGCGAGCGATGGAAATTCCGGGGCCGCGAGCTCCACGAACTTTGCCTCCAGAGAAAACAATGCGCGGGAATCCTTCGTTTTGATCGAGGCCGCAAAGAGCAGTTGAAGCGCCTCTTTGACCTGCCCGGCCTCGGCGAGAGCCGACACGCTTCGATCCACTGCATCCGAATTTCCAGCGCGGAGGAACTTCGCGCCCAGTGCCCGCACTCGATCCAGCCGGCCACTTTTCAAATAAAGCGGAGCGAGCAACTGGTCCGTCGCGCCGTTCTCAGGAATTTGCTCGAGCAGCCCGATCGCCTCGCTGAATTTCTTTTCGGCCGCCAGCACATTTGCCAGGGCGGCCTTCCGCGCCGGGTGCGCGGGATCAACTGAGAGCAAATACCGGTGGAGTGTTTCGGCGTCTTCGAAATGCCCGCGGCGCTCGTCCACGCCGGCGGCCTTTTCCAGCAGCTCGATGTCTTGCGGATGCAGCGTGATTTCAGCTTCGAGAAGTTTTCGCGCTTCATCAGCCTCCCCGGTCCTTTCTAGGAACCCAGCGCCCTGCAACGTCAGCTCCCGCCGCGCGGGTGTGCCGGCTCCGGTCTTGAACTTTTCCGAAGTTGCCGCATGCATCCCCTCACGATCGCCGGCGCTGACTGCGGTGGTTACAAAACTGTGCAGGAGCTGCACGTTGTCCGGTTCGCGCTCCCATGCTGCGCGCGCGAGCCGCGACGCCAGTAATAAAGCGCCATCGCTTTCGAGCTGTGACACCAGAGCCTGCACCACTTCCGGAGTAGTGGTTTGCAAATAATCCCTCGCCAGACTTTCCGCGTCCTCTCCCGGCGCGGACTCCATTTTCAGGGCGGAGAGACGGGTTGCGATCTCGCGCGCCGCCACGCGCGCCGAGCCGCGCTGGAGCCTGATGGATGCTGGATCCGCGAGAGCGCGTTCCCATAGAAACGCCGCCTCACGATCGAGATTCCACAACCGCAGTTGCAGTCCCGTCGTCAGCACAAAACTCCAATATCGCTCGCCGGAATCGCCGATCACTTCGGCCTCGCGGATCGTCGTCGCCCGCAATTCGATCAGACGCGCGATCTCGGCTTCTGCAGCCCGCTCGTCACCCTGTAATCCATGCAATAGAATCATCGCGAGACACGCATGAATCGGAAGCTTTTCGCGATCCAGATTCTGCGCGACGCGCTCCACCCACTGCGCACGCTCCGGCGGCGGCAGCAGGAGAAAAAGTTCCCGCAAAGCCGCATACACCGGTTGCTGGAGTGAGTCTCCGGCCTCAGCCGAAATGGCGCGCAGCGTCTCCATTGCCTTATCCTTGCCTCCACAGCGGAGATACCAGTCCGCCAACTCCAGTCCGCACGGCGCGCGCAACGTCGTGGCGCCATCAAACACACGTTGCCCGAGCCGTGCCGCCTCCCGAAAGCGATTGTGACTCGCGAGCTGCACCGCCGCCTGCCACACAATATCCCGGCTGGTTTTTTCATTGAAAACTTCGTCCACGACGCGCAAACGAGCGGGCGCAATTTCGCTGTTGGCGAACTCTCCGAGAACGCGCATCAGCTCCTCGCGCGCGGTCGCGTCGCCATCGTCCAATATGCTCCGCAGCATCGCAGCATCGCCGATTTGAAATGCGAGGAGCATCCAGGCGCTCCGCAAAGCCGGATCGGCAGCGTCCGCTGTGCTCAGGTTGCGCAGTTGCGAAAGAGCGCGCGCGTGCGCGCCGGCAAAATATTGCTCCAGGAACGATTCTGCCGGCGCAGTCTGACGATCCCATCGTTCGAGCCATGCGCGCATAGCCGCGCTGTCGCCCCGCGCCGCGAGCGATTGCCCAAGGCCGCGAATGGCGACAAATCTGGCGTTCGGTTCGATCGCTTTGCTTTCCCGCAAATGCAATGCAGTCACAATGAGCGAGAGCACGCCATCCTTGTCGGGAGCGGAATGTGCCAGGATCTGCTCGTAGCACCCGACTGCCTCAGCGTCGTCCGCAATCGCTGCAAGCTTGAGCGCGGCTTCCGCATTTCCCGGATCGAGCGTGCAAACCGATCTCAGAATTTCTCGGGCACGATCCGGAGCCGCCCAGCGCAGGCTGAAATCGGCGGCGCGAAGCAGCAGGCTGCCATCGCGCGGAAACAGTTTCGCGAGCCTGTTCCACTCCGTGGTTGCAGCGGCGATATCGAGTGCCGCTTCCTGCAGGTCAGCCAGTTTTGCGCGCGCATGACTCTCCGCGCCCGGTGACAGCGCCACGAGTCGCTTTTGGAGATCGCAAGCCGCCGCTGTTTCTCCCAGTTCTTCGGCCTCGGCGACGAGTTCCCGCAGCGGGGCGATCTCATCGTGCGACGACCATGCGACGTCCGCCAGCACGGCGAGCGCCTCGCCGCCGCGACCATTTTCTTTCAAAACTTTGGCGCTGGCCGCAGCGATAAAGTAATCGTCCGGATGCGCCTGATGCCGCCGCGCGAGTTGCTCAATGAGCCACTTCTGCAACTCGAACCCCTGACATTGCACAATCAATTCCGGCAGCAGCGCGAAGCGTTCATTGTCGTCGTGCTGCGCGTCGATCAAATCCAGCACAAGCTTCGCCGCCTCGCGGCGCATTTTTAGCCGATCCATCACTT
>JAXDQV010000216.1:0-8053 GCA_034667645.1 Chthoniobacter sp.
ACGACATTCTCCGCCGTGCGTTGTTCCGGCACTTCTACCGCTCCAAAGAACGGCCGGGAGCGCACGCAGCCATTCGCGGGCTGGAACAAATCGACAAGGCGATCGTCATCGATCAAAGCCCGATCGGCCGCACGCCGCGCTCGAATCCGGTGACTTACACCGGCGCGTTTTCGCCGATCCGCCAGCTCTTCGCGCAGCTCCCGTCCGCGCGGGTCCGCGGCTACGAAGCGGGGCGGTTTTCGTTCAACGTCAAAGGTGGCCGGTGCGAGAACTGCGAGGGCGACGGCCTGATCAAAATCGAGATGCATTTTCTCGCCGATGTATACGTCGAGTGCGAGATCTGCCGCGGCCGGCGTTACAATCGCGAGACATTGGAAATCACCTACAAAGGCCGCAACATCGCCGACGTGCTCGACATGACCGTGGACGAAGCTGCGCGATTTTTTCGCAACGTGCCGACTATCTCCGATCGGCTGGTGGCTCTGGAGGACGTGGGACTTGGGTATGTGAGGCTCGGGCAAAGCGCGACGACGCTGAGCGGCGGCGAGGCGCAGCGCGTGAAGCTCGCCGGCGAGCTCGCAAAAAAGGCGACCGGCCGCACAGTTTACATTTTGGATGAACCGACGACCGGTCTGCATTTTGCCGACATTCACAAGCTGCTCGAAGTGCTGATGAAACTCCGCGATGCCGGAAACACGTTGATCGTGATCGAGCACAACTTGGAGGTGGTCAAGTGCGCGGACTGGATCATCGATCTCGGCCCCGAGGGCGGCGACGCCGGCGGAGAAATCATCGGTGAGGGCCCGCCGGAGCAGATCGCGAAACTTGAGCGAAGCCACACCGGAAGCTATCTCCAGCGGATGCTGCCATGAAAAAGCGCACCATTTTTCTGACCGCGATCGTGGCGTCGTTGCAGGCCGTCGTTGCGGGGGCGCCGGAGATCGAAGACGCGGAACGCGCGCTCGCGGAAAAAGTCCCCGAGGTCGCGATTCCGAAACTGGAACACGTTCTCACTCAGCCCATCGCGGGCGAAGAACGCTCGCTCGCCGAACACATGCTGGTGCGCGCTTTGATCGCCACCGGTCGCGCACAGGAGGCGGTCGAAGTTTCGGAAAAATTCAGTGACGACGAAGGGAAACTGCTGCGGGCGGAAGCGTTCGTGGCGTCGGTGAAATGGAGCGAGGCCGCGCCGCTTTATCGTGAAATCGCCGCGCATGATGGCGCGGAAAAGAATGCCGCGACGCTGGGCCTGGCGGAGGCGCTGGAGGCACTCGGTAATCCGACCGACGCTGCGCGGACGCTGGAGAATTTTAAACCGGCCGCTTCCGCGCCGACGCTCCAATTGCGGCTGGCGGAGATCCATTTGAAACTGAAAAACGTGAAGCGCGCGGAACAGGTTCTCGCGACGGTCACGCCGCAAAGTGAGTTCGAAAAAAAGTGGAAAAAGTATCTCGAAGCGCGCGTGCTGCTCGCGCGCGATCAGGCTGCGCCGGCGCTGGCGGCGCTCGAGGAAATCCTCCACCAACCGCGCGGAATGACGGAGCGGCTGCTCACTGCCGTCACGGTGGCCGACACCGATGCGCGGACCGCTCTCAATGGCCGTGAAGCAGCCGACAATGTCCTCGAAGATTTCATCTGGCAGCATCCGCAGAGTGCGTTCCTGGAGGAAATGTTCGCGAGGCTCGATGAAATTTACGCCGGCGAAGACAACGCTTCCGAAGCTGAATTGCAGAAGTGGGCGGCCAAACCGCCACGGCGACGGGCCGCTTTCGCACTCTTCTATTTGGCCAGGTCGCAGATTCGCTCGAGCAAGCCGGACAAGGCGCTGCGCTCGCTGATTAATTTTGTGCGCGAATATCCAGGCCATCCGCTCCTCTGGAAAGCTTGCGCGATGCAAGGCGAGCTCCTGCTTGACGATAAACCTGCGGCGGCCGTCACTGCTTTCGAGGCGGCGATGCGGAACGCTGCCGATGCGGAAACGCTCGCGCAGATGGAGATCGCGGCCGGCACCGCGCATTTCCGGCAGCGGGAGTTTCTTCTCGCGGTGAACTCGTTTCGCTCCGCGGCGCAGCATTCGCCAGCTCGCTGGCAGGAGGCGATTTTCGATTCCGCGCTCGCCTGGCTAAACTTGGGAAACTACGAAAAGTTTCTAGTCGATTACCAAGAGCTCAGCGCGCGCTCCCCGGAAAGCGCCTTTCGCCGTGACCTGCTCCTCGAGGAAGGTTTGCTGCAGGCGCGCTCACACGATGCCCGCGCGACCGCGACGCTCCAGCTCTTCCTGCGCGACTTTCCGGATCATCCACGGGCCCATGATGCACGCATCGCGCTCGCCGAAATCGCCTTCATTTCCTCGGACAACGAAACGGCGGGCCGGTTGCTCAAAGTAGCCAACGATGTGCCGGGAGGGCAGGAGAGCGAGCGCGGCGACTACCTGGCGATCTTTGTTGCAGATGCGGAAAAAAACCGTGACGACGGGAAAGTCATCGCACTCTGCAACGCGTTCTTCGGCGCCCATCCAGGGTCGGCGCTGAGTTCCGAAGTGCGCATGAAGCTGGGGCAGATTTATTTTCGGCGCGAAGATTTCGCGAATGCGCAAACGCAGTTTGAAACGCTTGCCACCGATGCAGCCGAGATGCCGCTCGCCGAGACGGCGCTTTTTCTCGCCGGGCAAAGTGCAATGCGCAGCATGAATCCCGAGGGGGTGGATCACGCACTCGAGCTGTTTCAGCAGGTGGCCAAGCTGAATGGGCCGTTGAAACTTTATGCGCGTGAGCAGCAGGCGATCGCGAAGACACGCCTCGGGAAAACGGCGGAAGCGCTCGTGCTCTATGACGCGATTTTGCGCGCGAATCCGGAAGGGTCGCTGCGTTTTGCCGCGCTCTGCGGGAAAGCCGGAAACCTCGCCGCACCGGGTGATCCCACGGCCTTGGCGAAGGCGGTTGCAGTTTACGATCAGCTCGCCGCGGAACCGGACGTGACGGCCTTCTGGCGCAACCAAGCGCTCTATAAAAAAGCGAAGTGCGTCGAGAAATCGGACAAAGGGAAAGCGCTTGAGGTGCTTTACAGTGTGTTACAGCCGCAAATCGATGCGGAGCCGGAATATTTCTGGTTTTACAAGGCGGGTTTCGATGCGGCCCGCCTGCTGGAGACGGATGAGAAATGGACCTCGGCGATCGCAATCTACGAGAAGATGGCCAAGGCGGAGGGGCCGCGTTCCTCCGACGCGCGCGACCGCGCCGAGCAGTTACGGCTCGAGCATTTCATCTGGGAGTAGGGGATTGCAGGTTGCAGATTGCCGTCCGCAGATTTAGAAAACGCGCTCCCGCCCAAACGTCATCCAGCATGCACACCAAACTCTACATTCCCGGCCCCGTCGAAGTTTCCGCAAAAACCTTCGAGGCCTTTTGTCAGCCGATGATCGGACATCGCAGCGGCGATTTTAAGAAACTCTACGCGTCGATTCACCCCCGTCTGCAGGAACTTTTCGGCACGCAGCAGCCGGTGTTTCTTTCCACCTCGTCAGCGTGGGGCGTGATGGAAGGCGCCATCCGCAATGTCGTCGCAAAACGCGTGCTCAACTGCATGTGTGGCGCGTTTTCCGACAAATGGCTCGACGTGAGTAAACGCTGCGGAAAGGAAGCGGAGGCGCTGCAAGTCGAGTGGGGCCAGCCGATTCTTCCCGAGGCCCTCGATGCGCAACTTGCCACCGGACGCTTTGACGCGGTGACGATCATTCATAACGAGACCTCGACAGGCGTGATGAGCCCGCTCGGAGACCTCTGCGCCGTTTTGAAAAAATATCCGGATGTCGTCTCCATCATCGACAGCGTTTCTTCGTTCTCCGCGGTGCCGATCCCGATGGACGAGCTCGGGATTGACGTGCTTTTGACCGGCTCGCAAAAGGCGCTCGCGATGCCGCCGGGGCTTGCACTTTTTTCGGTGAGCGAGAAGGCGTTCGCCCGCGCGGCGACGCTCAAAGATCGCGGCTATTATTTCGACTTTCTCGAGTTCAAAAAAAATCAGGCCGAGGACATGACGCCGAGCACGCCGTCGATCTCGCACATCTACGCGCTCCGCTCGCGCCTCGATGATATTTTTGCTGAAGGCGTGGCGGCGCGGCATGCGCGGCATGAGAGGCTCAATGGACTGGTCGCCGAATGGGTGCGCCGCAACAGCTTCGAGTTTTTCGCGGCGGAGGGCTACCGCTCCAAATCGCTGACCTGCGTCCGCAACAATCGCGGCATCGACGTCGCGGCGATGATTGCGACTCTGCGGGAAAAACATCACTGCGTCATCGACGGCGGCTACGGGAAAATCAAGGGAACGACCTTCCGCATCTCGAACATGGGCGACGAGACGGACGAGACGATCACGCAACTGCTCGGCTGGCTCGACGACTCCCTCGCCGGGACTTAAGCGCCGGTTCCGCATCCCGGCGGCGTCAAAATTGACCGTCACTGGAAAGGGCGATAGCTTCCGCTTCCCACCCGATGCCGAAGAATTACAAAGAAACGCTGAATCTGCCGAAATCAGATTTCCCGATGAAGGCTGATCTGGTGAACCGCGAGCCGGAGCGGCTGGAGAAATGGAGGCGCGAGCGCGTTTACGAGCAGATTTTGGAGGCGCGAAAAGGCGCGACCGAGTTCGTGCTGCACGATGGTCCGCCCTTCGCGAATGGCGACGTGCACATGGGGACGGCATTAAACAAGGTGTTAAAGGACGTGATTGTGAAATCGCGCACCATGCTCGGATTTCGCGCGCCTTTTGTGCCCGGTTGGGACTGCCATGGACTGCCGATCGAATTCAAAGTCGTGAAAGAATCGCGGGGCTTGGAACCACTTCAGGTGCGCCAGCGTTCCGAAGAATACGCGCGCAAATTCATCGACATCCAACGCACGCAGTTCCAGCGGCTGGGCGTCTTTGGCGATTGGGAGAACCCCTATCTCACACTCGATCCCGGCTATGAAGCGGAGATCATTCGGGCCTTCGCGACTTTTGTGGAGCAGGGTCTCGTCTATCAAAGCCGCAAGCCGGTTTATTGGAGCACCGGCGCGCAGACCGCGTTGGCCGAGGCGGAAATCGAATACGCCGAACGCGAGGATCCGGCGATTTTTGTGAAGTTTCCCATCGTCTCGGGTCCGCTGGCGCAAAAGGCGAGCATCGTGATCTGGACGACGACCCCTTGGACGCTGCCAGCGAATGTCGCCATCGCCGTGCACCCGCTGCATGGCTACGTAGCGGAAAACTTCCGACATCGCGAAAGCGGTGCGCGCGAGACTTTCGTGATCGCGAAGGCACTCGTGCCCGCGTTCGTTGAGGCCACCTGCTGGGACGTGGACACCGGCGTTTCACCGACTTCGCTGACGGGTGCCGAGCTGGCGGGAACGCAAACGCAGCATCCGTTTTTGGACCGGAAATCCGGGGTGATTCTCGCGAATTTCGTGACGCTCGAATCAGGCACGGGCGGCGTGCACATAGCGCCGGGCCATGGCGCAGATGATTACCTCGCCGGCGCCGAGAACGGCCTGCCAGTTTTATCTCCGGTCGATGAGCACGGGCGGTTCACGGAAGAAGTCGGGGTGCCAGTCTGGTCTGGAAAATACGTTTTCGACGCCAACCGCGACGTGATCGAACACCTGCGCGAGCGCGGCGCGTTGCTCGGTGAGAACATCTATCGCCATTCGTATCCCCACTGCTGGCGATCGAAAACGCCGGTGGTTTTTCGCGCCGTCGAGCAGCTTTTCATTCGGATCGATCAACTGCGCGGCGCGGCCCTCGCCGCCGTCGAGCAAGTCAAATGGCTGCCGGCCTGGGCTCAGAACCGGATTGCCGGCACGATCGAGACCCGGCCGGACTGGTGCATCTCGCGCCAGCGTTCGTGGGGGGTGCCGTTGCCGGTTTTTTATGATGAGAAAAACCAGCCGATCCTCGACGCGCCGCTGGTCCGGAAAGTTGGGGATCTCGTCGAGCAGCACGGCACGAATATCTGGTTTGAAAAAGATGACGCGTGGTGGATTTCCACTCTCGGTTTAGACCCGGGAACTTCCCGCCGCAACGACACGCTGGACGTCTGGATCGACTCCGGCATTTCGCACGAAGCGGTGGTGCGCAAGCGCCTCGGCGCAGAAAAGGCGGATGTTTATATCGAGGCCACGGATCAGCATCGCGGCTGGTTTCAATCGTCACTGATGACGGCCGTCGCCATGCGCGGCCAGGCGCCTTACAAGACCTGCATCACTCACGGGTTCGTGGTGGATGTGGACACGCGGAAAAAAATTTCCAAGTCGGCCCAAGGATCCTATCAGAAGCCGACCGAGGCCGCGCATTTCGTCGAGAAGCACGGTGCGGACATCGTTCGCCTGTGGGTGAGCAGCGTGGATTTCACGGACGACGTCCCCTTCTCCGAGGAAATGTTCACGCGTCTCTCCGATACCTACCGGCGTATTCGCAACACGCTGCGCATCCTGCTGGCCAATGTCGGCGACTTCGACTGCGGCTCGGATAACGTCCCGAGGTCGTGGTTCACGCTGGTGGATTGCTGGATCATGGGGCGGCTGCAGGAAGTCATCGCGACCTGCCGCGATGCGTATGAAAAGTTCGAGTTTCACCGCGTCTATCACACGCTCAACCAATTCTGTGCGGTCGATCTCAGCAGCCTCTACATCGATATCACCAAGGATCGATTGTATTGCGACGCGCCTGATTCGATGCGCCGCCGCGCCACGCAAACGGCGATGTGCGAGATCTTCTCGGCGCTGACGAGACTGCTGGCGCCGATCCTTGTTTTCACCGGCGACGAGGCGTGGGAATTTTTCGGCAAAAAAACGTCCGTGCATCTCGAGACATTTCCGGAGTCGAACGAGGCATGGGTAAATCCGATCGTCCAGAAACGCGTGGATGCTCTACTCGGCTTGCGCGGACTCATCGGACAGCAAATCGAGGAAGCGCGGAAATCAAAACTCATCGGTAATTCGCTCGAAGCCTCAGTAGAGCTCCGGCTCGCGGATGAGGCGCTTTTCGACGAGCTTTCGGAACTCGAAACCATCCTCGAGGAGTTTTTTATCGTCAGTGAACTCACGATCGTGAAAGCGGATGAGACTCGCGTCCTTGTCGCTCGCACCGCACATGAAAAATGTCCCCGCTGCTGGCGGTCCCGGCCATTTGTCCAGACGGAGAATCCAGACTGCGAGCTGTGCGATCGTTGCGCCGAGGTGATTGGTTGCGGATGAAGCTGGCGCTGCTCGTTACGCTGCCGCTCTACGCACTCGACCAGCTTACAAAATGGCTCGTGGTGCGTTCGATTGAGTTCGAATCAGGCCGCACGGTCATCCCCGGTTTTTTCGACCTGGTCCACTACGGCAACACGGGCGCCGCTTTCAGTTCGTTCAGCAACAGCAACACCGCTTTCATCGTGTTGTCGTTTGTCACACTTTGCGCGTTGGCGTTCTGCGCGTGGCGCCGGATGTTCATCCAGCAGAGCACGCGCCTCGGCGTCGCGCTGATCTATGCCGGCGTGCTCGGAAATCTGACCGATCGAATTCTTCATCAGCACGTCGTCGATTTTCTACTTTTCGACCTCCACGTCCGCTTTGCCAATCCGTGGCCGGCGTTCAACGTTGCAGACTCATGCATCTGCGTGGCCACCGGCATTTTCATTGCCGGCTCCTTTTGCGAGAGCCGTAGGGCGAGCTAAAGTTCCGCTACGCGCGAAGCGGCTTCTACACTCGAATCAATAAGGAAAGCAATACAAGGAGGTGAAATACTTATGTTATCCTGGGCACTTACATTTCTGGTTATCGCGCTGATCGCAGGTCTGCTGGGGTTTGTCGGAATCGCCGGAACCGCGGCCTACATTGCCAAAGTTCTGTTCGTTGTATTCCTGGTGCTCTTCATCGTTTCGCTGATCGCGGGGCGAAGAAGTCCGCCACTCGCGTAAACGATTTGCGCAAAAGAAAAACCGGCCGGAAGCAATTCCGGCCGGTTTTTTTATGCCGATCAACCGGCGAAGCGTTCGCTCAGCAGTTCTCCGCTCTTGCCGAAACTTTCCGCAAGG
>JAXDQV010000217.1:0-4947 GCA_034667645.1 Chthoniobacter sp.
ATCGAAATGGACGCCTATACCCTGTTAGGCGACTTCCGCGCACCATGAAAGCTTGCGTCTTTGTCGGTCTCTTTGTTCTGAGTGCTCTCGCGGCACGAGCTTCAGAGGGAGCCAGCGCATCGCCTGCCGCGCAGCCTGAAACTTACGAGTTGCGTTGGTGGATTCTAACGTCTGTGGTTCCCGACCGGAAGCCAGACATTCAGGCAACCGTCTCAGTGAGCACGCACTTTTTCGAGAAGCAGGTTTCACCGACCGGCGAGTTGCGTATCCTCACTGGAGTCTTGCGTCCGCCGACGGATGGCACATACCACCTCGACTTCACTGTGCTGGACTGGGTTTCCTCGAAGAGCAATTCTGCTGAGACAACTTATGATGAGAAGATCGAGCTAGACAAGCCCTGCAACTTTCTTACCGGACAGTCAGCTTTCACTGTCCATGTCCTGTTGCTCACCAAGCACAAAACACCATGAAGTCGCCTAACCATGCGATGCAGCGAACCGCTCCGTGCGTCACGGTCTGAGGCCGGGATGGTGACCGGGTTAGAGTGAGCGCGCGATGAAGGAGGAAGGAGGCAACCCGACCAAGGAGTTGTATCAACGGCTGCGACGCCTTTCCTGCGCGGAGTTGTGGGAAAAGGAGGTGGCCGCCTTTGACGCCGCGACGCCGGAAGTGCGGAGCCAGCGGGTGGCGCTGGTGCGCGCGGTCGGCGTGGTGTTTGCCGAGAACGGCACGGCGGAGGAGAAGACCAAAGTGCGCGCGTGGCTGCGGCAGCTCCTGCACGATCCGGCGGAGAAGATCCGGCGCTACGCGATGGCGGCCTTGCCGAAGATCGGCGCGGGACCGGGGGAGGAGGCGGAGCTGGTGGCGCTGTTGCGCACGGCGGAGCTGGCGCGCGAGAAGAAGTTTGCCGGGAAGGCGCTGGAGAAGATCGGCGGGAGGGTGACGCTGGAGACGTGGCAGGCGGCGCCGGGCGATTTTTCCCCGCAGACCGCGCAGAAGGTGCAGGCCAGCGTGGCGCGCCGGGAGAGGCCGAGCGGCATTCGGATGGAGGGAACGCTGCGCGAGTGGGACGGGCTGCGAATCCACCTGCGCGGTCGCCGGGGGCTGGAGGGTTGGGTGCGCGACGAGGTGCGGGAATGGATCGCCCGACGCGGCCCGGTGCGCCTCGCGGAGGTGCGGAGCGGGTTGGTGGCGATCACGGCGGCGGCTCCGTTCACGCTTGCTGAGCTTTTTACGCTGCGCTGTTTCGGGACGGTGGGGTTCGTGCTCGGGGTGGTGCCGGAGCTGGAGGAGGGGAAGCTGGTGGAGGCGCTCGCGGCAGTGATCGCGTCGCCTTTATCGCGCCGGCTGCTGGAAGCGTGGACGGAAGGCTCGATCCGGTATCGGCTGGAGTTCGTGGGAAAGGGGCATCGGCGTGGGCTGGTGCGCCGGGTGGCGGACCGGGCCTACGCGCTGTGCCCCGCGATCCTCAACGACGCGCAGGACGCGCCGTGGGCGGTGGATATTCACCAGACGGAGGCGGGCTGGTCCGTGGAGTTGCGCCCGCGGCTGGCTCCCGATCCGCGTTTTGCGTATCGCCGCAAGGACGTCCCCGCCGCCTCCCATCCGCCGCTCGCCGCCTGCCTCGCGCGGCTGGCGGGAAGCGTGGAGCGGGAGATGGTGTGGGACCCGTTTTGCGGATCGGGGCTGGAGCTGATCGAGCGGGGACTGCTCGGCGGAGCGCCCACGCTTTACGGCTCGGACAGGAGCGCGGAGGCGATCGCCATTGCCGAGGGGAACTTTGCCGCCGCGAAGGTGAGGGGAGCGCGGGCGGAATTCGTCTGCTGCGACTTCGGGGACTTCCCCACCGTGAAGGGACTGGCTCCCGGCACGCTCTCGCTGATCATTACCAACCCGCCGATGGGAAAGCGCGTCCCGATCGACAACCTGCGCGGGCTGATCGCGGATCTTTTCGCCGTCGCGGCCAAGATGCTGCGACCGGGGGGGCGGCTGGTTTTCGCCAACCCGTTGCGGATGGAAACGCCGCTGCTGAAGCTGCAGAGCCGGCAGGTCGTGGACTTCGGCGGCTTCGATTGCCGCGTGGAGCGCTATCTGAAGGCGGGACGCTAACCGGGCAGTCGCGCCCGAGGCCGAGGCGCCGGAAGCGCAGCCGCGCGCTCGAGCTGTTTCAGGCATTGGAAGCAGCGATCGTGAATTGCCCGCCAGCAACGCCGGGAGGCGCACCACCGGAACACCTGTTTTCCAAAAACGCAAAAGCGTGAGGGCGAGGGACTCATCGGATTCTCATTGCGCATGGTCATGGATTCACCCCTATCGGAACCGAGCGCCGCTTTGCGCGTCCCGTCGCCGTTTTGTCACGTTGCGCCGGGATCACCGAACCTTCAGAACGGTGATCGAATACGGCGCGAAGGTGTAGCTGAACTCTCCTGCGGCTCCGCGGAAAATCGAGCTCGAGATGTCCGACCCGTTCTCGTTCTCCAGTCCGTAATGAAGCACGTCAGCCGTGGCGGACTTTGGCGTGAAGCCTTCGAGCGTCACGTGCGCGTTCAACCCGGCAGTCGGGTGCTTGTTGATCACCAGCAAGGAAAGAGTGCCGTCCGTGAGCCGCGCGGCGTAGGTGGAAAGCAGACGCGAATCGCTGTGAGCGTCGAGGACCTGATCGCCACCGCGTCCCCACTGCGCGAGCATCTTCGCCGCGTAAAACGTCGGATAGAGCGAATAGCCTTTTCCTCGCGGCGGCGACTGGTTGTAAAACGCCACGCCATAATCCCCGAAGTCCGACGAGCCATGCAGCAGCGGGCTGTTGTTGTTTTTCGCGATCGGTCCGTTCCAGAGGTCCCACCAGAGGCACGCCTTGAACTCGGTCTTCGCGAGCGCGCCGATGCAGTCGGCAAAGAAGAGCGCATTGACGACGCTGGCCGTTTGTTTCCCCGGATCGGAACTGACGGAATTCAGCTCCGTCATCGCGAGCTCGATGCCACTCGATTCCGCCGGGGAAAAGTGCTCGTTGATCGCCGTGCGCAAGCTTTCCGCTTTTGCGGCCACCGCCGCCGGGGACTGAAGCAGCGTCGCGTCACATTCCCCGCCGGGATTCTGCGGATAATGATGGTAGATGAGAAAATGCGGCACGACACCGACCGCTTTCAGCCGCGCGAGCACGACGTGCATCCATCCACGCGACATGGCAGCCTTCTCGTTTGGGTTGATTGTCTGCGCAGCAACAGGTGCATCGGTTTGCGTCGCAACGACCGCACCGATGCGGATCGCAGGATCGACCGCGAGCATCTTTGTGTAAAATTTCCCGAACTCGACCGCGTAAGTTTCGGGGTCGTGCGGAGCGCCTGAAAGACCGCTGCCTTCCGCGCCGTGAAGATCCATTTCCCAGTTCCCGTAATTCTCGTTGCCCACTTCCCAGTAACGAAAGGCGAACGGCTGCGGATGCGAGATGCGCAGAAAGTTATAGCCGTCATCCAACGGCAACGGCGCCGAGGCGCGGATCGTCGCCCAAAATCCGGCGGTCTTCCAGTCGCGTCCTTTTGCATCGTCCCCGAGCGCCAGCGCGGAGGCCGGATCGCCATTGTAATAGGCAACCCAGGCCGCTGCTTGCTCCGGGGTGCCGCTGCCGTAGTTGACGATGAGGTAAGCCTGCGCGCCCCGGGCTTCCGCGACTCTCGCAAAAGTTGCGGCGTTGCTTATCCACATCTTCTTTTTGCTGACGCTGCGGTTCGTCTGCCAGTCGTAATCATCGGAAGCGCTGCCGCCGGGAAAACGCAGCGCCTTTGTCTCCATCGCCTGCAGGCACTCTGCCGTCGCTTTGCTGCCGAGCTCGGGATCCCAAATTGCCGTATTGATTCCCTCAAGCCGTTCATCAATCACCCCGATTACTTTTCGAGTATCCACTTTAACCTCGACCCGCTTCGGCGGAGGCGATGCGACAAGGACAACATCGTCCACGGAAAACGGCGCAAGGGGAGCTGCCATCGTTTGAATCCAGAAGCCGTCCAAGTTCGGCTGATCGGCCACGCCGAGGTCGGAAAGCGCAACCGTGATTTGGCGCCATGCGTTCGGCGGCAAGGGCTCGATCGGCCTCGCTGGCTGCGCCTTGCCTCCGAGCGTGGCGCGGACCTGCAGCGACTGCCCGCCTGTCGGGCCTCCGTGGATCCAGAAACTCAGTCGTTCGTAACCGGTCGAATCAAAGGGCGCGTGATGGAAAGAGAGAGCCTGCCCTTCCGCCGTCGGGGAGACGAGTGCTGACGCGGTCCCGCTGTGAACGACCTTGGGGCTGCCAAAATCCACCGGCGCCCAGCTCCAGTTTTGCCAGCCATTCTGCCGCGCATCATCGTAGATCACGATGTCCTGCGCGTGCGCCGTCAGCGCGACGAGGAATGCGCCGGCAAAGAGTCTGGCGATCATGATGAGGCGTGCGATTCAGTTCGAGGGAGCGCGGCTGATGGTCACCGGCTGCGGACTTTCTTTGCGGATGATCGTGCCCAGCTCGTCCATCAGTTTTTTGTCGGCTTCCAAGAGGATGTTGGACTGCCCAATCCTCTCCCGCGCGTGCTTGAGAAACTCGTTTTTCACGTGCTCCCGATCCGCCGGCGTGAGCTTATTCCAGATGCCGCTTTCGTCCTGCAGCACCCGCTCATGCTTCTGCTCGACCGATAGCACCTTCGCCGGGGGCATCGTCGTTTGGATCGTCTTTCCGTCCTGCGAGACGTCGATGGCGAAGGGCTGCGCCAGGTCGTAACCCGCCTTGGCCACGAAATCCCCGCTCAGTTTGATCCGCTTGGTGCTGCCGAGCCATTCTTCTTCCCACGCGTATTCATCGGAAAAGTTGCGCTGCACCGTTGCCAGCTCCGTGATGGAGGCGGTCTCGTGGATGAGGATCGTCCCGCCTTGCGTGATGCGCGGGGTGAAATGGAGAACCTTGTTTACATCCCGGGCCAC
>JAXDQV010000218.1:0-21954 GCA_034667645.1 Chthoniobacter sp.
TGCCTACATCATCAAATGTGAGGAACTGGTGAAGGACGCGAGCGGGGCATTGATGGAGTTGCGCTGCACCCTGGACCCCGAAAGCAAGAGCGGCGGCGCGACTTCAAATCGGAAGGTCAAGGGAACCATCCATTGGGTGAGTGCGAAACACGCCGTTGATGCCGAAGTAAGGCTTTACGACCGGCTCTTTACCGTGCCGGACCCGGATTCAGGTGGCGACTTCAAGGAGTTTCTCAACCCGCATTCTCTCGAGACTGTCGTCGTCAAATGCGAACCGTCGCTCCGGGATGCAAATCGTGAACTGCGCTATCAATTCGAACGTCTCGCCTATTTCACCTTGGACAAAGAAAGTCAGGCGGACCGGCTCATCTTCAATCGGACAATCACGCTTCGGGACACGTGGGCCAAGGAAACCACCAAGCGTTAGTTGCCAACGGAGCGTTGCTTCGTCGGAGGCAAGAGCAGTTGACCTGTCATCAGCTCAAGCCTCAAACTCCCGGCGTTATTCCCCCCAATATGAAAATATCCCCCCTCTGCATTTCCCGTTGCTGGCTGGCCGGCCTGGCAATCTACGCCGCGATTCCCGGTGCGGCTTCGGCTGCCGAACAGATCACCGGCTTCGCCAATCTTCCTGCGATTCTTTCCGCCATCAAGGCTCCGCAGTTTCCGGAGCACGACTTTCCCATTACGGAATATGGCGCAGTTGCAGACAGCGACTGTTCAGACGCCATTCGCAAAGCAATCGACGCCTGCAGCAAGGCGGGCGGCGGACGCGTGACCGTTCCGGACGGCAAGTTCAAGACGGCGGCGATTCACCTCCAGAGCAATGTGAATCTCCACCTCGCCGCCGGTGCGACGCTCGAGTTTCTCTCCGATCCGAACAAGTATCTTCCGCTGGTGCTTACCCGTTTCGAAGGCGTGGAGTGCATGAACTACTCGCCTTTCATCTATGCGCTCGAACAGGAGAATATCGCAATCAGCGGCGAAGGCACGCTCGACGGCGGAGCTTCGAATGAAACGTGGTGGGACTGGTGCCGCAAGGGTGGCTCGAACAAACAAACCCCGGGGCGCGACAAGCTGAATGTGATGGGTGAAGCAGGGTTGCCGGTCGAACAGCGGACTTTTGGAGAAGGGAGTTTTTTGCGCCCAAACTTCATCCAGCCCTATCGCTGCAACAACGTGCTGATTGAAGGGGTGCACATCGTCAATTCGCCGATGTGGGAAATCAATCCAGTCCTCTGCAAAAACGTCACCGTGAGAAACGTGAACATCAAAAGCCACGGTCCGAACAACGACGGTTGCGATCCGGAATCATGCAAGGGCGTCCTGATCGAAGGCTGCACCTTCGACACGGGTGATGACTGCATCGCCATCAAGTCCGGCCGAAACAACGATGGCCGTCGCGTCGGCGTGGCCGCGGAGAATACGATCATCCGTAACTGCAACATGAAGGACGGACATGGCGGGGTAACGATCGGCAGCGAAATTTCCGGAGGATGCAAAAATGTTTTCGTGGAAAACTGCAAGATGGACAGCGTGAACCTCGAGCGCGGGATTCGCTTTAAATCCAACGCGCAACGCGGCGGAGTGATCGAAAACGTGTTCGTCCGCAATGTGCAGATCGGCCAGGTGGCCAAAGCGGTGCTGGCCATGGAGCTGGATTATGAGGAAGGCGCGAAGGGCCCGCACAAGCCGGTGATTCGCAACGTGTCGCTCGATCACGTCACGAGCGAATCCAGCAAGCAGGTCATGTATATCGCCGGCTTCCAAGGCGCGGTCATCGAGAACATCAGGCTCGCGAACTGCACTTTCCGCGGAGTGAAGGGTGAGGACACCATTCGCGATGCCCCCGCGCCGACTCGCGAAAACGTCGTGGTCGAAATGGCCAAGGGTAAGAAGTAGCCACGGGTTCTGAAGCGGGCAGTGCCCGCTAGTTTCCCTGTGACGCGACGAACTGCACGGTCCGCATATCGCTTCGCCCATGGTCATCCAGGGCCAGGAGGCGATACGTGCCGGCCGCGGGTTTCCAGTAAAGAGTCTCCCGCGCATTGGCTGAGCCGAGGAACGTCTTGTTGGCAAACCAGAAAAGCTTTTGCGCATCCACGTCGGCTTCAGCGCGGAGAGCCATGCCGCGGCTTACTGAGTCGGCGGCGGCAACCGAGTATTGCAGCCCCATTCGCGGAGACACGATGCGCGGCGGATTGCCTTTGCGATCGCGGGTTTCGGCATCCTCCTCCGGCAGAAAGGGCGGTGGAAGTCGGCGCGCCAGGCCCGCTTTTTCAAAAAGCGTCATGAGGTCGGCCGGCCAGAACTCATAGACCTCGCGACGCACTGCCCGGAGTCCGTCCGGGTGCGAAATACGCAAACCGGTTTGCTCATCCACCAGCACTTCACGATGAACGGAGCACGGAGCAATCGGGGAGACGCCGGGGATAAACCAGCCTTGCACGCGATGGGGACACGCCGCGGTCGGCAAACCGCCTGAAACGGCGCAAAGCTCGATCCGCGTCAGGTCTGCGCCAGCCGGAGGTTCATGAGGCGACGGCTTGGTGTGACCGTGTGCGCGCAAAGCGTCCACAATTTGAAACAGCAGCGGAGCCGCGGCTGTGCGGCCGACAAAGGCGGGATTGCTGCATCCGTCGAAATTTCCAATCCACACCGCGAGCACATACCGATCAAAGACCGCGACCGACCACGCATCGTGAAAACCATGTGACGTTCCAGTTTTCCAAAAGACCGACTCCGCGGCGGTCGGCTCCGAGCCGCCGGGTCGCGAGGCGCGGCCGAGCATTTCCAGGGTGAGAAATGCGGACTCCGTGCTGAGCAGGCGCGCCGCAGTCCCGGTCCCACGCGACTTGGTGCGACGCAACGGACGCATCTGACCGCCATTCGCGAGCACGCAATACAAACGCACGAGCGAATCCATCGTGATCTCCGCGTCACCGAGGGGCAGCGCCAGTCCGTAAAACTTCTCCTCGTGCGGCAGCGGCACATTCGCGCTCCGCAGCAAATCGTAAAGGTTCGGGTGCACAAGCCGCGACGCGAGCTCGACCGCGGGCACATTCCGGCTGCGCGAGAGTGCGTCGGCCGCGCTGATGGGGCCGATGAATTCGCGATCAAAGTTTTCTGGATTATATCCGCCAAAACTCTGCGGCGCGTCTTTCAACATCGTGAGCGGATGAATCAGCCCCTGCTCCATCGCCAGAGCGTAAACGAACGGTTTGAGCGTCGACCCCGGTGACCGCGGACGCCGGGTTCCATCGATCTGTCCGAGAATTTTCTCGTCAGAAAAATCGGCGGACCCTACCTGCGCGAGGACTTCCATCGCCCGAAAATCCACGAGCAAGGCAGCGGCATTCTCGATCCCGGAGCCTCGATTTGCCTCGACGCAGACTTTGAGCTGGCGCTCCACCAGGCGTTGTAAATCCGCGTCGAGGGTCGTCGTGTTATCCATTCGCCGCGGTTCCTCATTCAGAATCTCCGTCGTGAAATGCGGTGCAAGAAACGGATGCGCTGCTCCGGAGGGCGGCGTGAAGGTGGCTGCCGAATCCGCGGCCTCATCGCGGGACACCAGCCGCCGCTGGGCTGAAATCAAGGCCGCGTTGCTTTCGCCAGCGCGTGGGGCGCGCCGCCGCGGGCTTTGGGGAATGACGCTGAGCATGGTCGCTTCGTAACGCGAAAGTGCGGCAGGCGATTTGTGGAGATAAAGCAACGACGCCGTTCCGATGCCCTCGATGTTTCCGCCGTAGGGAGCCAGGTTGAAATACGCCTCCAGGATCTGGGATTTCGAATAATGGCGCTCCAGTTCGAGCGCGCGCACGATCTGCGCGAGCTTGCCGGCGAAGGTCCGGCAATGGATGCCAAAACGCAGCCGCGCCACTTGCATGGTGATCGTGGACGCGCCGGCACGTGAACGTCCGAGCAGGAAATTCCAGGCGCAACGCGCAACGGCCGCGGGGTTGACGCCCGCGTGGCGCGTGTAAAAACGATCTTCATACGCGAGCGTCGCGCTGACTGCATCCTGTGCAACTTCGTTTAACGGAGTGAACACGCGGTATTTCTGATCGGGCGTGAGCGCGATCCGCAGCAACACTCCGTGGCGATCGAAGACGCGGGGCGAGAATTGAATGCCCTCGAGTAGCGGCGGTTTCGGCAACAGCAGCCAGGCCATCGCGAAAGCGGCGATCAGGATTCCGGCCGCAATGCAGAAACGCCGAATCTTCATTTCGCATCGATAACCGAAATTTTTCCGGCGGCGCCGCAGCCGTGGATCGCTCGATCATACATTGATTCCGCGAATGGAGGTGGGACCACGAACTCGCCTCGATTCGTCGGCTTGATCTGGTAAGTAATCGTCTGCACACCGGAATTGATGCTGCCAAAAAACACCGCGCGGTCTTCACGCACTTCCACGTGTTCCATGCCCGCTTCGGCAATCGGCGCCGTGCCATTCGCGATCTCAAAGCCGCCGGGCAGCAAATCCACGATCGCCGCATTCGTAACGGTGGTGTTCGTCAAACTCCGCACGCGCAGTCGAACGGTAATCGGCTTGCCGAGATAGGCTGTCTTCGTCGGCTTTCCGTTGTCGCCGAGAAGTTCGCGATAAACTTCGATGCCGGCGGCAACGGGCCTGGCCGGCGCAGCGCGATCATACCCCGCCTCGACGATCTGGTAAAAGGCTCCCAGGTTTTGTCCGGAAAACCTGGCTGAGAATCGGAGCGAGGCGGTCGCTTCCGAAAACACCGCGCGTTTCAATTCCCTTCCGTCCGCCTGCAGACGCGTTTCCTTTTTCCCCTTGGAAAGTTCGCTCATTCCCAATTCCAGCGAGCTGCTGGCGATATGCTGCGAGTAGCTTTTCAGTGCCCACACGGCATAAGCCGCTGAAAGCGTGTTGAAGTTTCCGGCACTCACTGGCCGCACGATGGCTTCAAAACCTGCGGCCGGAATTTTCTTCAGCAATGCGGGGAAATGACGCGCCAGAATCGCAAAGTATTGCGAGTCGGCGCCCAGCGGCTGATAAAAGTCGGCCCGCTCGCTGCCGTCACTTCGGCCCGGGGAATAAGCTCTGATCAGCTTTTGCGCCTGGTTGTCATTTTTTAACATGGCGTAGGCAGCGGCGAGATAGACGCCGGTCAAGTCCGCCTCCCATTTCTTCTCGAATTTCTTTTCGAGCGTATCGCGGAGATTGAGCACGTAGTTCGTGGTGATGACTCCTTCGCGCGTGAGCACGTAAATCGCGTAGGCAACCGTGCGCGCCTCGCAAAAATTGCCCGGCTCTTTCTCCACCATGCTTTTCAGATGGCGCAGCCCGCGTGCGAACATTTCCACCGGCGGCGGAAACCCGGCCGCCCTGGCTTCGCTCAGAAAATGCGTCGCATAGACCGAGACGAAATCGATCCCGTCGCTCTCGCCCGCCGCCCAATAACCGAACGCGCCCTTGTCATTCTGCCGGCGCGCGAGGGTCGCGAAGGTCTTTTCGAGTTGGGCGTTCACGTCCGAGCGGTTCAGCGCGAAGTCAGCCTCATCCGCGAGGAGCAATCGGCAAAACGCGCCGCTGGTGAGCTGCTCGCTGCAACCGTGCGGAAAGTTTTTCAGATACGCGTCGAGTCCGCGCGCCAGGCCGAGCGGCAGCGCGGAGATGCTCGCTTCGACCTTCCGAAACTCGGGATGCATCGCGCGCTCGACCGGCAGTTCGACCGATGGCCTGGTGAAATTCCCGCTGCGGATTTGCGTCGCGAATGGAACGGGCGGGCGCACGCTCAGCGTGCAGCGCCGGGAGGTTTGCTCGCGCCCAAGTGCGGCGCGGAAGACCACGCTTCCAGACCCGAGTTTGTCTTTCACGCGGAAGGTGAACGCGGTCGTCGCTTCGCGCCCTTCGGCAATGCGCAGCTTCTTCGACGAAGTCCCCATCACCTCCAGATGCTCTGATGGAGCGGCCTGCAGGGTGATCTCCGCGTTTTCTCCTGCGCCTTCCACGCCGTTCGCCACCGTCACGCCGACATCGAATTGATCCCCCGGGGCGGCGACCGTCGGCGCGCTGGGCGTCACCACGAACGGTCCGCACACCAGGCAGTTTTTCTCCGCGGAAGCAACCGCATCCGGCGAGATTCCGACAGCCATGACCGTGAGCGCGCCATCGAAGTAATCCGGCACGTCATAGATTACGTCGCGTCCGTTTTTATCCACGTCGATGATGCCCGACCAAAAGACGACGGGCTTTTCCGTCACGCGTTTGAAGGGGTTGAGATGCTTGTCGTCGCCGTCTCCTCCAAAAGCGGAGGCGGCGCGCCAGATGGAAAATTCGGGGATGATCAAATCGACGATCTGCGCGGTTCGCACCGTGAGCGCGCATTTCCGGAAGAAGTATTCGAGCGGATCGGGCGTTTGAAAACCGGTCACCTGCAGGATCCCCTGGTCCACGGCGAAAATAACAGCTTTCGCAGGGCGATCGCTCTGACAGTGAATTGTCAGGGGCGCTCCCGGCCGCACCGTGGCCGGGATCGAAAGCGAAAGAGGGATGCGCCGACGCTCGATGTTCGCCCGGAAGGGCACGACGCCGTAGCTCAGCGGACTGGTGAAAACCTCGCGCGAATCGAGCGCGCGAATGAAAGCGACGTTGATGTAGCCCGTGCCTTCAAAATCCGCCGGCACGCGGATGCGCTGAATGCTGCTGGTCGCGTCCGCTGTGAACCATGCGTGCGCGTAAACCTTGTCACGTTCGATGGTGATCAAGCCGCTGCCGGTGTAGGGAGCGGTGACGCTGATTTCGATTTCCTCGCCGGCGTTGTATTGCGGCTTGGAGAGTTTGATTTGCAGCTCGGCGTTTTTCTCGAGCGAGCGCGAGACATTCCCGCGGCCCACGACGGTAAAACAAAGTTTGCTCACGCGGGCGCCGGCGCTGTCTCGCAACTCCAGCACGTATTTTCCAGGGGTTGCGGTCGGCAGCGCATACTTAAGACCCATTTCCGGAATGCCGATCGCCTCGGTCTTCACAACCTTTTCGCGCAAAACGGAATCGTAGGCGTAGTCCCCGTTCTCCTGTTTGCGCAGGATCGAGACGTAAGCCTGCTCGATGATGTTGCACTGCAAATCCTCCACGCCAACCTTGCTCAAACCTGGATCGACGGCGATGAAATCAACGCTCCGCTCGCTGCCCATTTTTACATAGTCGGGATCGCCGTCGGCCTTGCTCCCGATGACGTAATGCTGGTCGGAAACCAGCGCGGAATTGCTCGTCGTCACGCTGCGGCCGCCATCGGCTTCAAAGCCCTCTACGCAGAACGACATCGCGTAAGTGGCGGTGGTGAATCGCTCCAGGCCGAGGTCGAAACTCGCCGCGCCGAGCTCGTCAGTTTTGATTTCTCCGAGCGCGATCTCCTCCGTTTTTACCTCGCGCTTCTCGTCTCTCTTTTTGTCGAAAAACGTGAAGCCCACGTATTCCTCGAACTCGAAACCCGACGGTGAAAGCCGCATCCTTGCGCTCACCCGATGATCGGCGGCCGGCGTGCCGTAGAGATTTTGCAGCGTGATCGCGGCCTGCATTTGTTCCGGCGTCACCCAGCCGCGCTTGGTTTCCTTTGAGAGCCGCGACGTGATTTTCATCCGGTCCGGCAGAAACTCCTTCACCGTGACGCTCGTCGAGCCGAGCAGCGTGTCGCGTTTTCCGTCACGCACGAGAAACGCGTTGATGGCGTAGGAGCCGCTGGGCGACTCGTAGGCGGTCTGGTAGGTGAAATCGACGAAGCCGCTTTCCGGGAGGGTGAGCTTTTTTGTCTGCACGGCCAGGCCACGCGCGTCCACGATCTCGGTCTCGATCGGCAATCCGGCCAGCCGTCCTTTCCAGTCACCTTGTTTAACAATGATCGCAGCGTGGATCTCGTCGGCGGGCCGATAAATACCGCGCTCGGTGAAGACGAATGCGTCGAGTTCCGCGCCGGAGAGGCGCTGGATTCCGTCGATGTCGAAGCGCGAAAAATCGAGCTGACGATCTTCGCGGTGGAACGGGATGAACGACACGTCGTCGCCATTGCGGGCGACAAAAGCGACCGGCGCGCGTTCCCGCAATGGTTTGCCGAGCGAGCTGAAAGTCGCCCGGCCGTCCGCGCCCGTGGTTCCCGTGACCAGCGGCACGCCATTCTTCGCCAGGATTTGCACGGGGACACCGCCGAGCGGGCCGCGGCCTTTGATCGAGGCGAGAAAGACGTCGCAACTGCCATCGCCATTTTCTTTCACCAGCATCCCGATATCCGTCACGAGGATGAAGCGGCCATCGCTTGGTCCCTCCCTGTCGCTCGACTCATCATCCTCCTTGTCGTCCGTTTGTTCGTCGGCACTTTTTTTCTTCGGTGGCTGCCACTCGCGCGCCTTGAGAAAAAACAAACCCTGGAGCGCAGATCCGCCGTCATTTTCGGCGCGAAGATGCCGGGAGAAATCGAAGGCGGAAAAGTTCGCCTTGAATTTATCCTTGAGCGCAATCGCCTGCTTCTCCGTCGCAATGCGCGCGATGTTTTCCTCGTCGAAATATCCGGAGCGAAAGATCGGGTTTTGAAAATCGCCTTCAGTCTGGCTGACGAGATGGTTGATCTGGTCCGCGGGCACCCGGCCGATTTCATATTCGATCGTCGAGACGCCGCGTGAGCGGATGGAAAGCTTTCGTTCACCCCCGAGCGCGAGCACTCCGCCGCTGCCTTCGATCGCGACTTCGCGCGGCAGCTCCGGCACCGGGAGCACGTCTGAGTAGTCGTCGCCGAGCAGGAAATCGCCGAGCGCACGCACCCCTTTCGGGATCTTCACAAAGAGGCTGCCGTCCTTCTCGAGGCTGATCTTGAAGACGTGTTCCTTCGCGTTTTCCTCCGCGGACGGAATCAATTTCGTCTCGATGAGTTTTGCCGTTTTTAAAATGTCGTCATCCACTTCGTTTGCGCTCTGCCACTGTCCGTCGTCTTCGGCGGCATCCTCGGTCTTCGGCTTTTTTGGGAGCAAATAGACGTGGAAGTTCTTCGCGATCTCCTCGGGTTTTGCGGCCGCTGTTGTCTTGACGATGAGCATTTGCTGCGGCTCGCCCTCGTCGTTGTTCACGATTTTTCCTTCGACGGATTCGATTTTGAAAAAGCTGTAAACATCCGGCACGCGCACCTTCCTCTCCACAGCATCGCGCGTCTCCGCTCCGCCCTGCGCCGTCTTCACTCCGGCGCCAAGTTTCACCAGCATGAAATCCTCGCGCTCGGGCAGTGCGAGCGGTGTGGTGCGCAAATACGCAACGCGGTGATGCATGCCGAACGTCAGCGCAAAATGCGGTCCAGTCGGAGACTTGAAGACGTTCGTCCCGCCGATGGTCGCAATGGTCAGATGCTTTTCCAGTTCCGCCGCATCCACGCTGTGCGTGAAGTCCATCGTTGCGACGACCTGCTTGATCGCCGGGTCGCGAGGGTCCTGGTAAAAATCGAGCTTCGCAAGAGATGCGATGAAGCGCGGCGTGGTCGTTTCCAGCGCGTAAGAATCGAGCAAGACGTGTGGAGCAACTGTGGATTTATCGAGCGCCACTCGATATTTCGTCCCGGCCGGCCAGTCTTGCGCGGGGCGAAAAACAAGGCGGCGATCATCCTCCCACTTCCATGTGCCCGCGACGGCTGGCTCGATGCGAACGCCCTTTTCCGGCGCTTTGCCCAGAGATTCAAGCGGCCCGGCAGACTCGCTGAAATGCACCACCAGCGGCGCCGGATGCAGCACTTTCTCCAGGCGCGTCACGGGAATCGCGTCAATGGTCACTGCGACTTTCCGCGGCTTCGGCAGCTTTTGATACCAATGCCATGCGAAGCAGCCGGCGGCGGTCAGAGCCACGACAGAAAACGCGACAGAAATGGAAAGACGGCGATGCGATTGCACTCCGCGCAATAGGCGGCGGAACCAGCCGGGTGGCCGCCAGGCGAGTTCTCCCAGGAGCAACGAAGCAGCGCGGCGGGATTTTCGAAAAAGTGGGGCGAGTATGAACATGGTCTCACCACGCACTACGGAGTCAGCGCCGCGGATCTTTCAGAAATTCGCGTGCGCGGCCGAAGTTTCTGGAAATCCCTTTTGACCGATGCCGGCCAGGGTTAGGATGCGCAGCGATGACACGGGCCGCTTTTCTCGTCACACGACGAAGCCTCGTGGACCGCCTCGCGAACTGGGAGGATCAGAAAAACTGGCAGGAGTTTTTCGACACTTACGGGAAGTTGATTTACGGCGTCGCGCGAAAATCGGGGCTCACTGAAAGCGAGGCCGAGGAGGCGGTGCAGGAAACGGTGATCACCATCGCCAAGAAAATCGACGGGATGAAATACGATCCGTCGATCGGCTCATTCAAGGGCTGGGTGCTGACGATCACCCGCTGGCGGATCAACGACCAATTCCGCAAGCGCAAGCCGCATGAGTCGCAGCGCCAGACGCCGCGTGATCGCGACCGCACGGCCACGATCGACCGCCTTCCGGATACGCAGGCCTTTGACCTGGAAGCAGCATGGGAGCAGGAATGGCGGGAGAATATTCTTCGCGCGGCGCTGAGTCGGATCAAGCGGCAGGTCGATGCACGGCAGTTCCAGATTTTCGATTGCTACGTGATTAAAAACTGGCCGGCGCAGAAAGTGGCCGGCGAATTGCGCGTCAGCATCGGACAGGTTTACCTGGCGCGGCATCGCATCTCGGCGCTGCTCAAAGCGGAAGTGACGCGATTGGAAAAGGCGGCGCGCTAGTTTACGTGATGAAACTCTGGATCGGCACCTCGGGCTTTCAGTATCCGGAGTGGAAAGGCGCCTTCTACCCGGAGAGTTTGCCGCTCAGCAAGATGCTCGCGTTTTACGCGGAGCGATTTTTTACCACGGAGGTGAACTACTCCTTCCGCCGCATCCCCAGCGCGAAAACGATCTCGGCGTGGGCAGCGGGAACGCCGGCAAACTTCCGATTCAGCCTGAAAGCTCCGCAAAAAATCACCCACTTCGCAAAGCTGCGCGATTGCGGGGAGACGGTCCGCTATTTTCATGAGGTGGTCGGCGGGCTGGACGAGAAATTGGGCGCGATCCTTTTCCAGCTTCCGCCGCGCTTTGTCAAGGATGCGCCGCTCCTGCTCGATTTTCTGGAGGCACTTCCGCACGGGATGCGTGCCGCGTTTGAGTTTCGGCACGCGTCTTGGCTGACCGACGACGTCTTCGCGCTTTTGAAAGAAAACAACGCGGCGCTTTGCATTGCGGAAAATGAGGACTTTGCCACGCCCCGCGTCGCCACCGCCGACTTCGGCTACCTGCGGCTTCGCCGCGAAGATTACGCCGGCGCGGACATCGCGAACTGGGCCGGATGGATTCGCGAGCAGGAGAATGGTTGGGGCGAAGCCTTTGTTTATTTCAAGCACGAGGAACGCGGCGTCGGGCCGAAGTTCGCGCAGCGGTTGATCGCAGCCGTTTAGAAATGCCCGAGCTCGCCGAGGTCGAATATTTTCGCAAACAATGGGATGCGGGTCTCGGCCAGCGGGTCAGCGGCGTCGCACTCCACTCGGAGAAACGGGTTTTTCGAGGAAGCAGTCCAGCGACCATCCAGGAGACGTTGAGCAACGCGACGCTGCGGGACTCCGCGGCGAACGGGAAGCAGTTGATGTTTCGGTTCTCCAAGAATGCGTGGCTCGGGATTCATCTCGGGATGAGCGGGAAGTTGCGCATCGAACCACCGGGCTTTAAACCCGCGCGGCACGATCATTTGGTGCTGTTTCAGAAACGGCAGACGCTCGTGTTTGCGGATCCACGCATGTTTGGCCGAGTCCGCTTTCATTGCGGGAAAACCGCCCCCTCCTGGTGGGCCAATCTTCCACCCGCCGTGACCTCGCCGAAGTTCACGGCGGCAAAGTTGCGCGCGATTTTCCAGCGCCGCCGGGCTGCTCCCCTGAAAGCGCTGTTGCTGGCGCAAGACGTCTTTCCCGGAGTCGGCAACTGGATGGCCGACGAAATTCTCTGGCAGGCGCGGCTCGATCCGCGGATCGCGGCAGCGCTGCTCACTCCGAAACAGACACGGGAACTTTGGCGCGTCGCGCGCGCCGTTTGCCGGATGTCGTTAAAGACGATCGGTGTTGATTGGAGCGATCCGCCCGATGACTGGCTCATCCATCAACGCTGGAAACACAGCGGCCATTGTCCGCGCCACGGCACGCCGTTGAAGCGGGCCACCGTCGCCGGTCGCACCACCGCCTGGTGTCCCCGTTGTCAGAAACCTGCGCGTGCATAACACGGCCCGCGCCGGACCATCCGCCGCACGGTCTTGGCTTGCCGGGTTTTCGAGTTATGCTCGGCTGCGCGTTCAGAAAATCCCCGTCATGTCCGTCTCATCCCGTCGCTGTCTGCTGCGGAAAGTTTGCGGCGCGATGCTGTTGATGATTTCACCGGTTGTGGGCGCGCAGGCGGCAACTTACTACGTCGCAACCAGCGGCACGGACACCAACAGCGGGACTCTGGCGAGTCCGTTTGCGACGGTGCAACGCGCGCAGAAGGCGGCGGCCGCGGGGGACATCGTTTACATCCGCGGCGGGACTTATGTGATGGCGGAGGCGCAGATCGCGTCGACTTCGGGCGTCTATGCCTATGTGACCAATCTGAACAAAAACGGCAGCGCCGGGGCGCGGATCAACTATTGGGCTTATCCCGGCGAGCGGCCGATTTTCGATCTCTCCAACGTCAAACCGGCCGACTTCCGCGTGGTCGCTTTCAATGTGCCCGGCTCCTGGATCCACCTGCGCGGGCTGGAGATCGTCGGGGTCCAGGTGACGATTACCACGCACACGCAATCGGAGTGTTTTGAAAACACCGGCAGCAATAACATCTACGAGCAGTGTGTAATGCACGATGGAATGGGGATCGGTTTTTATCTCACGAAAGGCTCCAATAATCTCGTGCTCAACTGTGATGCCTATCGCAACTGGGACAGTGTTTCGGAGGGTGGCGTGGGCGGGAATGTGGATGGCTTTGGCGGGCATCCCACGAGCACGAGCTACACGGGCAACGTTTTTCGCGGATGCCGGGCCTGGTTTAACAGCGATGATGGCTACGACTGCATCAACGCTTACACCACGGTCATGTTTGAAAACTGCTGGGCTTTTGCCAATGGCTACACTTCCGACTTCGTGAGTCGCGGCGACGGGAACGGCTTTAAGAGCGGCGGCTATGGCGCGGCGGGTGGCGCGGTGCCGAGCCCCATCCCGCGGCACATGACACAGTTTTGCCTCGCGGTGCGAAACAAGACGAACGGCTTTTACTCCAATCATCATGTCGGTGGCAGCGACTGGATCAGTAACACCTCCTACCAAAACGCAACCAACTACAACATGCTCTCCACGCTGGCCGACAACAATACGGACGTCGCCGGCTACAACCATTACATGCGCAACAACCTCAGCTTTTCGCCGCGCAGCACCACGCTCAGCAATCTCGATCAAAGCCAGAGCGATGTGGCTTCAAACTTTTTCACGTTGCCTGTCACGGCGAGCAGCGCGGATTTCGCGAGTGTCACCACCAGCACGTCGCAGTTGGAGCAGATCGTGACGCAGCCGCGCAAAGCGAACGGCGATCTGCCTGACATCGCTCTCCTTCATCTCGTCTCCGGCAGCGACCTGATCGACGTTGGCGCGCTCATCGGCTATCCCTTTGCCGATGCCGCACCCGACCTCGGCGCTTTTGAATATAATGCGGCCACCACCGCCCGAACGCTGACCTGGAAGGGCGACGGCTCCGCCAACACCTGGGACCTCAACAAGACCGCGAACTGGCTCCATGGCACGATCCCGGCGAAGTTCGCGCCGCCGGATGCGCTGCTATTCGACGACGCTGGCTCCTCGAGTCCATCCGTCGGATTGAGCGGGCAGTTGTGGCCGGGCTCGGTGTTGGTGAGCGGGACGAAGAGCTATACTTTCAGCGGTAGCGGAGTCCTCGGCGGCACGATGAGTCTGACGAAAACCGGCGACGGCAAACTCACGATCACGGGCACCCATAACTATTCGGGAGCAACCACGATCGCGGGCGGAAAGGTCGAGTTGAACGGCGTGCTGAATGGCACCGCCATTACGGTGCAGAACGGCGGCACGCTCTTTGGCGTCGGCACGATCACCGGCGATGTCACGGTGCTCGCCGGCGGCGCGATCACGCGTGGAGGGGTGATCAACGGTTCCGTGGCGAACGCCGGCACCTTCACGCTGACTTCCGGCACCCTCACCGCGAGCAGCGTCATTAACAGCGGCACGCTTCGCGCCCTGGCGGGCACGGCGTTCGTGGTTTCAGGCACAGTCACGAATACAGGGTTGCTCGACCTGATGACATCCTCCACCCTTCTGCCGACGCACCTGGTAAACAATGGAACCGTATTAACCGCCGGCAGCGCCCGGATCGATGAGGTCGCACTGAGCGGCAGCACTTTCACTGTCAGGATCCAAGGATACACCAGCCACGGTTATCAACTCCAACGCTCGCCCACGCTAACGGCGTGGACCAACGTCGGCGCAGCACAATCCGGGACCGGCGGAATGATCACTTTCACCGGCACCAACTCCGCTGGGGACAAAAATTTCTACCGGGTGATGGTCGCGCCGTGAGCCGAAGCGCCTGCCGTTAATCCGGTAGAGCGCGGTCGAGCATTCTTGCCCCGAACCCGCGGGGCTTTTACCGTCGCGCCATGAGCGCCAAAGATTTCGTTTCCACAATTCAAGCGGGCTACAGCTTCAAGGGAAAAGCGATCCTGCTCGGCGCTGCTCTGCAAAAAGGCGTCGCTCATGCAGAGGCACCGGTCCGCCTGCCGCTGCGGACAATGAACCGCCACGGCCTGATCTCCGGCGCAACGGGCACGGGTAAAACCAAAACGCTCGCAATGATCGCGGAGCAGCTTTCGGAGGCGGGCGTGCCGACGCTGCTGATGGATATCAAAGGCGACCTCAGCGGTGTGGCGATGCCCGGCGCTGCATCCGCATCGCTCACCGAGCGACACGCGAAGATCGGCTCAGAATGGTCGCCGAGCGCCTATCCGGTCGAGTTCCTCACGCTTCTGGAAGGGCCGGGTGCACGGTTGCGGGCTACAGTGCATGAGTTTGGACCGACGCTTTTTGCACGGATGCTCGGGCTGAATGAAACGCAATCCAGTCTGGTCGCTCTCGTCTTCAAATTCTGTGACGACAAGCGGCTCCCGCTGCTCGATCTCAAGGACTTCAAGAAAGTCCTCGAATACATCACGGGCGAGGCAAAGGCCGCTGTGACCGCAGAATACGGACTCGTCCCCGCGGCATCCGTCGGGCTGATTCTGCGAAAGCTGATCGAGCTGGAGTCTCAGGGTGCGGAAACTTTTTTCGGTGAGCCGTCGTTCGAGGTGGAAGACCTGCTGCGCACGGTGGACGAGTTCGGAGCGATCTCGGTGCTGCGTCTTGGCGAGATGCAGGATCGGCCAAAGCTCTTTTCGACGTTCATGCTGCAGCTCCTCGCCGAACTCTACGCGACGCTGCCGGAGGTCGGCGACCTGGAGAAACCGAAGCTCGTGCTTTTCATCGATGAAGCGCACCTGATTTTCGCCGATGCGGAAAAACCGCTGCTCGATCAGATCGAGACCGTCATCAAACTGATCCGCTCCAAGGGCGTCGGCGTTTTCTTTTGCACCCAACTGCCGACTGACATCCCGGACGACGTGCTCGGCCAGCTCGGGATGAAAATCCAGCACGCCCTGCGCGCCTTCACGGCGAAGGATCGCAAAGCGATCAAGCTCGTCGCGGAAAATTATCCCGAGACATCGTTTTATAATACCGAGCAGATGCTGACCGAGCTCGGGATCGGCGAGGCGTTCGTCACCGTGCTCGATGAGCGCGGCTCGCCCACGGCGCTCGCCGCCACGCTGCTGTGCGCGCCGCGCTCGCGCATGGGACCGCTCACGGCAGCGGAACTCGACGGTCTCGTGGCCGCGTCACCGCTGGCGGAGCGATACAACGCAGCGGTGGACGCCCAGAGCGCATACGAAATTCTCGGCGGGAAAATGGCAGAGGCAGCATCTCCGGAGCACGCGCAAAAAATGGTGGGCTCCGCACGGCGCACCTTCTCGCCCGCACCTGCCGCGGCGCGTCCACCCGCTCGCAGCGCCGAGCTTTCCGAAGCCCTCGGCGAGCGGGACGAACCGGTTGCCCAGGTGCCTTACGAACGACCCGCCGTTGCGGCAGCGCCGCAGCACAATATGATCAGCGACGTGCTCGGCAGCGCGGTGGCGAAGGCTGTTGTCCGCAGCGTGGCCGTGAACATTGCGGGCACTGTGACCCGCTCCCTGCTCGGTGTGTTGGGCGTGAGCGGACGACGACGCCGGTAGTTTTTCCACAAGGTATCTCACGCCGACCGGCGCGAGATCGTGACGTTTACCGGATAAGTAATTCGCACGAGCAAATCGCCGCGACCACCGCGTGGCTTCGGCAGGCCTTCCCCGGAAAGGCGCAGGAGTTCACCGCGTCCAATGCCGGCTGGAATTTGCACGC
Organism: Chthoniobacter sp.; assembly: GCA_034667645.1. Classification (GTDB taxonomy): domain Bacteria; phylum Verrucomicrobiota; class Verrucomicrobiia; order Chthoniobacterales; family Chthoniobacteraceae; genus JAJPJG01. The sequence goes on from JAXDQV010000218.1 coordinate 16,505, forward strand.
GCAGCGGCGTTCCCGAAGGGCCGGTTAAATTTTCCGCGCCGCCCTGTTGCGCCCGCTGTGCGTTGATGCGCAGGTCGCATCGCAGATCGGAGCCGCGGCTTTTGAAACGGAAGCTCGGCAGCAGGCGAACCCGAAGCTGCACCGTCCCATTTTCGAAAGGACCGGTGCGCGGCAGCTTGAAGCGAGTGCCGGGCGCCGTCATCGGAGGAACGTCGAGGCGATAGCTTTCCTGGCCATTTGGATTTGCCGGATCTTTGACGCGAACTTCCAGCGTTGCGCCGCGAAAAACTTCTTCCAGTCGAAGATGAACGTCCTGCGAAACATTGCGTTCGATCCTTCCGCGTCGAGCAGAAGCAGCGGACGCGCTCTTTTCGCGGAGCTCACGATCGTAAGCCCGTCGCCGCGCCGGATCGCTGAGCACTTCGTGCGCGGCATTCAGTTCCTGCGATCGCGCCACCGCCTCCGCGGACCCGCTGTTCACGTCCGGATGGTGGACCTTGCACAAACCCCGGTAAGCCGCCCGCACTTGTGCCGTGCTGCACTGGCGGTCGAGACCAAGGGCAGCGTAGTGATCGGGCGCGGTTGAGTCCAAAACGGAAGCGCCGCCGTGACTCCGCGGCGCGGCGCTAATCTACAACCAGTTTGACCGGTGCGTCACCGCGCAAAGCTTTCGAATAGGGGCAGGTCTGATGCGCTGCTTCCATCACGCGTTGCGCCTGATCGCGGTCCACGCCCGGCAGTTCGGCGTGCAATTCCACCGACAAACTGAAACCGCCTTTTTCATCTTCGTTCAAGCTGACCAATGCTCGAACCGTCGAGTCTGGCAACGGGGTGTTAAGTCGCTTCCCCGCGTTTTGCAGCGCGCCGTGGTAACAAGCGGAATATGCTCCCGCAAAAAGCAGTTCGGGATTCGGTCCGCGTTTTTCAGCGCCGGCTTCCAGAGGATTGCCCAGCGTAACGTCGAGGAGTCCGTCCGGGTTGGAAATGGTGCCTGCGCGCCCGCCTTTGGAAATCGCTTCGGAGGTAAATAATGTTTTCATCGTCCCTTTCAATCGCAGCATGGAGCCCGCTCGCTCGTCGCCATCGGATGCGGCAGAAGACGCTATGCCTTGCGCGCCCAGCGGAGTTTCGCGGGAGCAGAGCGGGGATTGGAATTGCGTTCGGCCGCTGTCGGGCGAATCACGACGGGGGCAATCGCGTCGTAGTCACCTCCGCGCAATCCGGCCTCTAAAGCCTTTTTAACGCGTCGGTCTTCGCCGGAATGAAACGTGAGAATGGCCACGCGCCCGCCCGGCTTCAGGCACGCCGGCAGATTTCGCAGGAACGTTTCGAGCGCAGAAAATTCGTCGTTCACCGCGATGCGCAACGCTTGAAAAACACGCCGGGTCGAAAGCTCCTGTCCCTCTCGTGTTCCGCGCGGCAACGCCTCGCGAACGGCGGCGGCGAGCGAAGTAGTCGTCGCAAAAATCTTTCCTGCGAGGGCCGCGGCGATCTCCGCGGCGTGAGGCTCATCGGCGTTTTCCACCAGCAACGCGGCCAGAGCCTCGAGCCGGATTTTTTTAATCATTGCTGATGCGGGCTCACCGCGGTGCGGATTCATGCGCATGTCCAGCGGTCCGTCATACTTTACGGAAAACCCGCGCGCCGGGTTGTCAATTTGCATGGAGGAGACGCCGAGATCCGCGAGGATAATGTCTGCTCCGTGAGGAAGAATCTGCGGCAGTCCCGCGAAATTGCTCCGCACGGCGACGAAGGTCTCCTGTCCGAAACCCAATGCGCGCAGACGCGCCTCGGTTTTCGGCAATTCGATCGGGTCGGCGTCGAGCCCCAGTAGTTTCCCGCGGGGCTGAATTCGCGCCAGAACTTCCGCCGCGTGTCCGCCATACCCGAGTGTGCAATCGACGGCGAACTCACCGGGTCGCGGCGCGAGCACCGCGACAATCTCCTCAACCATGATCGGCCGGTGCGTGCCGGCGGGAGTTTTTCCCGATGCTAGCACTTTCGCCACCGTCGTGCCGTAGCGACCCGGATCATTTTCCTTATATTTTTCCGCGAAATGACGCGGGTTCTTGCCGCGGTAGCGCTTCCTCCGTTTATGGATGGCCGGGTCTTCCGTCATGAAGCGAAAACGCGAATTTTAAGATCATCAAAGCGGCGGAACTTGAAATCATTGCCGCCCTCCATAATGCTGCAACCACTATTCGCGCAAAGCCGCAAGGTGCCGCGTTTAGGCCGCCCCTGCTGAACATGACCAGCCCGATTCCCGCCATCTGCAATTCTCAATTGGAGCGCCTGCAACTGGCGCTTAGCTCCGTCGGAATCGGCACTTGGGACTGGGAACCGAGGGCTGGAAACATGACCTGGGACGAGCAGATGTATGCGCTCTTCGGCGTGCCTGCGGATGGCTTCGATGGGCGCCACGAGTCGTTTTTAAACCTGATCAGTCCTGACGACCGCGAACGAATTGCGGCGGAGATTTCCGATGCATTGGCAAAAGGCGTGGAGTTTGACGGGGAATTCCGGGTGCTGCGGCCGGCGGATCAAAACATCCACTTTCTTCGGATGCGGTTCAAGGTTCCGGGCGCGGGACAGGAGGTCCAGGGCGTCGTCACGGGAGTCTGCTGGGATGTGACCGAGCGCCGCCTCGCGCAGGAGAGGCTCGCGACGAAAGGCAATCTACTCAACACCTTGATGGACTACCTGCCGGACCACATCTATTTCAAGGATCGGCAGAGCCGTTTCATCGCGGTGAACAAGGCGAAGGCCCGGCGAAACGGGCTCGCCGATCCGGCGGAGCTTATTGGCAAGACGGATTTCGATTTTTTCTCTGCTGAGCACGCGAACGCCGCTTACGGCGATGAAGGAAAGGTGATCGAGACTGGCGAGCCGATTATTGGTTTCGTGGAAAAGGAAACGTGGCCGGATGGCCGCGTGACCTGGGTTTCAAGCACCAAGGTTCCGCTGCGCGATGAAAATGGACGGATCATCGGAACGTTCGGGCTTTCCCGAGATGTCACCGAGCGCAAGCTCGCCGAAGAGAATCTCGCGAAGATCGCCGAGGAGCTGCGGATTAAAAACGAAGCGCTCGAAGAAGACCTGGAGATGGCGCGTGAGCTCCAGGGCGCGCTGCTTCCGCAGCAATATCCGCGGTTTCCTCACTCGGCCAGTGCCGGCGAGACTGCCGTGCGATTCTGTCATTTTTTCGACCCCTCCATGGCGGTCGGGGGCGATTTTTTCGACGTGCTCGATATCTCCGATACGATGGCGGGCGTTTTCGTCTGCGATGTCATGGGACATGGCGTTCGCGCCGCGCTCGTGGCCGCCATTGTCCGGGCGATTGTAAGCGACCTGAAAATGGTCTGGAGTAATCCCGGCGAATTCCTCGCGCAATTGAATCAGGCGCTGCGGGTGACGTTGAAGGATGCCCGAGTCCCAATCTTCGCTTCTGCATTCTATGGCGTGGTGGATGCAACTCGCGGAGAACTCCGCTACGGAAATGCCGGTCATCCGTGGCCCTTGATCATCGGTCAAGGGGACTCCCGCTCCACACCGCAACCAATCAACGATTCGAAGCCTGGCCCAGCGCTCGGTCTGTTCGACGATCTCCGTTACACCATCTCAAGACGGCCCCTGTCGCCCCACGATGTGATGCTGGTGTTTACGGACGGTCTCTTCGAGGTGGAAGGAGCCGATGGCCAGCTTTACGACTATGAGCAGCTCTTGCAGGTGGTGAGCCGACATCGCGATCTTGCACCTGCGGCGCTTTGCCGGGACATCGTCTCCGAGATTAAGCAGTTCTCTGCCAGTCATGAGTTCACGGACGACGTTTGCTTGCTCGCAGTGGAGCTTGACCACCTGGTTCGAGAAGAAACAGAGCCAGTTGACGGTTGAAGCGGCCTGTCCTACGAGAGACTTAGGAAACCCTAAGACTTATGGTGACCCGGACTCCGCCTTCCGGGCGGTTCGTCACATCGATTGAACCATTCTGTAGTTCAAGCAGCTTCCGGCAAACTGTCAGGCCTAGTCCCGTGCCGGTGCCTGTTTTTTTAGTGGTATAAAATGGATCAAAAATGTCGTGAAGGGATTCCATGGGAATTCCCGGTCCGTTATCTTCGATTTCTATCAGCACCACTCGGTCGCCGGCATGGCGCCGCTGTCCCGCCCGTGCCCCTGAGTCATATTCTACATCCGCAGCGCCCAGTTGTTTTACTCTAGTCCCGATGTGGATTTCGCCTCCTGGCTTCTCGCTCATCGCGTCTATCGAGTTACTTAGTAACCCATCAAGCACAGCTTCCATTTTATTCGAATCGAGCTTCAAGACTGGCAAGTCCTCGGCTAGATTCCTAACTACTTTGATACCCTGCTTCTCCATCTGCGATGCACGCAGGGATAACGCCTTATTAAGAAGCGCATCAACCTCAAGTTCCTTCAAATCGAGGGTCCCCTTTTGAGAGCTATCCATCAGTGCACAGACCACCGTGTCAGCGCGTCGGATGGCCTCTTGCAGCTCGGTTAGGACCGTGGAACTCGTAGGGTCGTCCGCGAACCGCGGATCGGTGCATAGATAGTCGATGCCGGCGCTCAGGATATTGAGCGGATTGCGCACTTCGTGGGCGACACCTGCAGCGAGCCGGGCCGCGGTTTCCATCTTTTCCGCTTCGATGAGCCGGGTTTGCGCCACCTTCAGCGCCTCATGCGTCTGCTTTAACTCCGCGATCGTTCGCACCAGGTCTGTATTGGATTTTGCAAGCGCATCCTCCATCTCCTTGAGCGCGGTCATGTCTTTTGAAATCCCATAGGTGCCGACGATCTCGCCGCGGCTATTTCGCAGCGGCATCTTGGTCGTAAAGGCCCAGCAGACTTGGCCATCGGGCAGCGTTTCCTTCTCCACTTTGCCAGTAACGCCCTCGCCGGTTTTAATAATCTGCTGTTCATCCTCAAACGCAGCCTGCGCATGCTCATTGCTAAATAGATCCGCGTCGGACTTCCCAATCAGTGCGGAAGGATCGAATATCCCATGGCGCACCGCCTTGGCCCGACTGACCCGGATGAAGCGGCTTTCCCTGTCTTTGAAATAAATGCGATCTGGAATGGTATCCAGGAGCACGTCAAAAAGTTCGCACGCTTCCTCCAGGCGATCACGATCGTTCCCTCGGGGTGCTGATGTGTCCGCTGGGTTCATTTAGATACTAAAGAATGTAATGGCCGTGAGCACTGGCTTCTGGTGTGCAGGTGCTTCAAACCATATGCGGGGGGCAGGACGCGTTCAACCACCCTTTCTCGCCCCGTGCGTCCCGGCTTTATAGCTTTCATCCCGTTTAGGGACGCAGTATGAGTATCCAAATCGATAGGCTACTGAGTATGCAATCACCAGAATTTTCCACGCCGGGAGAACCCCACCCTGGCTCTCCAGCTCCATCCATCGAAGGCGAACCTCAGGTCGCACCAAC
>JAXDQV010000219.1:0-8330 GCA_034667645.1 Chthoniobacter sp.
CGAAGCCCTCGGCAGTCGGAAAGGCTAGGGGCTCGGAAGATGCGGCGACGGCGAGGCCGCCCATGAAAGAAAGACAAGCGAGAGATAATATTTTCATCGGGTTTTGGAGTTGAAGGCTCGCAATCGCCGTTGGGTGCAAGCGATTGCGCGAGAGGGGCGGGCGAGGATGGCAACTTGTTTCCGGCGCGTCAACGGACGCGATTTTTAGGAAGCTTGTGAAAGTTTTCACAAAATCGTCTTGCTGCCTTCGGGGGCGACTTTAGATTTTCTCCATGCCCGAAATTCAGCCGGCGGCCTACGACTCGAAGATCGAGGGCAATGTCTTCTTCACGCGCGTGGATGCGGCGCTCAACTGGATGCGCAAAAACTCGCTCTGGCCGATGCCGATGGGCCTCGCGTGCTGCGCGATCGAGCTGATGGCCGCAGGCGCCTCCCGTTTCGACATCGCGCGTTTCGGCGCGGAAGTGATGCGTTTTTCGCCCCGTCAAAGCGACGTAATGATCGTCGCCGGAACCGTCACTTACAAAATGGCCCTCGCGGTCAAACGCATCTGGGACCAGATGCCGGAGCCGAAATGGTGCATCGCCATGGGCGCGTGCGCATCGAGCGGCGGGATGTATCGCAGCTACGCGGTGTTGCAGGGAATCGATCAGCTCTTGCCGGTGGATATTTATATTTCCGGCTGCCCGCCGCGCCCCGAGGCCTTGCTCGATGGCCTGATGCGGTTGCAGCGGAAGATTGATACCGAGCGCTCGACCGGCGATCAGAAACGGGTTCTGATGGAATCGTTCACCCGATGACTCTTGCAGAAGCGGCCGCCGCGATCGGGGCGAAGTTTTCTCTCAAAAGCCGCGCGGAATTCCGCGGCGAGACGACCATCATCATCGAACGCGCTGACATTCAGGCGCTCTGCCGCTTTTGCAAAAACGATCTCGGCTTTGATTATCTCCTCGATATTTCCAGCGTGGATAATTTCGGCGATGAGCCGCGCTTTGAGATGGTTTACGAGCTGTATTCGATGGCGGCGGGAATTTCGCTGCGCGTGAAGTTCACCGTCTCCGAAGACGATCTCGAAGTCCCGACCGTTTCCGGTGTTTGGGCGACGGCCAATTGGCACGAGCGGGAAATTTTCGACATGATGGGAATTCGCTTCGCTGGCCATCCGGATCTCCGTCGGATCCTGATGTGGGACGGTTACCCCTACTATCCATTGCGCAAGGATTTCCCTCTCGCGGGAAAGCCGAGCGACGTGCCGGAAGTCGCCTTCACCAAGGCCGCGCCGCTGGCCGGCGGGCCATTTGTAACCATCCCCAGCACTGCCACCGTGAAAGATCGCGAGCCCCGCGCGCGGCGGATGGACTAGTGCTTCTTATGCGGCGCGGCGGGAGACGAGGAGGAGTTTGGATCGAGGGTGCCAGGGCTCCACATCCAGGTTGCTGACGGAGCGGCGATCGCGGCTGGTTGACCGGTTCGGTTCAGGGCTCCCGCGGGCGGGACTGCTTGCTGGTTCGGCACACGAGCTTGAAGGTCGGCGCTCGCTCGCTCCAATTGGGTCGTCAATTGTTCGTTTCTTTTTTGCGATTCCGCCTCTGAAGCAGTGAGTTTGCTGATCGTTTGCCGTTGGAGATAAATGTAAGATGCCATTCCAAGTAGCAAGATAATGGCGAGTGCTTTCATAGGCTCGAATCCACAGGATTCAATGTAAGGATATACTCCTGGCTGATCTCATTTATCGCGCTGGAAGGACAAGATACCCCTTGCCCAAACAGCGAACGCATCCAGTCGGGTCGGGACCTTTTTGCGGATAACCCTGCTCGCCTAACACGGCAAGTGCCGCCCCATAGCCCCCAATACCTGTCGGGATAGAGGGATGCACCAATCGCTTACCCATCCCAAGACAGTCGGGGCAGCTTGGTTTCCCGGCGGGTATTGTGTGATAACCGCTTCCGTTGCACAGCGGACAAGTCTCATGGCTGTCTTGCAAAGTGCCGCTAATCGTCCGACGGCGAATCATGATCGCTCCTTCGCCGTGGCACGCGGGACAGGCTATCCTTTGCCATGCGGCATTCGCGGCCGGAGCACGTTTTGAGGTCTCCACGTTCGTTGTTGTTTCGACAGGAGTCGCGCTCGGTTCTGCCAAGGCGGCGGTTAGTTCAGCCATTTTGCGCTGTTGCACAAAGATCACGAACGCCATTCCCAGGATCAGCATGGTGATGAGAAGCGCTTTCATGAACGTTTGTGGGCGCGAGTAAAATGAGCGAGTCAGGTCGCGGCAAGCGACATTGATAACAATCGTTCAAAGCGACTCGCCGCCGCGACGCCGGTCTCCAGGACTTCTGCGTGGCTGAGCGGTTCTTTTCCCAGCCCCGCCGCCCAGTTCGTCAGGCACGAAAACCCCGCGACCTCCAAGCCGAGAGCGCGCGCCTGGATCGCCTCGAGCACCGTGGACATGCCGACGGCATCCGCGCCCATTCCGCGCAGCATGCGCACTTCGGCCGGTGTTTCATATTGAGGTCCGAGGAGCCCGGCATACACGCCCTCGCGCAGGATCGTGCCTGCATGTTGAGCGGCTTTTGAAAACGTCCTTCGCAGCTGCTGCGAGTAGACTTCGCTCATGTCGAAAAAGTTTGCGCCGCCAAGCAGTGGCGTGGTCCCCGTCAGATTGAGGTGGTCGGTCAGCATCATCCATTCGCCCGGGGCGAATTCCGGATTGGCGGTGCCGGCCGCATTCGTGAGCACAAGTTTCTTGATGCCGAGCGCCGCCATCCAGCGCACTCCGGCGGCGACTGCGCTGGCATCATGCCCTTCATAAAGATGCACGCGGCCCTGCGCGATGATCGCGCGTTTGCCACCGACTTCGGCAAAGACGAACCGTCCGGCGTGGCCAGCGACTTTCGAGCGCGGCAATCCAGCGATCTCTGCAAACGGAAGCGTCTCCACAATGTTCAGCTGCTCGACGAACGAGCCCAGACCGGAACCAAGCACCATTCCCCATTCGGGATGAAAATCGCGAATCGCCGCGGGCAACGCTTTGTTGAATTCGTGAGGGGGACGTTTCATTCTGATCGCAAGGGTTGGGCGAAGCGGCCGGACGTCGGCTCAGGGGGCCTTCGCTGTGCTCAGGATGACAGGGTTGTGAGTCTTTTCAGTAAAAAATAGAGCATCTCCAGCCGCTGCGCGGCCACGCCCGCTTGCATCGCCTGGCGATGCGGCTCGCCCCAGATTGCTTCCACTTCCACGGCGCGACCGGCGTCGAAATCAATCTGGCTCGACGAGCGATATGGGCCCATCGGCCAGCTCCGCTCGATCTGCGCGTCGATGAACTCGCGGGGGATGTCGTGACCGAGCGCCCCCGCTGCGGCAATCACTTCGGCCATCAGATCGCGCGCGAGCTGGTTCAGCCCCTCGTCTGCCAGCACCTCTGCGACGTTGGCACGGGCAGCGATCCCGAGGCCATTGAAGGGCACGTTCCAGACGAGTTTACGCCACCGCTCCGTGAGTAGATTTTCCACGACCTTCGCATCAATGCCGGCCTCGCGGAAGGCGTCGCCGAGCTCGTGCGTCCGCGGTTGCGGCGCGCGGCGAAACTCGCCCAACGAGAGCGTGCCGTGGCCGTAATGCTCAATCACGCCATGTTCAACGCGGTTTAAACAAACGAAACAAAGCCCGCCGAGCACGCGCTCCGGTTCGAAGCGCTCGGCCAGGAATTCTTCGTTGCCCAGCCCGTTCTGCAAAGTGACCAGGATTGTGCGCTCGTGCAGCAGCGGCGGCAGCAAAGTTTCGAGCGCTTCGTTACTTGTGGATTTGAGCGCGATCAGCACCACATCGCTTGCGCCGATCTCCTCCGCTGAGCCTGCAGTGTTTACCTTCGCGAGGTGAAAATCGCCGTCTTTCGAGCGGATCTGCAATCCATTCACCCGCACCGCCTCGAGATCGCTCCGCATGAGAAAATGAACTTCGCGGCCGCTCCGCGCCAGCTTCGCGCCGTAGTAACAGCCGACGGCACCTGCGCCGACAACGGCGTATTTGAGGGCCGTTCCCACCGCTATGCCGCGCTTTGCTCGCGCTCTTGCTCTGCCTTTTTGAAATGCAACTGCCCAATCCTGCGGCCATCAGTCTGCGTGATCGTGACGATGTAGTCCTCGATGCGCGCCTGTTCGCCCTGCTTCGGAAAATGCCCGAGCAAATGGGTGATGTAGCCGCCGACCGTGCTGACGTCCGCGCTCTCGAGCTCCAGCCCGGCGAGGTCATTCAATTCGTAAAGCCCCAGCGCTCCCTCGACGATGAATTCCTCTTCGTTAATTTTGCGGAACTCCTGCTGATCGGCGTCAAACTCGTCCTGAATATCGCCCACGAGCTCCTCCAGCACGTTGTCCAGCGAGACGATCCCGACGGTGCCGCCGTATTCGTCCACGACGAGCGCGAGGTGCGCGTGCTTTGTTAAAAAAAACGTAAGCAACTTTTCCAGCGCCAGCATCTCCGGCACTGGCAGGAGATCGCGCTTGATGGAGAGCAAATTGGGTGCGGGCTCGCGGATCAGCGAAAGCAAATCCTTGATGTGCACCAGGCCGATCGTGTGATCGAGATGGCCTTCACAAAGGGGAAACCGGGTGTGGCGCGAGGTTTGCGCGAGTTTCAGATTCTCTTCAAACGAGTCTTCGTTGTTCAAAAAAATTACCTCGCCGCGCGGCGTCATGATGTCGCGCACCACGCGCCGCCGCATGTCGAGGGCATTGAGCAGCAACTCTTTGCCGATGGGCGAGACTTCCTCCGCCTGCTGGCTCTCGGTCAAGATCACGCGAAGTTCCTCTTCACTATGGGCGAGCTCCGAACCACCGACCGGCTCGATCCGAAACAGCGAACGCAAGATGAAGTTGGACGACTTGTTCAGGACCCAGATCACCGGTTTGAAAACAAGGTAAAAGAACCGCAAGGGTCGAACGACGCGGAGGGAAACGGCCACCGGATTGCGGATGGCGACGTATTTCGGCCCCAGCTCGCCGAGGATGATGTGCAGGAAAGTGATGCCGGCAAAGCCGATCGTGACTGCGACCGGATGCACCACGGCGGGCGACGTCACGCCGAGAATCACGAACAGCGGCTCGAGCAAATGCGCGACGTAAGGCTCCCCGATCCAGCCGAGGGCGAGGCTGGCCATCGTAATGCCGAGCTGAGTGGCGGAGAGGTAGGAATCCAGATGATCGGTCACATGCTTGACTGAAGCAGCACGCCGGTCGCCTTTGTCCGCCAGCGCGTCCAGCTGGCTGCCGCGGATTTTAACCAGTGAAAATTCCGCGACGACGAAGAATCCGTTGACCAAAACGATCAGCGCGATCACGAACACGTTCAATATGATGACGCCGCCGGAATCCCATTGCGTGGCCAGTCCGTGCGCAGCCTCGGCAAAGAAGGGCGTGCTCATTTCCAAAATATCATTCGCGCGCGTAAACCCTCGCGCACGACAGCCGGTGCCAGAGCGGCTACCAGCTCGACTTCGTTACCCCCGGAATCAATCCGTTCGATGCCAGCTCTCGAAAAGCAATGCGCGAAAGCTTGAAGCGACGGAGGAATCCGCGACGGCGTCCGCTGGCCAGGCAGCGGTTCGTCATGCGGCTCGGGCTCGCATTGCGAGGGAGTTGCGAGAGGCCGATGTAGTCCTTTTTCGCCTTCAACTCCGCGCGGATGGCGGCGTATTTCGCCACCGTTGCAGCCTTGCGTTTCTCGCGGTTGATCCAGCTCGTCTTTGCCATAAGAGGCGGGAAATCTACCGGCGCCCGTTCTCGTTGCAACACCTTTTTATCCGCCGCCTCTGCAGTGCGCGGAAAATGCGATCGAGGATTGTCTGCCTCGCCGCGCTGTGTTTCATCTGAGATTCGCACCCCATGAGATTTGAAAACCAAGTTGCCATCATCACCGGCGCCAGCCGCGGAATCGGACTCTCCATCGCCAAACGCCTCGCCGGAGAAGGCGCAAAGATCGCCGCGATCAGCCGCTCTCAGTCCAGCTCCGATCAGGCCGCCACCGCCATTGGCGGAGATCGCGCAAAGGGTTATGCCGTCGATGTCGCCGATAGAAAAGCGGTCAGCGCAATTTGCGAAACCATCCTCGCCGATCTCGGCCGCGTGGATGTGCTGGTCAATAATGCGGGGCTCACGCGCGACGGCCTCGCGATGCGGATGAGCGAAGAGGATTGGGATGCGGTGATCAATACCAATTTGAAAGGCGCATTCAATTTCATCCAGGGTGTGATGCGCGGGATGATCCGGCAACGCAGCGGCCGGATCGTGAACATCAGCTCCGTGAGCGGATTGACCGGCAACGCCGGCCAGGCCAATTACGCCGCGAGCAAAGCCGGCCTGCTCGGCTTGTCCAAGTCGCTCGCGCGCGAACTCGCCAGCCGCAACATCACCGTCAACGTCGTCGCCCCCGGTTTCATCACCACCGACATGACCGACGTGCTGCCTGAACAAACCAAAGCGGCGGTGCTCGGCGGCATTCCGCTGGGAAAATTCGGCGAACCCGAAGACATCGCCGCGGCCGTTGCCTTCCTCGCGAGCCCGGAGGCAAAATACATTACCGGCCAGGTGCTCACAGTTGATGGCGGGATGGTGATGTAGTCATGCTTCTCTACTTGCTCCGACATGCGGACGCGGCGCCACAGGCCCCAAGCGATGCCGCGCGCGAGCTCACTTCGCGCGGAATCGAGCAGGCGCAGCGCGTTGGAAAATTTTGCGCGAAAAACGAAATCCTCCCGCAGATCATTGTCACCAGTCCTTTCCGCCGCGCCGAGCAGACAGCCCGCTTTGTTGGCCACGCGCTGGGCGTTGAACCAGTGATCGCGCCTTTTTTGGCGTCCGGGATGGAACCCGAGGTCGCGCGCGGAGAACTTGCGGTTTACACGTCGCATAACGCCTTGATGCTCGTCGGGCATGAACCGGATTTCAGCCGGCTCGCCGCGGAGCTGCTCGGATTGCCAGACAATGCCCATCTCCGCCTGCGCAAAGCTTCCCTGACCCTACTGAACGTGCCGGATCTTGCGCCCGGCGCCGCAACGCTTGAGTTCTCGCTGCCGGTGAAGTTAATGTGACGTCCACGAAGAGTTGTCCCCCGATTAGTTGAGAGACGGGCATTTTCTTTTGACTAAAATTGGAAACGCTCGCGTCAGAAGGCTCATCCATTACGGATACAAAACTATGAAAAACAAACTGCACATCATCACCATCCTTGCCGCCCTCGCCACTACCCCACCGCTCGTGGCAGCAGAAAAAAAAGGCGCGAAGGAAAGTTCGAAAGAAACGGCTTTGGCGAGTCCTTCGCCGACCACGGAAGCCAAGGCGAAGGCGCTGCCTTTCAAGGGCAAGATCGCCTCGGTGGACAAAGACAAAAAGACGTTCTCGGTCGAGAGCAAGAAGGGCGAAGGCCGCACCTTCACCGTTCCGGCCAGCGCGAAGTTGCTGAAGAACGAAACTGAAACCGCGACCTGGGATGACCTCAAGGTCGGCGAAGTGGTCCGCGGCACTTACTTGAAATCTGCCGACGGCACGATGGAAGTCGGAAGCTTAAAACTGGGCGCGAAGCCCGAGGGCGACAAAGCGGAAAAGAAAGCCGCCAAAAAATCAGCCGGCGAAGCCGCGGCGACTCCCTAAAACTCAGCGATAAAACAGTCGTGCAAAAGGCAGCCTTCAAGGCTGCCTTTTGTCATTTCAAGCAATCACTCCACCTCTACCTGAGGCAGCTTTTGCAACGCCTCGCACAACGCGCCGATCTGCTCCGGGGTGTGACTGGCAGAGATCGTCACACGCAGTCGTGCCGATCCCTTCGCGACCGTGGGAAAACGAATCGCCGGCACCAGGAAGCCGCGCTCGAACAACCATTGCGCCGCCGCGAGTGCCGTGTTCTCGTCGCCTAAAATAATCGGCACGATCGCGCTTTGCAGCCGCGACTGCTGACTGACTGTTTGGGGCACGGAGTGAAAAAACTGCCTCAAGTTTGTCCAAAGAAGTTGCCGGCGCTCCTCGCCTTCCTGCGACATCATGAAATCCACCGCAGCGCACGCCGCCGCTGCCATCGCGGGTGGCGGCGCGGTCGAATAGATCAAGCTGCGCGCCCGGTTGATGAGCAGGTCGATCAACACGCGACGCCCGCAGATGTAACCTCCGCTCACCCCGAGCGCTTTGCTGAGCGTGCCCATTTGAATATCCACCCGGTCGGACAGGCCGCGCCGGTCTGCGAGCCCGCGCCCATTTTCGCCGATGACTCCCACGGCGTGCGCTTCATCGAGCAGGAGGAGCGCGTCGTAACGGTCTTTGATTTCAACGATCTCCGCGAGC
>JAXDQV010000220.1:0-3068 GCA_034667645.1 Chthoniobacter sp.
GCTGGCGATTGCAGCCGGAGGAATTTGCGCGAATGCACGAGGCGCAGTGCGCGCTCTTCCGGGCAGTTTTTCCCCTGCTCAAACCGGGCGGCACGCTCGTTTACAGCACGTGCAGCATGGAACCGGAGGAAAACGAAGCAGTCGGAAAGCGCATCTGCGCTGAGTTGACGGAGCTGCGGTTTGTCGAATCGCGCCAGACCCTGCCATTTCGCGACGCGATGGATGGGGCGTTTGCGGCGAAGTTCCAGCGCGACTAGCGGCCAACTTCGCCAATCGCCTGCTCGATCGCCCCCACGGCCTCGCGCAATTGCCCAGACGTGATGCAATACGGCGGCATCAAGACGACGGTGTCGCGGATCGGCCGCGTCAGCAGTCCGTGTTTTCTCGCGGCCACACAAACGCGCGCGCCGGTTTGCAGCGCTGACTCGAATGCGATCCCGTCAGCACGCACCACATCCACACCCGCGATGAAACCGCATTGACGGACGGCGCCCACATTCCGGTGCCGACTCAAAACTGAAAGCAGCTCCTGCAGTTGTGTGATCTTTGGTTGCAGCGTTGCGAGCACGTCCTCGTCACGAAAAATCGCCAGGTTCGCAAGCGCCGCGGCGCAGGCGAGCTGATTTCCAGCGTAGCTGTGCCCGTAGTAAAAAGTGTGCGAAGCGTCACCAAGAAAGGCCTCGAAAATACGATCCGTCGTGAGCGTCGCCGCGAGCGGCACATAACCTCCGGTCAGCCCTTTTGCGAGAGCGAGGAAATCGGGAACCACGTTTTCCTGCTGACACGCAAACATGGTTCCCGTGCGCCCAAACCCGGTCATCACCTCATCGCAAATCAGCAGCGCGCCCTTGGCGTCGCACCACGCACGCAATTCCGTCAGCATGCCGCGCGGCCAGATTCTCATTCCCGCAGCGCCCTGGATCAATGGCTCGATCGCCACCGCCGCCACCGTTTCGGAGTGTTGACTGTTGTTTAACTCCTCGATGGATCTCACGCGCTGCACGGGAAAGCCGTGCGCAGCGAACCGTTCCCGGAATAATTCCACTCCGCCCAGACTGGCCGCGCCCAGCGTGTCCCCATGGTAAGCGTCCGCGAACGCGACAAAGTTTTTCCGTTCCGGCCGGCCGATGAGCTGGAAGAACTGCACCGCCATTTTCGCGGCGACTTCAATGGCGGTGGAGCCGTTGTCGGAAAAGAAAACGCGGGTTAAAACATCCGGCCGCGCGAGCGCAACGAGCTGACGCGCGAGTTCGATCGCGGGCGGATTGGCGAAACCGAGAAACGAAGTATGCGCCACGCGCGCCAGCTGCGCGGAAATCGCGGCGTTGATCTTCGGATGATTGTGGCCATGGAGATTCGTCCAGATGGACGAGTTGCCGTCGATGTATTCGCGCCCGTCGCTGTCGCGCAAAACCGCGCCATCGCCGGAAACGAGGATGAGCGGCTCGTGCTCCGCCGCGCACCAATCGCGCATCTGCGTGAACGGATGCCAGAGGTGGCGTTGGTCCGCAGCCGCCAGTTTTTGCGTGTCGTATTCCATGCCGGCCGCTCTTCCCGCCAGACGCCGCCTCACTCCGCTTCTTCGCGCTCCCGTTGTTTCAGGATGTTTTCGACGTCCGTGAGCTCCTCATAAGTCGCGCGGCGCCGCTGATATTTTCGGAAAAGCACATCGCGCAACTCCCGCAGGTCGGCGGTCAGCGGAGGCTCGTGATACGTCCACGTCGCCTCGCCTTTCAACTTCGACTGAATCCGCCACGCCTTGCCGAACTTCACCGCGCGCACTTCGCGCTTGTCGCCATCATCGGTCTTTTCCTTCCAGGTGTGTTCGTTGCGCATCGCCGGTATTTCGTTTTCGAATTTGTCTCCCGCGTTTTACTATCCGCGCCCTTGAAAGACATCGGTAAAATTTTCCTCTATCTCCTCGGCACGGTTTTCGTCGGCGCCCTGCTCGCGCCGCTGCTGTTCTGGATCGCGCAGTCGCTCGGCAGTCACCTCGAAAATGCGCGATTGGTTGCGCTGCTGACCGAGACGGACTTCCAGCGGTTCTTCAACCGTGCTGTGCTCGTGGCAGCGTTTGCCCTGCTTTGGCCCCTGGTGCGCGCGCTGCGCATTCGCAATCTCGGGGAGGACATCGGGCTCCGCCGCGAGCGGCGGCCCTGGCGGCGGCTTGGCACAGGATTCGCGATCGCGATGGCGTCGCTCGCCCTTCTCGGCACCTGTCTCATTGCGTGCGAGATCTATTATATAAAGGGGAACATCCCGTGGAGCCGGATCGCCTGGCTGCCGCTCACTGCTTTCACCGTGGCGATCATCGAGGAGGTGCTTTTTCGCGGCGCCATCCAGGGAGTGGTGCAGCGCACGGCGACCGACTTTTTCGGTATTTTCTCGGTCGCGTTCCTCTTCTCAGCCATCCATTTCCTGAAGCCGCCGGAAAACGCCGTGGCGGCTACGCAGGTGCATTGGTGGTCCGGCTTTGCGCTCGTGCCACAGGCGTTCTGGCAGTTTGAGCAGCCGGGCCTTCTCTTCGGCGGGTTCACCACGATTTTCATCGTCGGCCTCATTCTCGGCTACGCGCGCTGCCGCACGCGCTCGCTCTGGATGCCGATCGGTCTGCACGCCGGCTGGATTTTCGGGAAAATGAGTTTCAGCAAAATCACCAAGCGCACGGCCGAGGCATGGCCGTGGTTTGGCAGCGATATGCTGGTTGGGTTCGGGCCGGTGCTCATCCTCCTCGCCACTGGGCTGGTCGTCTGGTTCTGGCTTCGCGATGAGCCTGTTTAAAAATACGGGCGCGGCATTCGCGTCGCTGCTCTACCCGCCGCGCTGCGAGAAATGCGCCGCCGACGTCGCCAATGGCGAATACCTTTGCGAGCCCTGCCGCGGCAGCGCAAAGAGAATCAAGCCGCCCTTTTGCGCGACTTGCTCCGAGCCGTTCGACGGCGCGATCGAACAGGAGTTTTCCTGCGCCAATTGTGCGGATCGCCAGTTCCATTTCACGCATGCGGTCTCTTGTTTTCGCAATCGCGGCGTGGTGCGCGACCTGATCCACCGCTTTAAATACGAGCGCG
>JAXDQV010000221.1:0-4882 GCA_034667645.1 Chthoniobacter sp.
CGCAATTGCTGGAACTGAAGGGGGAAAATCCGTTCAAGATACGCGCTTACACGAACGCCGCGCGAGCCGTCGACACCTTCGCTGGCGACTTCCTGGACATGGCGCGGAACTCACGACTGGAGGAGATTCCCGGCATCGGCAAAGCGATTTCTGAAAAGGTTACGGAACTCGTTACCGAAGGCCGGCTGGAGTTTTACGAAAAATTGCGCGCAGAGTTTCCGCCGAAGCTCTTCGAACTATTCGACTTGCAAGGCGTCGGGGCGAAGAAAATCAAAACGCTCCACGAGAAACTCGGCATTGCTTCGATTGCCGATCTGCAGACCGCCTGCAGTGACGGGCGCATCGCGAAGCTCGCGGGTTTCGGCGCAAAAACGGCGGCGAACATCAGCGCCGCGATTGCCGCGCGCGACAAACACGCGGGCGAGTTTCGGCTCGGTGACGTGGCTGCAGAGGCGGAGCAGATCGCGGCCGACTTTCGGGCGCATCCGGAGGTGACGCGGGTGAGCGTCGCGGGAAGTTTCCGTCGGAGAAAGGAAACGGTGCATGATCTCGATTTCATCGTCTCGACCAAAGCGCCGGCTGCGGTGACGGAGTTTTTTTTGCAACACGAATCTATCGAGAGTGTGCTGGCGCAGGGGCCAACGAAGTCGAGCGTGCGGCTCCACATGGGCGCGCAGGCCGACTTGCGCGTGGTGACGGACGAGCAATTTCCATTTGCGCTCTCGTATTTTACCGGCAGTAAGGAACACAACATCGAGATGCGGAGCCGCGCGCTGAAACGCGGCTGGACGTTGAACGAATACCGTCTGGAGCCCCTGGCGAAGCCGAAAGCCAAAATTCGGATTCAAAAATTGCCGCCGGTCCGCGACGAGCGCGATCTCTATCGGGCGCTCGAGCTGGACTACATCGAACCGGAACTGCGCGAAAATCTCGGAGAGTTCGCCGCGGCCGAAAAGCACGAGCTGCCGGATTTGGTGCGGCTGGAAAACCTGCGAGGGACTTTTCATAACCACACCACGGCGAGCGACGGGCGCTGCACGCTGGAGCAGATGGCCGATGGCGCGATGAGTCTCGGGCTGCAATATCTCGGCATCGCCGATCATTCGCGCAGTTCATTCCAGGCGCACGGTCTGAGCGTGGAAGCCCTTTTGCAGCAGCTCGCCGCGATCAAAAAACTCAATGAGACGTATGACGGCTTCCGGCTTTTTGCGGGAGTGGAGTGCGATATTTTGAAGGACGGCACGCTCGATTTTCCCGACGAAATTCTTGCGCAACTCGACTACGTCGTTGCCTCGGTGCATTCCGTTTTTACCCTGCCGGAAGCCGAGATGACTCGTCGCATCATCGGCGCAATTTCAAATCCGCACGTGACGATGCTGGGCCACGTCACGGGTCGGCGACTGCTCGTCCGCGAGCCATATGCAGTGGACGTTCCCGCCGTGATCGAAGCCGCGGCTGAGACAAAAACCGTGATCGAGCTCAACGCCAATCCGAACCGGCTCGATATGGACTGGCGCTGGTGGCCGCTGGCCAAACGCAAAGGCGTGAAATGCGCGATCAACCCGGACGCTCACGACATCGCGCGGCTGCAACATCTGTGGTTCGGCGTGGCCGCGGCTCGCAAGGGCTGGCTCACGCGCCAGGACGTGATCAATTGCCTGCCACTCGGAAAAATCGAAAACGAGCTGAGAGCAAAAAGCGGACTGCGGAGTTGAAAACGGTGCTCGCGCGCCGTTGCTAAAACCCCCAGCATTTCGCTGATGATTTTTGCCGGTTTCGAGATCGTGGTGATCAGCTATTTGCTCGGTTCGATTCCGTTCGGATTTCTCGTGGCGAAAACGCGCGGGATCGACATCCGGCAGCATGGCAGCGGCAACATCGGCGCGACCAATGTGCTGCGCGTGCTCGGCAAAAAATGGGGCATACCGGTGTTCGTCCTCGATGCGTTGAAAGGATTGATCGCAGTGCGGCTCGCAATGGTGCTGGGAGCGCACGAGATCCCGCTCGCTGCGGCCGGCATCATGGGCGCAGTTTGCTGCATCCTCGGACACAATTTCCCGATCTGGCTCGGCTTCAAGGGCGGGAAGGGGATAGCGACTTCCGCCGGCGTGCTCCTCGGAATGCTTCCGGTGGCAGGCGTGCTGTCGTTTTGTGTCTGGCTCCTTCTGTTTTTTTTGACGCGTTATGTTTCGCTCGCCTCGATCTTTGCGGCGATCACCGTGCCGGTCGTCGTCGTGTTGCAGTTGATCTTTGTCTGGAAGGGAAATGGGTGGCCCTTTTTCTATTTCGCTCTCGTCATCGCCGTTCTGGCAGTGTGGCGGCATCGCTCGAATATCAAGCGGCTGCTGACCGGCACCGAGCCGCGGTTCGAGAAAAAGAAGGAAACTGAAAGCGAGATTCAAGATGGGACGGGAGCAGCGCCTTTATGAGCTTTGAAAAAATCGCGGTTGTGGGTGCCGGAGGCTGGGGAACGGCGCTGGGGATCCTGCTCGCGCGCGGCGGCCGCGAGATCAGGCTCTGGGGATACGATCCCGCTCACGTCGAGGCGCTGAAAGCGACGCGCCGAAACGAACCATTTTTGCCGGGGATCGAGGTGCCGGCAAATATCCGGCCCACGAACTCGATGGCCGATGCCGCGGACGCGGATTTGGTATTGTTCGTTCCGCCCTCGAAAGCGATGCGCTCGGTGTCGGAAAACTTCGCGCGCGAGAAGGTGCGTTCGTCCACGGTCATCCTCACGTGCACAAAGGGGATCGAGCAGGGGAGCGGACGGCGCATGAGCGAAATCGTCGGCGAGCTTTTCCCTGAGAATCCCATTGCCGTGCTATCCGGCCCCAGTCATGCGGAGGAAGTCGCGCGCGGCATGCCGACGGCGGTGGTGGTGGGGTGCGCGCAGGAGTCCGTCGCGGAAAGACTGCAGCAGATTTTTTCGGCGGAAAATTTCCGCGCTTACACCAGTGGCGACGTCGCGGGCATCGAGCTGGGAGGCGCCCTAAAAAACGTCCTGGCGATCGCGGCGGGCGTGAGCGACGGCCTCGGTTTTGGAGACAACTCGAAGGCCGCATTGGTCACGCGCTCCCTCGCAGAGTTGACGCGGCTCGGCGTGGCTTTGGGCGGACAGCGCGAGACGTTCCAAGGCCTGAGCGGCGTCGGCGACTTGATGGTGACCTGTTTTTCCCGGCACAGCCGAAATCGCGGCGTCGGTGAACGGCTCGGCCGCGGCGAGACGCTGGCGCAGATTGCCGAGTCAATGTCCATGGTGGCGGAGGGAGTTCCCACGGCGAAAAGCGCGCTCGAGTGCGCGGTGCGTCTCGATGTGAAAGTGCCGATCATCGAGCAGGTGAATGCGATTCTCTTTGAGGAGAAATCCCCGCGCCACGCGATGTCCGAGCTACTCGGCCGCGAACCGCGCCCGGAGCAGGATTCCCGCTGACACGCGCGCGCCCGGCTTCGAGGGCGCGATTTCTACGCTCATAGGAGGTGAGCAAGCATCGAAACCAACGACTAAGGACGGGGTTCAAGTTTGAACGCCGCCACCAGAGCCGTGTCGAAATCCGATAATAGTTAACGGCGTTAACAATTCAATTTGCCACCCATAAGCGAACGGCTTAGTGTGGAATTGCGAATACATAGTAAACACCGGGGAAAAAATCGCACCACACCAGAAACCACAGAATGGCCGCTGAAGACACAGACTCAGGCATTAAGATTTACCTTCGTGAGATCGGACAGATTCCTCTGTTGACGATCGAGGATGAGGTGCGTCTTGCGGCGAAGATTCAGAAGGGCGACAAAGAAGCGCGCTCCCTCATGATCCGTTCCAACCTGCGGCTGGTGGTCAAGATCGCACATGACTACAGCAATCTCGGGCTGCCGCTGCTCGATCTGATTTCTGAGGGCAATATCGGGTTGATGAAAGCGGTGGAGCGCTTTGATCCGGCTAAAGGCGGCAAGCTCAGCACCTACGCCGCATGGTGGATCAAGCAGTCGATCAAGCGGGCGCTGGCAAATCAGAGCAAGACCATCCGTCTGCCGGTTCATCTCGTCGACAAAATTTCGAAAATCCGCCGCGTCGCTTTGCAGATGAGCGAGGAGCTCGGGCGTGAGCCGACAGACGAGGAGCTGGCCGAAGAGGTCGGCCTGGTCGCTTCGAAAGTATCGCAATTGAAGACGGTTGCTATCCGGCCGGCGTCGCTCGACGCGCCGATCAGCGACGACGATTCGACGGAGTTCGGTGAAATTGTGGGTGACGAGGAGGCGCAAACACCATTCGAGATGCTGCGCGATCAGAATCTGCGCGACGAGGTTTCAGACCTGATCGCCGTTCTCGATGAGCGGGAGAAAAAAATCATCTTCTCGCGTTTCGGTCTGGATGGAGGAAAGCCGAAAACACTGGAAGAAGTCGGCAAGAAGTTTGGCGTCACGCGCGAGCGGATTCGCCAACTTCAAAACATCGCGCTCTTGAAACTGCGCCGGGCCTTGCAGAAAAAAGAGAAGCCGGTTGATTTTCTGCACAGCGCGGCTTGAGCGCCGCTACGTCGCGGAACGGACTGACCGCAGCTGGATGGAGGCGAAGCGCGCCTCGCCTGCGAGGAGGTCGCTAATGATGACCATGTGATCACCGGGTGCGACGAGGCCTTTCGCTAAAAGCGTGTCCTCCGCAGCGCCGATCGTCCGATTTGGATTCGAATCGAACGGAAGCAGGATCGGCCACGTTCCCCAATTCAGCGCGAGCTTCCGACAAACCTCGATCGTAGGGGCGAACGCGTAGATCGTAGAGCTTTGTGGCCGCAGATTCTACGTGAAATCCGCCATGAATCCGCGCCGCGTGAAGACGACCAGCTTTGAACCGGGCAGGGACTTTTCGAGCACAAAAGCAGAT
>JAXDQV010000222.1:0-14969 GCA_034667645.1 Chthoniobacter sp.
TAAACAAGCGTGCTCCGTCGGCCCATGTATCAATGTAAGCGTCCCATTTTCCCTCGATAATGCTCGAGAGTGAAAACTGATCCGGCCCGGCATCTTCCGCATAGGGCTTGTCCCACGGCGACCAGAAGATCAGCGGGATCGAGCCGTGACGCCAGATGACGTCGAGGTTCGCAGAGGGGAAGGTTTGCTCACCCCAGTAACTGGACGAAGCGACAATGGCCTGGTGTTTGCCGATGAGTTTTTCGAAACCTTCGATCTGCTCGAGCGTGACGTCGTCCTCGGTATCGCCGAAGTCGATGTAAGCTCCGGTGTAAGCGCCCTGCTCCGGAACCACGAGCTGCCGGGGCGCGTTGGGATCAGGCGGAGTGGATGGCTTGGTGCATGCCGCCAGTAGTAGAAGAAAGCAGATCGGCCATCCGCTTTGCAGAATCCTGACGAACTCCGAGATCGCGAGCTTCGAGCGTTTAAACATATCCAAACGGGTTCGTATTTCCCGACTAAACCCGGACGGGCAGGGAAGCGGTGCGCTCGAGTTTTCCCCACGTCACCCAGGCGCCTTTCAGTGCCTTGTAAAGCGCGCGCCAGATGACCCAGCTCAGTAAAGGCCGGTAGATAAGCCGCATCGGCAAAATGATCCAGGCGCGGCGCAATTTTTCGCCATCGAGCCGGCACGCCAGCAGGGCGAGCAGCAGATCCGTAAGCAGGAAGGTAACGAAATAAATCCACATCGCGCCGCCCCCGCCGCTGATCAGCGAGAGAATGAGAACCGTGTCCACGATGGGCGTGATCGCCACTAGGATGATCTGGAAAAACCAGACACTCGGGAGCGAAAACCAGCCGAGCGCACGGTATTGCGGATTGAAGACGAGATCGCGGTGTTTCCACAAACATTGCAGTGTGCCGAACGCCCAGCGGAACCGCTGCCGCGCTAGGGCGCGCACCGTCTCGGGCGCTTCCGTCCAGGCGAGTGCCTCCGGCGCATAAACCACGCGGTAATCCTTTTTGTGCAGGCTCAAGGTCAGGTCGGTATCTTCGGCGAGCGTATCGAGAGAAAATCCGCCGGCGTCCTTGATCGCGCTTTTGCGCAACGCGCTGATCGCTCCCGGCGCGACGGTGATGCAGTCCCACTCCGTGTAGGCGCGGCGGTCGAGATTGAAGCCGCACGTGTATTCGAGCGACTGGCAGCGGGCGATGAACGACCTGAGATTCCCTACTTTCGCGTGACCGGAAACCGCGCCCACCTTGAGATCGCGCAGCGGCCGCACAAGTTCGGCGAGCGTGCTGCGGTCGAAATGCGTATCCGCATCGAGAAAGACGAGCACGTCGTGTTGGGCCTCGCTGACGCCGCGGCGAAGCGCCTCACTTTTCCCGCCGTTCGGCTGCTGGATCAGCCGCACGCGCTTATCGACAAACGCAAACTTTCGCACCTCATCAGCAGTCTGATCCGTCGAGCCGTCGTCGATCACCAGCACTTCAAAACCGCCCGCATAATCCGTGTCGCTGACCGAGCGAAGAGTTGCCGCGATGACTTTTCCTTCGTTGAAGGCGGCGATGATGATGCTGAGCGGCGGCGCAAACAAAGGCTTCTCCGCTTTCCCGGTTCTTCGATGATGAATGCTCGCGAGAATCGCGACGATGATGGTGCGCAGCGCGATCAATGCGGTGGCCGCGATCATGAACGCCCAGACGAACTGTTCGACCGCGTGCCAGATGCGGAAGCCGGTCCCCGTGACAAAGCGCGTCAGCGGATCGGCATTTTTCTGAACAAGCGGCATCAAGGCGTCGCGCGGGATGTTCATCAATTCGCTGAGCGAGACGACTCGGTCGCCGCGTGTTTGCAGCCAGTCGATGATCATGGGCAGGGCCTCCACCGTTTGCTGGCGGTTGCCACCGGCATCGTGCAACAGGACAATGCTCCCGTCGCGCCGCAGCTCCTTTACGCGTTCGAGGATCGCGTCTGTTCCGGGCCGCGCCCAGTCCTCCGGATCGATTTTTTCGAGCACGATCAAGTAGCCGAGGTCATCCTGCACCAGCTTGAGCGGGGCGAGTTCGTCGAGGTGGCCTGGCGTCGAGTCGGCGTTGTAGGGCGGTCGAAAAAGCGTGGTCGAACGGCCGGTGATGCTCTCGATCAGCCGTTGCGTCGCGTTCAATTCCAGCCGTGTTTGCTGCGGTCCCTGCTCGGCGATATTTCCGTGTGTGTAGGTGTGATTCCCGATTTCGTGGCCTTCGCGCACGATTCGCTCCACCAGCCCCGGATACTGCTCCGCCTGGCGTCCCACCAAAAAGAACGCCGCCTTTAATCCACGCGCTTTCAAGATGTCCAGGATCTGGGGCGTCCACTTCGGATCCGGCCCATCATCGAAGGTCAGCGCGACCTCGTGTTCGCCGCCCGCGCCTTGATGATAAAGGATGGGATAGGTCGGAAAATCTGCGCTGTAGGTTTCCGAAAAACGACCACGCGGCTCGAGGCGCACCTCGCGCACGCCGTCGTCGCGCGTGTCATCCACCGTGACGATTTCGCCGTCGCCCACACTCGTCACAGTGTCCGCCGCCGACATTTTCTGAAGCCGGGCGATGGAAGCCGCCGAGACGTCGTCGACATTTTTAAAATCGAGCACGTCCCAGATCTGCGGGTCCTCCGTTCCCAGCCGCCCAATCGCCAGGCCGCCGAGCTTCGACCACCGCACCGCGCGCAGTTGATTTAAAAACGTGACCGCATCGAGAAACCAGACCGTGTGATCACCTTTCGGCGCTTGATAAGAATAGAACGGGTTGTAGCTCGGCTCCTTCGTTTCCACTTTCTCCACCCCCGCGTAGCTCGCGCGGCTCATCGCATCGCAAAACGAAATCACCTCCGCTTTCTTGCTCGTGCTCGACCAGTCGTAACCGTATGCGCCGATGGCGCCGATCCATTGTCCGGGCTCGCCGTAGCCGGTCACGACCTGCAGCCAGCCCTCGAACCAATCCTGCGAGGCGATCGGGCCAGCCGGATCGTTTTCGGACGTCTCGTCGTAAAGCGTCGCGACGAAGCGGTCCACATGTTCGCTCAAATCTTCGAGATCGAAGACCTCAAACTCGTCGCCCATCGGCACCGTCAGCCACAACTCCTTTTCCTCGCCGTGCAGGGCGTCCGCGATTTTGGCGAGCAGTTCCGTGAGTTGTTTTTGATACGCGGGATCGAGCTGCTCCCAATCGATCACGACGCCGCCCGCGTGGGACTCGTCCAGATTTTTCAAAAGCTCGGCGATGAACTTGTCCCGCCGCGCCGGCGGCCCGCTGGCCAGGCTTTCCACCGCCTCCGGCTGCCACGCGTTTTCCGCCAGGTTGTTTAACAACGGCATCAATACGAGGCCCTTGCTCGCCGCGAGGTGCTCCACACGCGAGATGGCTTCCACGCGAATGTCGCCGCTGCCGTCGATCACCGACATCGACTCGGGACAAACGTGCGTCAGTTCGCGCGCGTGCGCCTCGAGCGAGTCGTAGGAATTCGGGTCCCAGTCCACATAATACCCGAGCCGGATTTCGGAAAGCTTCCGCTGTTTCGGATGGAGTTGCTCCCGCAGTTTCGCCAGCCGCTCCTGCGCCGCTTGCGAGCGCGGGTAGAATTTCTGCCACGTTTCCGCGTTCGGCGCGCTCGGCGCGTTCTGCTGCTGGAGCGCCTTGAGCTGGCCTTTGAGTTTTCGCACCGAGGCGGGCAGCCGCAGCTCCGGACTGACAAACAGCGCCTGGGCGAAGAGCACAATGCCGGCGAAGAGCAAAACGCCCGCCCCTAAAAAAATGAGCCGCAGCCGCGGCCAGCGTTTTCCCAGCGGATCGAGAAAGACAAACGGCGTCCTGTCGCCCGAGCCTCTATTCATACGGATGCGGCGGCGGCCGACGGTTTGAATGGAATGGAGGAGCGCAAGGGAAACCGACTATCCACAAATCGCGAGTAATCTCAACCTGCGCGCGCTTATCGGGCCAAACGGAAAAACGAGTTCGCGTTCTTGGTTGTTTGTTCCGCGATCAATTCCGGCGTGACTCCGCGCAGGGCGGCGATTTTTTCCACCACCAAGCGGGTGTGCGACGGCTCGCAGCGTTTTCCGCGAAACGGCACCGGCGCGAGATAGGGGCAATCGGTTTCGACCATAAAATCGGACGGCGCGACGCGCGCGGCGCAGTCGTGAACAAGCTGCGCGTTTTTAAAAGTCACGATGCCGGTAAAGGAAACCATGTGGCCGAGGGCGATGACCTCCTGCGCCTGGGCAAACGTATTGCCGAAGCAGTGAAAAACGCCCCGCAGTCGGCCCGTGTAAGTTTGCAGGATCGCGAGCGTTTCGTCCCACGCATCCCGCTGGTGGATGACCACGTTGAGCCCGAGTTCCGCGGCGAGATCGAGCTGTTGTTCGAAGAGGATCGCTTGCTCGGAAAAATAAGCTCCGTCGCGGATTTCGCCGGCGACTTCCAGCGGATCGTTGAGCGGCATGTCGGCGAGCCAGCCGGGCGCGGGAGCCCGCAGTTGCTGGCTCGGCAGGTGATGGTAATCGAGTCCAGTCTCTCCGATCGCCACGACGCGCGGGCTTTTCGCCAGCTCGCGCAACGGGGTGATGACATCGCTTTCAGTCTCAGCAGCGGCGGTCGGATGCACGCCAATGACAGCGAACACATTCGAGTGTTTTTCCGCCAGATCCACTGCGCGCCGGCTGCTGGCGAGCGAGGTGCCAATGGTGATGATTTGCTGCACGCCGGCGGCCTCGGCGCGCGCGAGCACGTCGGCAAAATCCGCCTCGAAGTCCGGATAGTCGAGGTGCGCGTGGGTGTCGATGATCACACGCTCAAAGCATGTCCTGCGCAGTGACGGTGCTTTGCTCCCGGCTCGCGAGCAGCTGGGCTTGCGCAATCACCGCCGGCTCATCCGGGTCGAAACGATAGCCGTAGCAATTCGGGCAGGTCGCCACCCGGGCCGTCACGATCGAATCGCAGCCTTCGCAAATTTTGAAATCGTGCGCGCTGGCAATGATCTTCGCGGCGCGCGCCACGCGATCGGTTTTGTGCGGAGTTTCCGGATTCATGAGGGACGCGCACCATACCACAGGCCGCGCGCAATGAAAGCGACTGTGATCCACTGCGTCGGCGCAAAAAGCTCGCGTCGAGATTTGATCGGCCCGATTTTTCACCGCCATGCGCACCGTGCTTTTGACTCTCCTGCTCGTCACCACCGGATGCGCGACACACCATGCCCGGCGTGAAGCCGGCTTCCGCGATCATAGCGACGCCGCCGAGGATCACGATTTTTTCTACGGTCACTGGTGGAAACCAACGCCGTCGGATGACGATGCGGAGGATCGCGCGTTCTTTCTCGGCTCACATCATTGAACTCATGAACACGCCTCCGTCTCAAACTCCACCCGCGCCAAACGACACGGAAACCATCACGCTCGCTGCCGGATGTTTCTGGTGCACTGAAGCCGTGCTGCAGCAGGTGCCGGGCGTCCTTTCCGTCACGTCGGGATACATTGGCGGCCAGCGTCCGAATCCCTCCTACGAGCAAATTTGCTCCGGCGCGACCGGCCATGCGGAGGCGACGCGCGTGGTTTTTGATCCGCAGAAACTCCCGCTCGCAAAACTGCTGGAGGCCTTCTGGAAGCTCCATGATCCGACGACCCTGAACCGCCAGGGCAACGACGTGGGAACGCAATATCGATCTGCGATTTTTTTTGAAAATGAGGCGCAGCGCGCGGCGGCAGAGGAATCAAAGGCGGCCGCGCAAAAGGATTTCGGACGCCCGATCGTGACGGAGATCGTCAAGGCGGGAGAGTTTTATCCGGCGGAGGATTACCATCAGGATTATTACCGGCAGAACAAAAACCGAAACCCGTATTGCCAGATCGTCATCGTGCCGAAGTTGAGGAAACTTGGCCTGGAGCAGTGAGGCTGGCAGCTTGTTACATTCCGCCGATTGCGCTGCGAGGCCGGGTCGCTGTAAAATGCCGTGATGGATTTCACGGCCCCGGCAAATTTCATCAATCGCGAGCTGAGCTGGCTCGAGTTCAACCGGCGGGTTCTGGAGGAGGCGGAAGACGCCAGTCAGCCGCTGATGGAGCGCGTGAAGTTCCTCAGCATCTTCAGCGCAAATCTCGACGAGTTTTTTGAGATCCGCGTCGCGGGCATTAAGCAGCAGATCGAAAGCGGCGCGGTGGACACCGGCCCGGATGACATGCCGCCGGTGCAGGTTTTCCAAAGCATCCAGACGCTCGCGCACGAGCTCGTGGAAAAACAATACAGGCTCTGGAAAAACGAGATCGTCCCGCTGCTCGCGCAGCAAAATATTCACATCCACGACGTCCCGGCGCTGAGCGCGGAGAATGCGAATTGGGCGCACGAATATTTTCGGAACGAAGTTTTTCCGGTGCTCACGCCGCTGGCGGTGGATGCAAGTCATCCGTTTCCACAGGTGTTAAACAAGAGCCATAATTTGATCGTGCGCGCGCGGCGGCCCGATGACGACGAGCCGTTGTTCGCGATCGTGCAGGTGCCGCGCGTGGTGCCGCGGCTAATCTCGCTTCCGCGCGGAAAGGGAGATGGCGAGCCGTGGGATTATATTTATCTGGGCTCGCTGATTAAAACCTACGTCGGCGAGCTGTTTCCGGGGCTTGTTCTCGATGGCGTGCACGCATTTAGAAGCACTCGCAACGGCGACCTCTACATCGACGACGAAGAAGCGGAGAATCTGCTGCGGATGATCGAGCAGGAGTTGCGGCGTTCGAACAAGGGCAAGGTGGTCCGGCTCGAGGTGGAGCACGATTGCCCGCCGGAATTGCAGCGGCTGTTGCTGGAAACTTTCAAGCTCGGCGAAGCGGATATTTACCGGCTCGACGGACCGCTTTCGATGTCGCACCTCGCGCCCCTGATCGCCAACGACGCCTTCGCCAAACTGCGCGACCGGCCCTTCGTGCCGTCGCACGATCCGGCGCTGCCTCCGCGGGCCGACACGCTCGAGGTGATGCGGCGGCAGGATATTTTACTGCACCATCCGTATGAAAGTTTCGACGCGCTGGTGGAGTTGGTCGAGCGCGCCGCGGCCGATCCGCAGGTGCTCGCGATCAAGATGACCCTGTATCGCACCAGCGGCGATTCGCCGATCGTGCAGGCGCTGAGCGATGCCGCAACCGCCGGCAAACAGGTCACGACGATTGTCGAGGTGAAGGCGCGGTTTGACGAAGCGAACAACATCCAGTGGGCGCGCCAGCTCGAAGCCGCAGGCGTCCACGTCGTCTATGGCGTCATCGGGCTGAAGACCCATTGCAAAATGATGCTGATCGTCCGCCGCGACGAAGACCGCATCCGGCAATACGTGCACCTCGGCACCGGAAATTATCACCCGCGCACCGCGCGCATTTATACCGACTTGAGCCTCCTCACCACGAATGTGGAGCTGACCCGCGAGGTGGCAACATTGTTTAACACCCTGACCGGTCTCGCGGAGTATTCCGGTTTGGCAAAACTCCTCGTGGCGCCCTTCGATCTTTGCCGGCGCTTTCGGGAAATGATCGAGGCCGAGCGTGACCACGCGTTCGCCGGCCGGCCGGCGAGGATCATCGTGAAACTGAATTCGCTCGTGGACGAGGAACTCATCGCTGCGCTTTACGAAGCGTCCGCTGCGGGCGTGCGCATTGATTTGATCGTGCGCGGAATTTGCTGCCTGCGTCCGCAGGTGCCGGGCGTGAGCGAGAACATCCGGGTGATCAGCATCGTGGGCCGCTTTCTCGAGCACAGCCGCATTTATTATTTTGCCAATGACGGGGCGCCGCAGGTTTTTCTCGGCAGCGCCGACTGGATGCCACGCAATTTCCACCGGCGTGTCGAAGTGGCGTTCCCGATCGAGGACGCCAAGCTGCGGTCCGAAATCATCGGCGACATTTTGCCCGCGTTTTTGAGCGATCGCGTCAAAGCGCGGGAATTGCAGGCGGACGGCTCCTATGTGCGGTTGCGGCCTGCGCCCGGCGAAACTCCTGCGCAGGCGCAGCTTTATTTCCGCACGCGCGCGCGCGGTGCGACGACGAAGCCCTCCGACCCGCCAAACGTGCAGCGACTGGTGCCGATCCAGCGCCCGGCTCAGGCTGCGTAGTCCGCGACGCCTTCAGACGATCACGAGCGGGTGCTTTTTCGTATTGCCGGAAAATGGCGATTCTCCCCACATTCGCATGCCGCCCAAAAACGCGTTTTCGTTCGCGCCGAGCCGGGTTCCTTTCGGCAGTTTCTCGAGCCGCTTCGCATTGCCGCCGCCAATCACCACGTCATCCACGATGAACCCGTGCTGCAGGATGGCGACGACCTCGTGCACCGCTCTTTCCCATTTCGTCGCGCCAAGTTTTTTCAATGCGTGTTTGCCGACTCGCTCCTCGAGCGTTTCTTCATCCGAATAACGAAGCTGACCGAGCTCCAGCGACACCACCACGTTGTTCAACACCATTCCCGAGCCGAGTCCGGTGCCGAGCCCGAGAAAAAGCATTCGACCGCCTTCGTAGCTGCCGAGAGCCTGCATCGCGGCGTCGTTGATCACTTTGACCGGTTTCTTGAAGGCCGCTTCGAAGTCAAAACCGAACCACTCCTTCGGCAGATTCACTGGCTCACGCACCAGTTTCCCGTCCACGATCGCGGCCGGGAAACCAATCGAGATGGCTTCATATTTCCAGTCGCTCGTTTGGGCCAGCACCTGCTTCACGAAATCTTTCGGGACGAAGTCCTTTCCGGAATCGAATTTTCGTCGCTCGTCGTTGCCAGAAAGCATGAGTTTCACGTGACTGCCGCCGACATCGATGACGAGTATTTTCATGGAGGGAAAATGCGGATTTCGAACGCGCGGCCAGACTAAGGGTGCAAGGATGAGTTGCAATTGAGAATTTGGGCGTGGGCGCTCGTCCGTCCATGTTGCAAAAAAGGAATTGTCATTTGAACGAAGCGCACTAGTTTTGCCGCCCCATGCCGAAATCGATTGCACGTCGCAAGACGAAAAAAGCCGTGGCCAAGCGTTTTAAAATAACGGGCACCGGTAAAATTTTGCGCGCGCACGCGTCCCGCCGGCATTTGATGTCATCGAAAAACGCGAAAAAGAAACGTCATCTCGCGAAAGCTGGACTCGTCCACTCCACCGACATGGCGCGGATTAAAGAAAACCTGCCGTTCAACTGACGGCAGACGATCCGGCCGCCTGCTCCGTTCTCGGAGCGCAACAGCGAGCGAGGTTGGCCGGATTGCTCCACAAAACAACAGCTCGTTGAAATAAGGAGCCTCGAGTTTTCGAGGCAAACAACATGCCCAGAGCCACCAATGCCCCCGCGAGCCGCGAACGCCGCAAGCGGGTCGTCGATAAAGCACGCGGATTCCGCGGCCGCCGTTCCAAACTTTTCCGCTACGCGAAAAACGCGATCATGAAGGCGGAATACTGGTCGTATCGCGACCGGAAAACGCGTAAACGCAACTTCCGCATGCTCTGGATTTCGCGCATCAACGCCGCCGCGCGCGCGCACGGGATCACTTACAGCCGCTTCATGGAAGGGCTGCGGGCGACCGGCATTGAGCTTGATCGCAAGGTGCTTTCCGACATGGCGATCACCGATGAGGCGACTTTCAAAGCGGTCGTCGATCGTGTGGTGAAATCGCTCGAAGAGAAGACGAAAAAAGCAGCCGCGTAAGCTGCTTCTAGGAAAGCCTCTCATCCTGAGCAGAGCGCAGCGGAGTCGAACGATTTCCGACTATTTCTGTTGCGGTCGAGCGTCCTGATTTCGATGGAATCACAACTCGAGCAGATCCGCGCCGAAGCGCTCGCGGAGATCGAAAGGGCGTCGGACGAGACCGCGCTGGAGCTCACGCGTGTCAAATTTCTCGGCCGCGCCGGCAGCATCTCGCTGGCCAGCGAGGGGATGAAGACCTTGTCGAAAGACGACAAGCCGCGCATCGGCAAGCTGCTGAACGAGGTGCGGCAAACCGTTACGGGCGCCCTCGATGCGCGCAAAGCCGCGCTGGCGGACGGTCGCGACACGGCAGCCCTTTCGGAAATTGACGTCACCCTGCCGGGCACGCGGGTTCCAGTCGGCTCGCTGCACCCGATCACGCGACTGCTCGATCGCGCGATCCAGATTTTCCGCCGGATGGGTTTTGTGCTCGCTGATGGGCCGGATATCGAGACGGAGTTCCATTGCTTCGACGCGCTGAACACGCCGCCCGATCACCCCGCACGCAACGAGCAGGACACGTTCTATTTGCCCGATGGCCGGCTGTTGCGCTCGCACACATCCACCATCCAAATCCGCACGATGGAATCGCAGCCGCCGCCAATCCGCATCATCGGCCCCGGCGCGGCGTATCGTCGGGACGAAGCCGATGCCACGCACCTCGCGCAATTCAACCAGATGGAAGGTCTCTACGTGGATGAGCAGGTCACCGTCGCCGACCTCAAAGGCACGTGCGAATTCTTCTTTCGCGAGCTTTTGGGAAATGACGCGCGGGTGCGCTTTCGTCCGCATTTCTTTCCCTTCACCGAGCCAAGCTTCGAGATCGACATCAAAGCGACGTCGCTCGGAACCGGCGAAAAATGGCTCGAACTCGCCGGCTGCGGCATGGTCGATCCCGCGGTTTTCGAGTCGATCAACAGGAAGCGCGGCGATGAGGCTTACGATCCGGAGCGCGTGAGCGGATTCGCGTTTGGCTTCGGTCTGGATCGACTCGCAATGATCATGTCCGGCGTCACCGACATTCGTCTTTTCACGGAAAACGACGTGCGTTTTCTGGAGCAGTTTCGCTGATGAGAGTCTCGCTGAAATGGCTCAAGGAATTTGTCGCCCTTCCGGCGACCGTCGCGGAGTTGACGGAACTGCTTACGCGCGCCGGGGTGGAAGTGGAAGGCGTCGAGGAACGTGGGGTGAACATCGACAAAGTCGTCGTCGCGCAGATCGTTGAATCGAATCAGCATCCGAATGCCGACCGGCTCAGCGTTTGCAAGGTTGATGACGGCGGCGGCGAACCGCGACAGATCGTTTGCGGTGCGAACAATTACCGCATCGGCGACAAGGTGCCGCTCGCGCAGCCCGGCGCGGAGCTTCCGGGAAATTTCAAAATCAAAGTCGGCAAACTGCGCGGAGTCGAATCGCAGGGAATGCTCTGCAGCTCGAAGGAACTCGGGCTTGGCGAAGGCGCGGACGGTCTCCTCATTCTGCCGCAATCTGCTCGTGTCGGCGCGCCGCTCGGGGAGCTTTTCCCGAGCGACACGATTCTCGACCTGGAGATCACGCCCAACCGCGCAGATTTGCTGAGTTATCGCGGGATCGCGCGCGAAGTTGCGGCGCTCATAGATAAAGATTTCACCGTCCCTGAAATAAAAAGCAGCGCGGAGATGGCGAGCAGCTCCACGATCCGGATTGAAGCGCCGGAACAAGCCCCGTTTTATTCCGTGCGAAAAATCCACGGCGTCCAGGTCAGCTCCAGTCCGGACTGGCTGCGGGATAAGCTCGCGAGCTCGGGCATCCGCACGATTAACAACGTCGTGGACATCACGAATTTCGTCATGCTGGAAATGGGGCAACCGCTGCACGCGTTCGATGCCGATCGGCTTCACGACGCGATTCGGGTGCGAACCGCCACGAACGGCGAGGAGTTCCTTGCGCTGGATGGGCGCACTTACAAACTCGATTCCGGCGATCTCGTGATTGCGGATGCTTCGCGTGCGATCGCGATCGCCGGCGTGATGGGTGGCGAGGAAACCGGTGTTACACAAACGACAACGAACGTGATTCTCGAGAGCGCGTATTTTCATCCGACCGGAATCCGGCGGACAGCGCGCAGGCTCGGCCTGATCAGCAATTCGAGCTATCGCTTCGAGCGCGGGGTTGATCCCGCGGGCGTGCTCGCTGCATCACAGCGCGCAGTCGATTTGATCAACGAACTCGCTGATGGAACGGCCGATCCCGAAACACAAACTGGAGGCTCGGTCCCGGACCTCGTCCGCGCGATCACGCTGCGCAAAGGCCGCAGCACGCAGGTGCTCGGAACGGAAGTGCCCGGCGAGTTCATCGCGAAAACGTTGAAGGGGTTCGGCCTCACGACGGCGGGCGATCACGTCTGGCACGTGCCGTCGTTTCGTCAGGACCTGAGGCGGGAGATTGATTTGATCGAGGAGGTGACCCGCGTTTTCGGCATCGAAAATATTCCGCCTCGCGAGACGAGCCGCTATTTTTCCGAGTCGCAAACCGATCGCGAACACGACCGTCAGATGCAGATCCGGCGCTCGCTGGTGGCGCATGGGTTTTACGAAGCGCGATCGCTGTCGTTGATCGAGGCCACACCGGATTACATGTTGCCGGGCGCGATGCAGGTCCGCAATCCACTCGCCTCGGATCAAGTGTTGCTGCGTCCGACGCTCGTGCGGGGAGTGTTGGCGGCGGTCGCGCACAATGCCCGCGCCGGCTTGAAGGCGCAGCGCATTTTTGAGCTTGGCCGCTGCTTTCTCGCGGGCGAACGCGAAGAACAAACGAAGCTGGCGCTCGCCATGACCGGTCCACTCGCCGAGAAATCCTGGCGCGGAGAAAATGCGCGCGAGGCGGACTTCTTTGACTTGAAAGGAGTGCTGGCCAGTCTCGGCTGGAAGGATTTGGAAACCCGCCCGATGGAGAATCCCGCGCTGGCGCTCTGCGCCGAGATTCTGTTCAAGAATGTGAGAATTGGCGCGATGGGATTGCTGTGGCCGGCGCGAGCCCGCGAGCTCGATGTGGCAGCCTCGGTGGTGATTGCCGAGATCGGTCTCCCGCCGGCGGATGCGGAGGAGAAAAAGTTTTGTGGGATTTCAAAATATCCCGTGGTGACACGCGACATCGCGATGCTCGCACCCAAAAACTGCACGCACGCTGAGTTAACGGCTGTTTTACAGAATGCTAACGAACCGCTACTGGCGGACGTCGAGCTGTTTGATGTTTTTTCCGATCCCTCCGGCGAAAAAGTCCCGCGTGAAATGAAGGCGCTGGCTTATTCGTTGACATACCGATCAGCGGTGCGAACACTGACAGCAGACGAAGTGAACGAGGCGCACACCCGCTTGAAAGAACGACTGAAAGCGGCGCTCCACGTGAGCTTCCGAGAGTAGTTCTTTGAGACATTTTTTGAATTGCCCTGCGTTGTTCGCGACACGGCGGAGAACCCGATCCGGTATGAATGACTATAGGAGGCTGGGGTGCGGGGGTGGCTGACATGCCTTCATTGGAAGTCAAAAGCTCTCGTCCGGTCATCCGCCTGTTTCCAGAAGGGAACGGGAATCTGCCACGACGGCATCTGCGGGGTGAAAAAGGCGCTTTGGAAAATTGATCGCTGAGATCTGACCAGAGCGCCTTTTTTATTTGGGTCGACGCTCATGATGTTCACGGCGGATTTTGCATTTGAAAATAAAAACGCAGCCGCGAAAGTGCGCCGCATGCGCGCGACTCTCGCTCTCGAAGACGGCCGGATTTTTGAAGGCGAATCATTCGGCGCAACCGGCACGGCACTGGGCGAGGTGGTTTTTAACACCTCGATGACCGGCTACCAGGAGGTGCTGTCCGATCCCTCCTATCGCGGACAGATCGTCGCGATGACCTATCCGCTCATCGGCAACTACGGCGTCAACGCGCTCGACGACGAGAGCGGCGGACCGCACGTGCGCGGATTCGTGATCGAAGAGCTGAGCGCGATCGCAAGCAACTGGCGCTCGCAGATGTCGCTGCACGATTATTTGCAAAAGTGGAACATCCCCGGAATCCAAGGCATTGACACACGCGCTCTGACGCGGCATTTGCGGGAAAAAGGAGCGATGAAAGCATGTCTGACGACCGAGGAATCCTTGCCGGCGAATGCAGTGTCGCTGGCGCAACAAGGCGAGGGGATGGTCGGGATGGATTACGTCGAGGAGGTGACGGCGCGGGCCGCTTACGACTGGGATCCGGGCGATACGCAATCGCGCATGTGGACGATCGTGAAAGGTGACGGATCGAACACCGAGATCGGCGAAAACGGCGAAGCGTTTGAGAAGCTTCCGCCCATTGGCCACGAAATCGTCGCCTACGATTTTGGGATTAAACACAACATCCTGCGCAACCTGCGCCAGCAGGGTTTCAGGGTGCGGGTGGTTCCGGCGCAGACCAGCGCTGCGGACGTGCTTGCGCTGAAACCGGACGGCGTTTTTTTATCCAATGGCCCCGGCGATCCGGCAGCGCTCGGTTACGCGCATGAGACGCTGCGCGAGCTGGTGGGCAAGACGCCGGTTTTCGGCATTTGTCTCGGACATCAGCTCCTCGGTTATGCGTTTGGCGGAAAGACCTTTAAGCTGAAGTTCGGCCATCACGGCGGCAATCAGCCCGTCCAAGATGTGCAGACTGGAAGAGTTGCGATCACGGCGCAGAATCACGGCTTCGCCGTCGACGCCGATTCGTTGCCGTCCAACGTGGAGGTGTCACACATCAATCTAAACGACGGCACGGTGGAGGGCCTGCGGCATCGCGAGCATCCCGTTTTCAGCGTGCAGTATCATCCCGAAGCGGCGCCGGGGCCGCACGATGCGCACTACTTTTTCGGGGAGTTCCGCAAATTGATTGAGGAAACAAAATCGCGCTGATAGTTTTTGACCACTATGCCGAAGCTCATTGTCTCCATGACGGATGGAACCGAGGTCACGCACGAACTCTCGAACGACCAGATCACCCTCGGACGCATTCCTGACAACGCGATCCAAATCGAGGATGCCTCTGTCTCGAGCCATCACGCGGAACTCACGTTGACCGGCGGCGATTACCATCTCCGCGATTTGAACTCCACGAACGGGACGCGCGTAAACGGCAAGGCCATCCAAGAGGCGCAGCTCGCCGATGGCGACCGGGTGCAGTTTGGCAAAGTGGAATCCACTTATGCGTCGGAGATCGCGAGTGAAAATCGGCCGATGCCGACGGAGACTTCGCATGAAATGGCGCCCG
>JAXDQV010000223.1:0-5427 GCA_034667645.1 Chthoniobacter sp.
CTGACCGGAACTTTGAAACATCCGCAGCAGGACTTGCAGCCCCGCCTGGTTGCGGCTGCGAAAGAGACGATCTTCAAGGGAATATTGCACCAGGTTACCGAGCCTCAAAAAACGGTAGTCGACTTACTCGAACACTTTTCTGATTAGCTGCTTTCGTAAGACAGCGAATCCCTTTTGCGCATCGAGACGCATATTCTTGCATAGCCACTGCGATCTGAAGTCTAATCCCGAAATGTTCACCACGATGCGAGCGTCGCTATTGGCGCTTCACTTACTTGTTCTTGCCGGTTGCGCTTTTCAAGGTGGCAAGAAGCTGCGCGAGCCACTTATGGCTTCTCCTCCGACGGACTCGGCGGAGTTCCGACAGGCGATGGGAACTTTACTCGGATCTAGTTTCTGCCCCGGTAATAAGATCGTCACATTAGTTAATGGCGACGAGATCTTTCCAGCGATGTTGAAAGCGATTCGGGGAGCGCGCCGATCGATCAACTTCGAAACCTATGTTTTTTGGGATGGCAATGTCGCCCGGGAGCTTGCAGAAGCTCTGGCGGAACGGGCTGAAGCCGGCGTGAAAGTCCATGCGGTGCTTGATGCTCAGGGAACAAACAAGATGGGGCATCAGAATCTGGCGCGGATGCGAAACGCCGGCGTGGAAGTGCGAAAATACCACAAGCTATTTTGGTGGGATTTGCAGCATTACGACAACAGGACTCATCGGAAACTCCTCATTGTAGATGGCAAGACAGGGTTCATCGGTGGAGTAGGAATCGCTAATGAGTGGGAAGGGAATGCCAAACCACCGCAGTGGCGGGATAATCACTACGAGGTCACCGGACCTGTGGTCGCGCAACTGCAAGCGATCTTTATGGATAACTGGCTAAAGGCGGACGGATCGGTATTGCTGGACAGCGACTATTTCCCTCCACTGAATCCCGCCGGAAGTTATCTGGCACAGGCGTTCAAAAGCTCTCCCCAGTTCGGCGACATTGATGTTCATCTTATGTATCTGATGACTATCGCCTCAGCACAAAAGACATTGGTCATCGAAAATGCTTACTTTTTGCCTGACCGCCTAACCAGACAGGAACTGATTGCGGCTGCCAAGCGAGGCGTAAAGGTGGAAATCTTAATTCCGGGGCGGCACATTGACCAAAAGCTTGTCCGTCACGCTTCACGCCGACACTGGGCGGAATTTCTGCGAGCGGGAATAAGGCTCTATGAGTATGAGCCTTCAATGGTTCACGTGAAACTCCTAGTAGCTGATGGTTTCTTTACGTCCGTCGGCTCGGCGAATTTCGACAGCCGGTCCATTCGTTTGAACGATGAGGCAAATTTAAACGTATTGAATCGGAGCTTTGCCGCCAGACAAACGCAGCTCTTTGAAATCGATAAACGGAAGGCGCGGCCGGTGACCTTGGACAGCGAAGGCAAGGTGACGCTGGGAACTCCAGTCGAGCATGTAGCCGGACTGGCCGAGTCGCAGTTGTGATGGACGGCAGCTTGATCACACAGGGAGGCCGAGACTTATGAGTGAAGCGGCGCCGAGCGTGATTGCCAGCGCGCGGGCGCTCGTGGTGCGTTATGGAGCCCAGACGGTGCTCGATGGAGCTTCGCTGACCATCCTAGATGGAGAACGGGTGGGCCTGGTGGGCCGGAACGGATCAGGGAAATCGACGTTCCTGCAGATCGCCGCGGGCGTGCTTCCGCCGGACGCGGGCGAGTTGAATCCGCGGCGCGATCTCGTGACAGGCTACATGCCGCAGCAGTTCGCTCTGGATGAAAGCGCGACGGTGCATGCGAACATCATTGCGGGCGCGCAACGGGTGCTCGATCTGCTGGCGGAATACGAGCAACTGCCGCCCGAGAGTTCACGCAGCGGGCTGGTGCTCGAGCAGATCGAACACTTCGATGGCTGGAATCTTGAGCATCGTGCGGGAAGCCTGATCACCAATTTGCACGCGCCACCTCCAGAGCGGGCGGTTTCGACGTTGTCCGGCGGAGAAAAGCGTCGCGTCGCGCTATGTCGCGCATTGCTCGGACGGCCTGATTTTTTGATCCTGGACGAGCCGACGAACCATCTCGATACGGAATCGATCGAGTGGCTGGAAGATTTCCTGGCACGCTACGCGGGCACCTGCCTGTTCGTGACGCACGATCGCTATTTTCTCGACCGCGTCGCTACGCGCATCGTCGAGCTCGCGCGCGGGCAGTTTCGTAGTTATGATGGAAATTACACCGATTACCTGCTCGCTCGCGCGGAACGCGATGCGGTGGAGGAACTGCAGGAGCACAAACGCCAGCGTTTTCTGAAACGCGAACTGGCCTGGGTGCGCAAGGCCCCGCGGGCGCGCCGGACAAAATCCGTGGATCGTGTGGAGCGTTATTTTGAAATGGCGGGACACGACGCACCCGAAGCAGAACTGGACGTGGACCTGATCATTCCGCCTGCTCCGAAGCTCGCGAATCGCGTGATTGAATTATGCAAAGTCGGCATGGAGTTGGGTGGGCGGACTCTTTTTGAAAATGTGTCGCTTGGTTTGACCGAAGGCGAGCGGCTCGGTGTCGTCGGCCGCAACGGTTTGGGAAAATCCACGCTCCTGCGCATCATGCTGGGTCAACTCGCGCCTACGGCGGGCGAAGTAAAAATCGGAGCGCGAACCGAGATCAATTACGTAGATCAAAACCGTCTACTGCTCGACGATGCGAAGACGGTCTGGGAAGAGGTGGGCGAAGGCAGTGAGTATGTGAAGCTCGGTGAGGAGAACATCACGCTCCGCGGCTATTTGCGTCGGTTTCTCTTCACGGAAGATCGCATCAATACGAAGATCACCCAGCTGAGTGGCGGCGAGCGAAGCCGCGTCCTCCTGGCCAAAATTCTCAAGCGCGGCGGCAACGTGCTGATCCTCGATGAACCAACCAACGATCTGGATCTGGGAACGTTACGCCTTCTGGAGGAAGCGCTCGTCGGGTTCGGTGGAAGCGTAATCGTCGTGAGTCACGATCGTTATTTTTTGAATCGCGTCTGCACGGCGGTGCTGGCTTTTGAAGCGGATCGAAGCGTCAGCTATCACGTCGGTAATTACGACCGGTATTTGGAAAAGCGTGCTGAGAAAAAAGCCCCAGCGGAGTCGGTTGAGAATGCGAGCGCCCGCGGCGGGTCCAGCGTTCAGTTCGCGAAACGAAAGAAAGCGAAACTGAAGTGGAAAGAAGAGCGCGAACTCGCGGGAATGGAGGCGGCGATCATTGCAGCGGACGCCGAAATCGCGCGCATCGAGGCTCGGCTCGCGGATCCCGATTTTTTCAAGAGCCGCGGCGCCGATTATTCAAAGATCGAGGCGAAACTGCAAGCGGCGAGAGAGGAGACGGCGCTGCTTTACGCGCGATGGGCAGAACTGGAAAAATTGCAGGCTGCCGCGGAGGCTTAAGTTCGATGGGCGGCGGGTTTTTCTCGAGCGCCATCCGGTGAACTAGCGAGTCGAAGTGTATTTCGGATCTTTGACTTGCTTCCGGATTGCGTCAAAGAGCTTGCCGATCGCGATCACGTTCGCGCGATTTGCGATAAACGCCGGCAAAGTGCCGCCGCTGTCGGTGTAGATGCAGTAGGTGGCGCGCGAAGCGTTTGCATTGAGGGGCTCAATCAACCAGCTCCCTTCGTTGATTTTTACGCGAACAATGCCGGGACGTTCCGGCGGTCCCGCATCATTCGCTGGAACCCACCTCGTGCGATACGCTCCTCCGGCGGTGGCAGGCAGGATCTGTTTTTCCAATCGAACGGTGTAATCGCGCTCACTGACGAACGGAGGGGCGAGATGTTGATACGCGATGAGCACTGTGCCCTCATGCGAGATCACTCGGCATTCGCGAACGTAGGGCATGAAACGCGGATAGGCATCACGATCATCAAGGACGTTCTGGATGGCATTTGCCGCCGCGTCGATGGTGGAGACGGCTTTGAACTCTCGAATGCTCGAACCTGCTCGCGGCCTGCTGTAAAACTCGATGCCATTGCTGCGGCTGTCGAATTTCCAAGTTTGGTCCTCCGTGGAGGCCATGCCGGAATTTCCGAAGATGCCCAGCCAGAGAGCAAGGGCCATTTTCGCAGAACCTGGATGCGTTTTATGACTGGCGCGCCTGATCACGCCTTAATGTGAGGCTGGCAAGTAGAAGAAATGCAAGATCGATTAAGGGTATTTCAAAGGACCGAACGGCCCAGCGCAGTGGCACACACGAATGTTATACATATGAAAACATCTCCAAAGGCTCTACTGCCTACACTACTCATCTCCCTCAGCCTGACCGGCTGCATTCGGAACGAGACGGCGCCCGCGCCCGTCGCACACACCACAACAACGCGCACGTCTTCGGAAGTGCATCGCGCGGTGGTGCCGGCGCCCACCTCGACGACATCCACCACTACGGTCATCCACTAGCGCCGACCCTCAAGGACCTTCGACGTCGATTGAAGTGGCACTCGGCGGCAAAGAAATCTAAAAATTTTCTTGCGGCGGGGAGCGGGGCGCCTAGTTTTTCCGCTCCCCGCAGCGGAATGGAAGGCCATTAGAGCACGGACCGGAACTTGAACTGAAAATTTTCGGAAGTTTTTCGTTGACTGGTTCGCGGCTCCCGCTATTTTGAACTCCCCGCAGAAAACGGGGCTCGCGTGAGTGAGTAGTTCTTTAGACTTTTGGGACTTCAGATTGACTCAATCTTGTCCCGACGATGATCAAGCCCGAGAGGGTGAAATTGGAGTCGGACGCGAGGTTGAGTTTTTTGTCGCCCGAAGTCGTGAATGAACGCTGGTCTTTGAAAGTTTGATTCTGGAATTTCGATGGGAAAATTCAGAACGGTCGGCCCCGAAGCGATTCGGGGCTAAATTGACAGCAAAAATTGAATTGTGCGTTACACGTCAAATCTTTGATTCAACATTTAAAGATCGGACAAACCCTGTCCCCGACCACGGTCGGAGGCAGGTAATTGAAACGGTCAGATTTTACCGGCGGCTTTAGCAGTCGTCCGGGCAAACTTTTCACGGAGAGTTTGATTCTGGCTCAGAACGAACGCTGGCGGCGTGGATAAGACATGCAAGTCGAACGGGGCTTGTTTTGTAGCAATACAGAGCAAGTCTAGTGGCGTAAGGGTGCGTAACACGTGGGGAATCTGCCGAGAAGTGGGGGATAGCTCGCCGAAAGGCGAATTAATACCGCATGTGGCCACCGAAGACATCTTCGGGACGCCAAAGCCGGGGCAACCTGGCGCTTCTTGATGACCCCGCGGCCTATCAGCTTGTTGGCGAGGTAAAAGCTCACCAAGGCTATGACGGGTAGCTGGTCTGAGAGGACGACCAGTCACACTGGAACTGAGACACGGTCCAGACACCTACGGGTGGCAGCAGTCGAGAATTTTTCTCAATGGGGGAAACCCTGAAGG
>JAXDQV010000224.1:0-6357 GCA_034667645.1 Chthoniobacter sp.
TCAGCGAGATGAACGACACGTCGATCACGCAGAGCGCAATCGCCTCCGGCACTTCAGCGCCAGTGAGAAAACGCGCATTCAGTTTCTCCTGCACGATCACACGCGGATCGCTGCGAATTTTCCAATGCAACTGCCCATGCCCGACATCGATCGCACGCACTTTCTCCGCGCCGTTCTGCAACAGGCAGTCGGTAAAGCCACCCGTCGATGCCCCGATGTCGAGGCAGATTTGTCCCGTCGGATCGATTTCGAAATGCTTGAGCGCTGCCTCGAGTTTCAGCCCGCCACGACCGACATATCGGCTGGTGGTCTTGAGGAAAATCTCCACGTCATCACCGACGCGAGTTCCGGGTTTGTCGGCGATTTGCTCCCCCACCCGCACCTCTCCGGCCATGATCGAGCGTTGCGCTTTTTCACGGGTTTCCGCAAGGCCGCGCGCCACAAGCAGTTGATCGAGCCGGAGTTTTGGCATGCAGAATCGGCAGCGGAAATAATTGCTTGCTCCCCCTGCCCTTTCCAACGATTAACGCACTCCCGCCATGGCAGACCAAGCTTTGAAAGAGTCCATCAAGGAGATGATGGTCGAGAACCTGATGCTGAAAACGCCAAAGGAGGAGATTGCCGACGACCTCGCACTTTTCGGCCCCGAAGGTCTCGGCCTTGATTCCATTGACGCCCTCGAGCTGGTGGTTTCGCTGGAGAAACAGTTTGGTGTCTCAGTTCCAAATTCCGAAACCGCGAAGAACGCCTTGGCGACGGTGAATACGATTGCGGATTACGTGGAGCAGAACCGGAAGTAGCACCGCGTCGAATTCGCCATTCAAGAAGTCCGGCCGGCCGGTTGGAGAAAGGGCGGCAGCTCGTTCATCAGTTGTTGAAACGCTGGAAAATCCACCTGCTGCTGACCGTCGCTGAGCGCCTCGGCGGGGTTGGGATGGACTTCGATCAGCAAGCCATCAGCACCCATTGCGATTGCGCCGCGGCAAAGCACTTTCACTAGGTCCGCGCGGCCACAGCCCTGGCTGGGATCGACGATGACTGGCAGGTGTGACTCCATTTTGGCGATCGCCACGGCAGCGAGATCGAGTGTGTTGCGCGTGTAAGTTTCGAAAGTGCGAATGCCTCGTTCACACAGCAGCACGTTTGGATTGCCATAGCTCAAAATATACTCAGCGGCGAGCAGCCACTCCTCCACGCGCTCGCTCAATCCCCGCTTCAGCAGAATCGGTTTGCCGGTTTTGGCGCACTCGACGAGCAGACTGAAATTCTGCGTGTTGCGCGCGCCGATCTGCAGGATGTCCGCCGTTTCCGCCACATGCTCCACGTCGTATTCGCTCAACACTTCCGTGATGATTTTCAAACCCGTCTCGCGTTTTGCGAGCGCAAGCAGGCGCAGCCCTTCCTTGCCGAGCCCTTGAAATTCATAGGGGGACGTGCGCGGCTTGTAAGCTCCGCCGCGTAAAACCGTCGCGCCCGCTTGTTTGACCGCGCGCGCCGTCGAAAGGAGCTGCTCCTCGCTTTCCACCGAGCAGGGGCCGGCCATCACGCAGAACTGGGAGCCGCCGATCGGCAGGCCGTCGACGTCGATGACGGAGTTTTCCGGATGCGATTCGCGGCTGACGAGTTTGTAGCGCTTCTGCACGCGCATGACGTTTTCCACCTGCGGAAAGACGCTGAGCGACTCGAGCGTGTGATGCGTCTGCTCGTCCCCCAGCGCGGCGATCACCGTTTGGTTCGTGCCGAAAATCGGGCGCGGATCGTAGCCGAGCTTCCGCACCTCCTCGATCACTTCCTCGATTTTCTCGCGCGGCGTGTGGGGTCGGATGACGATGATCATGAAGAGGCAAAGATGATGGACGAATGCTCGGCCGGAAAAGCGATTTCGTCCGTTTTTACTTCATCACGTCATGCTCCTCCCTCATCTTTTCACGAATGCCTGATTTTACTGGTGGCGGAATTCACGCCCTGTCCTCACATCCTCCGCGCAGCAGTGGCAACAAGGAAATCGACGAACGGATCAAGAAACTCGTCGCGGATTTCGGCTGCGAAAAATCATGCGACCTGATCGAGGAAATGGTGACGACCGCGCTCAAGATGGGACGCGACGGCCTCTCGGTCGCGGACCTCAAATTGTTCAACCGTTCGCTCAAGGAACTGCGGCACGCCGCTCGCGTTTTCGCCCCTTACACGGCGGCGAAAAAGGTGGTCGTGTTTGGCTCGGCCCGCATCCGGCCGGAGGAAGCTTCGTTCGTCGCGGCGGAGGAATTCGCGCGGAAAATGCGCGAGCACGATTACATGATCATCAC
The DNA here is from genome assembly GCA_034667645.1 of Chthoniobacter sp. GTDB lineage: Bacteria > Verrucomicrobiota > Verrucomicrobiia > Chthoniobacterales > Chthoniobacteraceae > JAJPJG01. The sequence goes on from JAXDQV010000224.1 coordinate 2,307, forward strand.
TGGCGGCGGCGACGGAATCATGGGCGCGGCGCAACGCGGCGCCGGCCGCGAGCATTCCTTCGGTTTAAACATCCGTTTACCCTTTGAACAGCGCGCGAACGAAACGATTTACGGCGATGCGAAGCTGGTGAACTTCAACTATTTCTTCACGCGCAAACTGAATTTCGTGAAGGAAACCCATGCCGTGGCGCTTTTCCCGGGAGGCTTTGGCACGCTCGACGAAGGCTTCGAAGTGCTCACGCTGATGCAGACCGGCAAGGCGCGCATCATCCCACTCGTGCTCGTGGACCGGCCGGGAGGGAGCTACTGGCAGACCTGGCTGCAGTTCCTGCACGATCACCTGCTGAACTTCGGTCTCGTCTCCGAAACCGACTTCGCTCTTTTCAAGGTGGTGGGAGGCGTGGACGAAGCCGTGGCGGAGATCCTGCAGTTTTACAAAAACTTCGTTTCGTATCGCTGGGTCGGCAAAAAAATGGTGGTGCGCATGCAGCAGATCCTCAGTGACGATGCCATCACTTCGTTAAACAACCGTTTTGCCGACATGTTGATCGAGGGCCGGATCGAGCAGGGTCCCGCCCTGCCGGAGGAAAAAAACGAGCCCGAGCTCGCGCAATTCCCCCGCCTCATCCTCACGCCGCACCAATACAACTTCGGGCGCCTCCGCCAGCTCATTGACGCGGTCAACGAGTAGCCGCGGGCTCCTACTTCGCGGGAATCAGCAGCACCATTCCAGGCTTCAGCTTCGTGGTGCCGGCCAGGAGGTTGTGGTTCGCATCCTGAATGTCTTTGGCGCGCGCCGCAGTTTTGAAATATTGCCGCGAAATCTTTGCCAGCGTGTCGCCGGATTGCACCGTATAAGTCTTCGCGCCGGCCGGAGGCGTTTTCTTCGCGCTCACGTTCCCCGGCATGCTTGCGATCTTTGGCGCCTGGAGCCTCGCGACCTGCCCGCGGAGATCGTCGTTCTCTTTTTTTAAGTGCACCGCGTCCTGCTGGGTCATGAAGGCGCCCTTTGAAAACGCAGTCGCGATCTTAAGTTGATCTTCGTCGATGAATCTCCGCGCGTCCTTCGCATGCGGCCCGCGCGACGCGAGCGCCAGATAGCGCTGAAAGTGATGCGTCGCGGAAACTGGATCCTTTATTTTCTCATCGTAAATCAGCGCGAGCCGGTAGTGCACGTCGGCCGATTTCGGACTGCCGTCCAGGGCCGCTTCGTAGGACTGGATGGCGGCGTTATAGTCGCCCGCTTTTTCCTTTTGCTCCCCGGCGCTGAGCGCGCGCGTGGCGGGGTTTTGAAAGATCTGATCGCACCCGCTCAACGCGAAGCAGGCGAGAAAAGCCAGCGCGACTGCCCTGCTCACCGAACGTCCGCTTTCTCCAGCGCCTTCACCACTGTCTTCAATACTTTGAGCCGCGCGAACCATTTGTAGTTCGCGCCGATCACGTGCCACGGCGCGCGCTCCGTGGAGGTTCGCTCGAACATCTCTTGCGCCGCGGCGTTGTGTTGCGACCACTTCTTGCGATTGCGCCAGTCTTCGTCGCTGATCTTCCAGTGCTTCAGCGGATCGCCTTCGCGTGCTTTAAAGCGTGAGAGCTGCTCGTCCTTCGTGATGTGGAGATAAAATTTCACCAACACGGCGCCGTCATCGAGCAAAGTCCGCTCGAGCTCGTTGATCTCGCGATAAGCGCGCTGCCATTCGTCCTCCGTCGCAAACTTCTCCACGCGCTCGACGAGCACCCGGCCATACCACGAGCGGTCAAAGATCGTCATGTTCCCGTAGGCCGGCATCTTGTTCCAGAAGCGCCACAAATAGTGATGCGCATTCTCCTCCGCGGTCGGCTTGATGATGGAATAAACACGCACCAGTCGCGGATCGAGCCGCTCGACTAGGCGCTTGATTGCGCCGCCCTTGCCAGACGCGTCCGGGCCTTCCAACACCACAATCACCGACCGCTTCTGCTCGCTGAGCACGCGCTGGAGCTGCAGCAGCTTGAGCCCCTGCTCCTTCAGCTTTCGCTTGTAATTCTTCGCGTCGACCTGCCTTTGCTCGAGTTCATCGAGCGGCGCAAATTTCCCGGCTTCGGCAGACATGCGCATGCTTTTACACCGCCCGCCGCGCGAAGCAAGAACACCCAAGTCCGGCAGTGACCCCGCACCCCGTTCCACCAGCTTGCAAAGCACCCGCGTTTGCCGGAAATTCGCGCCCCTTCGATGCGAGACGAAATCTCACGGCGCCGCACCTTCGCCATTATTTCCCATCCGGATGCAGGTAAAACCACGCTGACGGAAAAGCTTCTGCTCTATGGCGGCGCGGTGCAGCTCGCGGGCTCGGTGACCTCGCGCAAAAACCAGCGCGCGGCGACTTCCGATTGGATGGAGCTCGAGCGCAAGCGCGGCATTTCCATCAGCTCGACCGTCCTGCAGTTCGACTACGACGGCTACCGCATCAATCTCCTCGACACGCCGGGCCACAAGGATTTTTCCGAGGACACTTATCGCGTGCTCACCGCCGTGGACGCGGTCGTGATGGTGATCGACGCGGGCAAAGGCATCGAGGCGCAAACGCGAAAGCTTTTCGAGGTCTGCCGCCGGCGCGGCGTGCCAATCTTCACCTTCATGAACAAGCTCGACCGCCCCACGCGTGATCCGATCGCGCTCGTGGACGAACTGGAGAGCGTTCTCGGCATCGGCGCGTTCCCGGTGAATTGGCCGCTCGGCACCGGGCCGGAGTTCAAGGGTGTGTTCGACCGCCAGACCAAGCAGGTGCACCTCTTCGAGCGCACGAGCCTCGGCGCTTATCGCGCGCCGGTCACGATCACCAGTCTCGACGAGCCGCTAGTGCGGGAAAAACTCGACCCCGGCGACTTCGCACGCGTCCTCGAGGAGCTCGAGATGCTGGAGCTCGCGGGCAAGGAGTATTCCGCCGAGGCCGTGCTCGCCGGCCAGCTCACCCCGGTTTTCTTCGGCAGCGCCATGAATAACTTCGGCGTCCAGCTCCTGCTCGATTCCTTCCTCGCCCGCTCGGCTCCGCCCGCGCCGCACCGGTCCGGCGACCAAATCGTTGCGCCCGACGACCCTGCTTTTTCGGGTTTCGTTTTCAAAATCCAGGCCAACATGGATCCCAAGCATCGCGACCGGATCGCCTTCGTCCGCGTGTGCTCCGGCCGCTTCGAGCGCGACATGGTGGTGACGCACGCGCAGTCCGGCGAGAAGGTGCGGCTCTCCAGCTCGATGAAACTTTTCGGCCAGGAGCGCGAGACGATCGACGAAGCCTTCGCCGGCGACATCGTCGGCTTGGTCGGCCATGCCGGCTTTGGCATCGGCGACACGCTCACGCAGGATGGGCGCGTCCGCTATCACGAGATCCCGCGGTTTCCGCCGGAGTGCTTCGCGATGCTGCACAACCCGAATCCGTCGAAGTTCAAGCAGTTCCGCAAAGGGATGGACCAGCTCTTGCAGGAGGGCGTGATGCAGGTCTTTTATCTGCGCGATGCGGGACAAAAACTGCCGCTGCTCGCGGCGGTCGGGCCGTTGCAATTCGAGGTGGTGCAATACCGGCTCGAATCCGAATACGGCGCGCCCTCGCGGCTGGAAACCGCCGCTTGGGAAATCCTCAAGTGGCTCCCGAAGGGCCTCACCGCCGCCGCGCTCGCGGCCCTGAAGCTCCCGACCGGCTGCCGCCTCGCCGATGACTCAGACGCGCAGCCCGTCGTCCTCTTTCCCAGCGCCTGGACGCTGGAATATTTCAAGAAGCAGAACCCCGAGGTCCCGCTCTTCGATCTCTCCGCCGACGCCGCTGCGGTGCTGGCGCACGTTTAGTTGAATTAAGGGACAGCGTTTCCAGTCCCCTCGCCTGCTCCGTCCCAACACGCGGACTGGAAGCACCTCCGGCCTTTGGCGCAAGGCGCCCGCGCCTCTTTTCGCGTCATCCCAAAGCCCCACATACCCACTTCAAAGACGATTCCAAATAGTTCACGAGCGTGAAGGACGCACCTTAAGAGCAAGAAAAGACACTTCAAAGGCTCAACCACACACTTCAACGTCGAAACAAGT
>JAXDQV010000225.1:0-2920 GCA_034667645.1 Chthoniobacter sp.
GCAGAGGCCTGGAGGAGCGATTACCACGCGACCAATCTCATGGCGGTGACCGGAGTTTGTCTCGCGGTTCCCGTGTTGTTACGTTTTAGAAAATCGAGCCTCGCGATACGGGCGGTGATACTTTGCGCGTTGTTTGGCGCCCTGCTGACGGTATTGCACCCAAACCAAAAAAGCCGCTTTTTGCATTCATGGCTGCCGGCCCTTTGGATTGCGTCAGGAGCCGGCGCCGCTTCGCTTCTGGTGCGCGTGCCGCGCGGCTGGCTGCGGACCGTGGCTGCGACCGTGGGAGTGGCTGCTCTGGCGGCTGGCGGCGGACGCAACTGGCTCTCGTCGGGTCGCTCACCCGAGATGGGGCTGCGCGGTGAAACGCGAAGTCTGCTCGATCTCAGCGACGCCTATTTGCCGGCGATGGCTGATGCGAAACGTGTTGCCTTCGTTTCCAATGCGCCCTGCCGGCCCTTTTTGGAATGGACGTTCTTGCAGTGTTACCCATTCCCGGAGCGCTTTGCGTGGCCGCATTGGCAGGACAAAAACCCATGCGCTGAGACAAGTGAGGAATGTGCTCGTTGGATCGACGAGACGGATGCGGAGGTGGTCGTGTCACTCGAATCTAAGCGCGCTGCCGGCGCGTCAACTCTCCTCGCTTACGCACAGAGTCGGCTGCGCAAAAATTTCACGGTGACGCAGACCGTTTCAAGCGTGCCCGACGGTATTTCCGTGACGGTCTGGCGTCGAAGACTCCCGACTGCGGATCTGGGCAACCTTTAAGGTTTACCGGGCGGCGTGAAAGCCATCCAGACCCACGACGAAAAACTCTCTGCGTTGTGTAGCAACTCGCGGCAAAATGCGCCGAGGGTGACATGCGGTGAGGCGACGATGAGAAGCGCGGTAAGCACGAGCAAGTTCATCAGGTAAATGATAACCAGCGAAAAGAACGTCCCGTAATAAGTCAGGTCCGTCTGGCCCTTCGGGATCATCCAGAGCGTGAACGAAATGTGAAACGCCCATGCCGCGCCGATGAGCGCGTAAAGCAAGCGATGATACGCCCCCACATCGTAAAACAATCCGGCGACCGCGTAGATCGCGATGACACCAATCGCGTAAACCGGGAAAAAATAAGGCGCGAGCGCGATCCAGAAGTTACTCCGGTTGCTAATGATGTGGCCGCCGTCGCTGGCGACACGAAATGTCGAGACGCGTCCTCCCATCATCCAGACCCAAAGCGCATGCGTCAGCTCGTGCCCAAACACGTAAATCCACAACGGCTTTGGCAATCCAAAAAAGGCGATCGTCCAAAGCACCGCTCCAAGTCCAAAGAACCAAAACTCTTCGCTCGCCCAAAGATAATGTTGAAAGGTCGCGAGCGAGAGGCAGCTCACGAATGTTCTCGTCCAGATCGCCGCAATCGGCAGGAGGAATAGCGCAACGATTGAGTTGACCCACCACAGCGGGACGCGAATGGTGGCTCGCGAACTACGCGTCGTTGCCCTCGCGGCCAGACGGCGTGGCGTGCGGCGGTTTACCTTCGCCATTTTCCGTCAGTCATCCCGACTTCGTTCAGGATCAGGTTTGGGAGCGATCGCTCCCGAACGACTACGCGCGTCCCATGTAGACGCCGGTGCGAGTGTCCACCTTGATCAATTCGCCTTCTTTTATGAACAGCGGAACGGTGATCGTTTTACCCGTTTCCAGGACCGCAGGCTTCTGCACGTTGTTGGCACTGTCGCCACGGACACCTTCCGCGGATTCGATGACCTTGATCGTGATGGAAGCGGGCATCTCCACCTGCGCGGCTTTGCCTTCGATCGAGAGCACCTGCACCTTCAAATTTTCCACGAGGTAATCCTTCGCATCGGCCAGGAGATGTTCATCGAGCGTGACGGTTTCGTAAGTCTCCGGGTCCATGAAGTGAAAGCCCTGCGGATCTTTGTAGGAAAACTCCAGCTCCTGACGCTGCACATCCACCGTCTCGACTTTATCGGTGGAGCCAAAGCGAACGTCAGCGCTTTTGCCAGTGCCGATGTAGCGGATGATCGCCTGGACGAAGGCGCGGAGGTTGCCCGGCGTGCGGTGCTGGACTTCGAGGACGATGGCCGGGTTGCCGTTGTAGCGGATGGCCATGCCTTTGCGGAGATCGTTTGCGAGTGCCATGGGAGAGTCTTTCTTGGGGTAAAATGAGCCGCGAAGTATTCCTGCCGTCGGGGTGCGAGGCAAGTTGAATGCGGGCCGTGCAGGCACAAAAAACGGCGGCTAAAAAGCCGCCGTTCTTTGGTTTGAATGTTGGTGAAGTTATTCGGCTGCTTCTTTTGTTTCAGCGTCAGCCGCCTTTTCCCCTTTCGCCTTGCGTGGCGCGCGCGGTTTTTTCTCGGTTGTTGGAGGGCTCTCCTTGGGCGCTGTTTTTTTGGCCTTTGCGGGCTTCGCTTCCGGAATCGCTTCCTCCTCCACCACCGGCGAATCCACCCATTCGATGAGCGCCATGGGGGCCGCGTCGCTTTTGCGGAAGCCAAGCTTCACGATGCGCGTGTAGCCGCCCTGGCGGGTCGCCGCTCGTGGCGCCACGTCCGCGAACAGCTTCTTCACCGCAGCCTCGTTATGCATGAGGTAGGAAAGCGCGGTGCGTCGCGCGTGCAGCGTGTTCTTTTTTCCAAGGGTCACCATGCGCTCCGCCAGCGGGCGCACCGCTTTTGCTTTGGCGAGGGTCGTCTTGATGCGGCTGTGCTCGATTAAGCTCACGATCTGATTTGCCAGCAGCGCGTCGCGATGCGACTGCGAGCGGCCGAGCTTTACCGTTTTATTTTGATGTCGCATGGACGGAGGCTCCGGCTATTCCAGCGCCGCGAGGGCCGCGACGTCCGGGTTCTCGGCGAGCGCTGCGCCGTCGAATTTCATGCCGAGTCCGAGTCCGAGCTGTTGCAGCTTG
>JAXDQV010000226.1:0-6200 GCA_034667645.1 Chthoniobacter sp.
CCATGTCGCCAGCTGACGCTTGACCTCCTCGTGCGGAATGCCCTCACCGCGGTCGAGCTGATCAACCCCTTTTTGGATCGCCGCCAGGAACCCGACTCGTGCCGCGATCTCGTCCAGAGAGGCTTCGTCCGGCAACTCATTGATTGCCTCGAGAACGATCTCTTTCTTCGTCATCCTAGGACTATCGGTTTTCGACCGGAGCTGCGCAAGCGTGCATGCCGAGCGAGAGGTAGTTTAGCATTTGTTATAAAGGAGACCGTCGCTCGCATTAGAGATCAAGCGTCTCTATGACCTAAGCTCACAGGGACTCATCCTTCTTGAGGTCGGCAAGGAACGTCGTGAGTGATCACGGGTTCTTGGGAACGCTCTGCGACCGTTGCCAAATCCTCCAAATCCTCAAGCAACTTCTCGTAGTCGTTGCACGTAAGAACAACGGCTGTGCGGTTGCCGTGCTCGTCAGTGAGATTTGCAAGTTTTGGGTGGGGAACTTGTGAGCTTGGCTCCGGCAACTCCGTTGCCCAGCGTCGCGGCGAAACGCGAGTTTCGCCAGAACGATCCGCCACCTCAACCGGCGAACCCGCCGATTGAACCGGCGGATCGGAATAAGGCGTTGCGGTCATTTCGGAGCGAGTTCGCCATACCAATAGGCTGCCGTGACTCCGCCATCCATGAGGAAGTCGCTGCCGGTAATGAACGCACCCTCCGGTCCCATCAGTAGAGCGCCAACGGTGCCCACCTCATCCGGTGTTCCGGCGCGCCCTGCTGCGGACAACTCAATCATGCGCCGGTAGCCTGCACCGCGCGGACCGGTCAGTTCGTCTCTGGCGAGAGGTGTGATGATAATGCCGGGACTGATCGTGTTGACGCGCGCGCCACGTCTGCCCCACCGCACCGCCTCGGCCATCACGCGCAACGAGTTTCCGCGCTTGGAGATTTGGTAGGCGTGGAGCGGGTCGGTGACTTGCTGGAGCATCGGCAGAGCCAGCAACTCGTCGGTAGGCGTCGTGGCCAAGGCCTTGTTTTCTTCGGGCGTCAGTGCCGGGAGACGATGACCCGACTGCGAGGCGATGACGACGCCCGCTCCGTCGCGCGCGATGACCTCGCCAAACTCTTCGAGCACGAGCGCGGTGCCATACAGATCGACCTTCAGAATCGTGGCGGGCGATGCGTGCGAAGGAGAGACACCAGCGGCGTGGATGAGGCCAGTGATGTCGCCGCGTGCCGAGGCTGTCTCGACAAGGGCGTGGACTGACTGGCGTGAGCAAACGTCCACCGTCGCCGTGCTCACCTCGAATCCGGCGTCGCCAAGGGCTTTGGCGGCGGCAGCGGCGTTATCCTCGCGCAGGTCAGCCAATAGGATGTGCTTGCCTGCACTGATACGCCGCGCAATAGCCTGTCCGATAGAACCGGCACCGATAACGACTATAACCTTGGTCATTGCACGTTGTTTTTTCTCCTCGTTACCAAACTCCGTCTGGTAACGCAATGGCTCCGGCAACTCCGTTGTCCCACGCCGCCGCGAAAGGTGAGGCCGCTAACGACCAACAATTAGATCAGTTTGTGTCCTTTGATAATACCATCGCCATCTTGGAAGTTTATGTTCGATACAATCTCAGCAGCGTCTCGCATCTCTTCTTTAAATCGGGCGGCGCTGCCCATCTCGAAAGAAATGAAAATAGTCACCTCGGCTGGAATCAGCCAAAACTGCATCAGACCGACTGAAGGAATCTTCCGAATGATAGTTGCGATCTGCCCCGCTCTCCCGTCGATGATCCCGTTCGCACGTCTTCGCCTGGTGGGACTTTGGCACTAGCAAGGATATCGGAGAGTGTAATTAGAGGGTTCTTCCGCTCCATTTCTAGAAGCAAGGAGACAATCAATGTCGAAGGCCTGAGTCCCATCGGCTGGTAACAACGGCCTCTGCCCTCAAACGGGACTTCTCGCCAGTTCGGCGGAATTGGGATGTCAATTATTCGATGTTTGGCGCTCACGGTGTGCAAGGCCTAATAAGAATAAGCTAGGCGACGGTGTTTAGTGCGCATGACGGCCTTTGAGTAGAGAAACGATCTCCTGATTGTATGCGGTCGCGAAGCTGATCGAGTAACGCACCTTTGGGTTGGTGCATCCTGCGAGGCTGCCGTCTCTGGGCAAGTCAGCAACTAGTGCTCTCTGACGTTCCGTGATGCCGGGCTCGAATATAGCGTAACCGCCTGCTGAGTAAACCTTCGGCCTGCCTGCGGCGAAGTCGCGCTGCGCCCGTTTCCTCGCGGCTTCGGGTTTTAGGTTTGTTGGGGCCGTTGCAGTCTTCGGCGGCGAACTACATGCTCCCAAAGTCAGCAACCCGACAAGAGGTAGGAGATAGAGCAGTTTCATTGAGACCGCGGAGTCGCCAAACAGAGTATGGGCATCCTTTCCCATGATCTAATCATATATGGACAACCACGCCGGTGCTTTTCCGCTGCGTTCGCTCTTTTCTCCGAACCGCTCTGCCGATAGGCTGTGTGTCATGACCCGCTTTATTACGACCTTTTGTCTGCTCGCTCTGCTGTCGGCGGGGACGGTGCGGGCGGCGGATGATGGGATGGATGCGGAGACGAAGGCGGCGATCGAGGGGGCGCGCAAGAATGCGGGGAAGATGCCGGTTTTGCAGAAGCTGATGACGGAGGAGGCGGAGAAGAAGGATGAGGAAAAACCGGCCGGGCCGACGACGAAGCCGGAGCCGCTGACGGCGTTGCCCCCGTGGATTCCGCCGGTGCCGGGGTTCAAGCCGGAGTCGGGGTCGAAGCATTGGATGGAGAAGGGGATCGAGAAGGGGGAATTGCGCGGGGTGATCGCCGGTGCGCCGCGCGCGGTGGCGACGAAGTATCACGACTCGGTGAAGGCGACGGAGAAATTCAACGTGACGGTGAACGATGTAACGATCAACGACACGCTGACGATGACGGTGTCGTTGACGGCGCGCGACAGCGAGCGGAAGGTGGAGTTGGAGCTGAAGCCCACCAAAGGCGGAAAGGCGAGCGCGGCGCTGCTGACCTACACCGCGCCACCGCTGGAAAATCTGCCGCCGGCGGATTAGCGCGTCATGCCGACGATCCGGCAATGGGCGCTGGGGTTGGCGGTTCTGGCGCAGATGTTGTGCGCGCAGGCGCGGCCTTCCTACCAGCCGCCGCCGCTGGAGGAGGCGGCGGGAGGTGAAGATGTGAAGCTTGTCGAGAAGCTCATCGGCCAGCATCCGGAATGGGTCGCCAGGGGCGCAGAGGAGGGGACGCGGGCGTTACTTAGGGCGGCGCTTTTTGGGAAAAAAGAAACGGTGGCGCTGCTGCTCTCGCATGGGGTGGATGTGAATGCGCGGGACAAGCTCGGCAATCTGCCGCTGGCGTCGGCGGTGCACAGCGGGCGCTCGGAAATCGTGGAGCAATTGCTGGCGGCGGGCGCGGACGCGACGGCGAAGGACGAGCGGGGCCGGCCGCTGACTCAAGGGGCGGGGACGATGGAGGTGATGCAGATCTTGCTCGATCACGGACTCTCGGCGACGGCGGCGGATGAGAAAGGGGTGACGCCCTTGCACCAGGTGGAAAAGGCGGGAGTCGCGCAGTTGCTGCTCGAAAATGGCGCGGACGTGAAGGCGCGTGACGCCGATGGACAGACGCCGCTGCACACGGTCACGGCGAGATGGAGCGGGGCGCGGTCGGAGGTGTCCGACCTGATCGAGATCCTGCTGGCGCACGCCGCTCAGGTGGACCCGACGGATAAGCTGGGACGGACCCCGCTTTTCAATGCCGCGGAGCGAGGCAATCGGGACGCGGTGAAGATGCTGGTGCGGCGCGGGGCGGATTGCACACGGATCAACGGGAACGGCGAGACGCTGCTGCATACCGCTGCGTTGGGAAAGGACGCCGGACTGGTGGAGTTTTTCATCGAGAAAGGCCTCGATGTGAACGCGCGGGACAAGCTCGAGCGGACGCCGCTGCTGGATGCGCTCGATGGGGAGGAAGCGGTCAAAGTCCTGCTGGCGCACGGGGCCGACCTCAACGCGCAGGATCATCTCGGCTGGACGCTTCTTTTTCACGCGGTCGAGAGCGGGCACGCGAACTTTGTGAAGTTCCTGCTCGATGCGGGAGCGCGGATCGATTTGAAAACGAAAAAGGGAGAGACGGTGATGGACAAGGCCGTGCTCCAGATGCGGAGCGACGTCGCGAAGCTGCTGCTCGGGCGCGGCGCATCGGTGGAAGGATCGGGCTCCACAGGCCGCACGCTTTTGCATGAAACGATCGAGCCGGATGTGGCGGCGGCGTTGCTGGCGAAGGGCGCGAACATCAACGCCCCGGATGAAGTGGGCCGGACGCCGTTGCATGCCGCCGCCGGCGATGGGCGCGAGATCGGCACGCTGCGGTTTCTTTTACAGAAAGGCGCGAACGTCGAGGCGAAGGACGCCGACGGCGAGACGCCGCTCTTCTCGGCGGTCGGCCAGGAGCGCGAGGCGGAGGTGCGAACGCTGCTGCAATGGGGCGCAGACGTGAAGGTGCGCGACAAGTTCGGGGACACGCCGCTGCATTGGGCGGCGGAAAATGGCGATGTGGTGATCGTGAAGATGCTGCTGGACAAAGGCGCGCCGGTGAATGCGAAGAACCATCACGACGTGACGCCACTGCATAAAGCGGCGGAGGCGAGGAAGCTCGACGTGGTGAAACTGCTGGTGGCGAAGGGGGCAAACGTGAAGGCGACGGCGGAGGGCGACACGGCGCTGCACTTTGCCTGTGTGTGGGGAGACAAAGGCGTGGCGGATTTTCTCCTCGCGCACGGCGTGGATTTAAAGGCGCGCAATCGTCTGGGCCAGACTGCGATGATGCAGGCGTCCGCGAGCGAAAAGCGGGACGTGGTGGAGTTGCTGCTGGATTGCGGCGCGGATGTCAATGAGCGCGACCAGAATGGAAACACGCCGCTGCAAATGGCGATCGGCCACGGCAAGATCGACGTGGTCAAACTGCTGCTGGAACGCGGCGCGGATGTCACCGTGTCGTCGAGAAACCGGGAAGGCAAAGACGAGACGCCGCTGCAACATGCATTGCGCCGGAAGCAGGACGCGATTGCGGAATTGCTGCGGAGCTACGGCGCGACGGAATAGGTCGGGACGTTCCATTTGCCAGCGAGACGCAAAGCAATTACCAACAACCCATGAGCGATATACAGAATCAGGAAAATTGCATGCAGCCGGGCAAGGTCGGCTGGAACGAATTGGTGACGAGCGATCCCGCGGCGGCGATCCAGTTTTACACGACGCTCTTCGGCTGGGAGACGGAGAAGTTCCCGAACCCGGAGAACGATTACACGATGTTCAAGCACGGTGGGCAGGCGTTTGGCGGCGTGATGAAGTCGCCCAAGGAAGGCGTGCCGACGATGTGGACGAACTACGTGATGGTGGAGGATGTGGATGCGACGGTCGCGAAGAGCACGAGCCTCGGCGGCAAAACGTGCATGCCTCCGATGGACATCCCGATGGTGGGACGCATCGCCGTCATCACCGACCCGCAGGGGGCGGCGATCGGTCTGCACCAGCCGCCGAAGCAGCCCTGAGACTGGCTGCGTTTGACCGGCGCGGGTTCGCCCGTGTATTTCTTTCAGTATGAAAATCTCCAACCGGTGGGTGCTGGTCCTGGCGGCGCTCTTGTTATCCTCGTCCGCAGTGCGGGCGTCGGTGACGCTGGCGGTCACCGTGCATGGATCGCGGAGGTTTCAGGCGACCAATAGCCACGGGAAAGCGGTGATCGCTTCGCAAGCGGTGACCAATGCGACGATCTGCGCCGATTTCGGCGTGTCGCCGAAAGACTACGCGGTGGTCTACAACACGAGCGGGGTTCTATATTTGTATCCGCGCAAGGCGGGCGGGGGGGCGCCCACGACCATCTTCAGCGCGCAAGCTTCCTATGAAAGTTATGCCTCGGATTCACCCAAGGGGATCTTGACGTTTGCCCCGCTCGTCTCCTCGGCTGATGCCGATGCCACCGCGTTTGGCGGCATGAAAGGGGTCATGACGGTCAAGATCTCGCAGTCGGCCGCCGGAGTGAAGGGCGCCATGGGCTCGGTGCACGGCGCCGCCACGATGAACGCCCCCTTTTACCTCTACTCGATCAGCTTCGACGGCACGAAGTTCTTCCAACAAACGCCGTAGAGCAGGGGGAAAGCGCGGGGTTGCGTTCAAG
>JAXDQV010000227.1:0-13598 GCA_034667645.1 Chthoniobacter sp.
AGCACCGCAGGGTAAGTGGCCTTCGCGGCCGTCACATCTTTGCCGGCGCTTTTGCCCAATTTTTCCGAAGTTTGTGTCACGTCCAAAATGTCGTCGATGACTTGAAACGCGAGGCCGAGCGATTTGCCAAAAGTGGTGAGGCAACGCAAGTCGTGGGCGTTGGCATTCGCACTCATCGCGCCGAGGCGGAGCGACCCCCGCAGGAGCGCGGCGGTTTTGCTGAGATGGATGAAACGCAACTCCGCGAGGCTGATTTTTTTGCTCTCCGCCTCGAGATCGGCGACCTGGCCCGCGATCAATCGCTGGCTCCCCGCAGTGACGGCGAGTTCTTGCAAAATGAGCGCGAGCGGATAACGCGTTTGGGCCGGCGTCCGCGCCGTGATTTCGAACGCCATCGTCAACAACGCGTCGCCTGCCAGCACGGCAATTCCTTCGCCGAATTTTTTGTGACTCGTCGGTTTGCCACGCCGAAAATCGTCGTTGTCCATGCACGGCAGGTCGTCGTGGATGAGCGAATACGTGTGAATGCACTCCACGGCGCACGCGAGGGGCATTGCCTCCGGAACCCCGCCACCACAGGCTTCAGCGGCAGCGAGGCAGAGAATCGGACGCAGCCTTTTCCCGCCCGCGAAAAGGCTGTAGCGCATCGCCCGATGAATCGTCGCTGGCTTTGTCGTCGCCTTCGGCAGGTGCCGGTCGAGCGCTTTGTCCACGAGCGCGGAGCGTTCCGCGAGGTATTTGTCCAAGGCCATGCGGCGCGCACTTTGAAAAGCGCTCCGGGGTTTTTCAACGGAAAACGGTCTGCTACTTCGGCAGAACTTCGACACGCACCGGCATCCGGCCTTTGCCAACGAGCTGGATTTTCTCCGCCGCTGGTTTGCACAAGTCAATGCCGCTGCGGCGAGGGAGGCCGCGGTCGGTGATCCGCACCACCACACTCAGCGAGTTGGTTTCACTGGTCACGCGCACTTTGGTCCCGAACGGAAGCGTGTTGTGTGCTGCCGTCAATTCGCCGATCGCCGCGCGTTGGGCGGGTTTTGACGTCGGGGAAACTTCATACCATGTCGCAGTGGCGCGAAAGCTTTTCAGCGCAACATCCGCAGCGAGAAGCTGGGCGGAGAAAAGTGATGTCAGCGAAAGAAAGACGAACCTAATTACCAACTCCCGCGAGGTCCGGCGACCTAGAGAGCATTTCGCGGACACGTCCGGCAAGCTCTTGTGGAGTGAAGGGCTTTTGCAACCTCTCGGCTTCGCCTTCAGTGCTGGATTCCACATTCGAGTAGCCGGAGACATAAACGATGCGGGCCTCGGGTCGCAAGATCTCGATGCGCCGTGCCAGCTCGTATCCGTTCATCTCCGGCATCACCACGTCCGTGAGCAGCAGGTGAATGGGGCCCGGATGCTCTTCCGCCATCCGCAACGCTTCGCTGCCCCGCTCTGCGCAAAGCACGTTGTAGCCGTGCCGCTTCAACACATCGCAAATGAGCTTCCGCACGATCTCCTCGTCTTCCACCACGAGGATGGTTTCCTTTTTCGTCGAAGGCTCGACCGGTGGAGCATGCGCTCGTGGAGGATCGAGCGGGGCGTCCTCGAGTGGCAGATAAATGCGGAAGGAGGCGCCGCGGCCCGGGGCGCTCTCGACAGCGATGCCGCCGCCGCTTTGTTTGATGATGCCGTAAACGGTGGCGAGGCCAAGCCCGGTGCCTTTTCCCGGCCCCTTGGTCGTGAAAAACGGCTCAAAGATTCGCTCCTGAGTTTCGCGATCCATCCCGTCGCCGGTGTCCGTCACGGCGATCAAAACATACTTCCCACTTTGCAGTCCTGCCTGGACGCGGCTGGATTCTTCATTCAGCAACACCTCCGTCGTGCGAACCGTCAGCACGCCGCCGCCCGGCATCGCGTCACGCGCATTGACGCCAAGATTGATCAACACCTGTTCGAGCTGACTCGGATCGGCTTTTACGCGGCTGTGCTGCGCGTCGAGAATGGTCCGGACATCAATGTGCTCGCCGATCACCCGCCGCAGCAGTTTTTCCATCTCGGTGATCAAGGCGTTCACATCGATCACGCGCGGCTGCAGGATTTGTTTGCGGCTGAAAGCGAGAAGCTGACGAGTCAGCGCCGCGGCCTGTTCGCCGGCTTTGCGCACCATCTCGGCGCTCTGGAGGCTCACGCGGTCATGACCGCAACGCTCGATCAGCAAGTCGGTGTAGCCGATGATCACCGTCAACAGGTTGTTAAAATCGTGGGCGACGCCGCCGGCGAGCTGCCCCACCGCTTCCATTTTTTGCGATTGCCGAAGTTGCTCCTCGCTCCGTTCCAGCGCCTCCTCAGCGCCGCGTCGCTCCGTCATTTCATTTAAAAGCGTCACCCGCTGCTCGAAAAAATGATGAATGAGCTGCGCGAGCTTTCCGAACTCGCTCGAATCATCCTGCAGCTTGCGCAGTGGCGCCGTGTTGCCGGTGTTGAGCGCCTCTGAGATCAGCCGTAGAGGACGGCTCACCCATTCCACGACGGCCACGGCAATGATCAACAAAACGACGAGGGAGAATCCCACCACCCAGACAAAGAGGCTGCCCGTATATCGCGTGAGCTGCGTGACGGCCGGCGACTCATTTTTGACCACCAGGTAGGCAAGCGGCCTGCCGTCCGCGCCGTTCAGCTCTCGCGAAAACGAAACGGTGCCAGTGTTGCCACCCGCGGGCGGCTCGGGCGCGTCAGCGAGATGGATTTGGTTGTTGGTGAACAGTCCCATCTCGCGGACGCTTTCGTTGCTCCAAAGCCGGCCGGCAAAAAAGTATCCGCGCGGCGGAGTCGAGCGCGCGCTGTCTTGCGATGGATGAATCGTGGCGCCCCGGATCTCCATCAACCCCTGCGGCGTTTTCATGAAGAAGTGCGCAAACTTTTTGTCTCCGAAAACTCTCTCCATGCCTTCGCCGGGCAGCGTGAGTTCCGTCAGATCCGTCGCGTAGAGATTGTTGCGCGAATAGAACGGCTTCCGGTCCGGGTGCAAAATCCATAACGCATTCGCGTTGTAAGTCGCGAGCGCGGTATCTCCGAGATTCGCGGTCGCCCAATCGTGATCCTCAGTCGCCAGCGCGTGGACCAGGTCATCCCAATAAGTGAAGTCCTTTGCCAGCATCGCCAGCGACTCGCCGCGATGGAGGAGGAATTCGTCGAAGGAAGCCTTCTGTTCGGTCAACCGCGCATCGGTCAGCCGCTCGAGCTTGGCCTTCTCGATCTGCTTCGCTGCGATCAAGCCCCCGACGAACACGAAAACAATCGCTGACAGCAGCAGCAGTATTTTCGTCTGAACTTTCATGCGTGGCAGTCGGGAGGCGGAGAGACCTGCTCGGAACGATCGCATCGCGGCTTGGTCCTACTCGGTGCGGACCCGGCGTTCCCGCACTGCGACGATCTTGTAGTTCGATCCTTCCGCTTTCAAGGTGAATACATTCTCCGTCTGGCCAGTGACGGTGTGCTGGGCGTTCTGCACCTTGAACTTAAGCCGAAACTTCAAGGCGATCTGCTCCGGATGCGCGGGAACCACTGAAGGCTCGAGGTTAGCGACCTCATACTTTCGCTGCGGCCAGCGTTTGTAGTAGCTCTTTATGTCCCGCTTGACAAAATCGAGGTTGACCACTCCGTCGTCGAAGTAATCGAGCGGATCGGAATAATAGCTCATTTCGGCCCCCAGGTTGTTCGTTTCGGAATCGTGCATGTAGGCGTCCAGAAACTCGCGCACCCGCGCCGGATCGAACGGAGAGCCCGCGGGTTCGGCCTCGAGCACCGGCGGCGGACTCGATTCAGTCTTTTGCGCGAGGGCGTGATCGCTTTTCAGGACTGCCACATCCGGCCACGCGTTGGCAGGAGCGTTGCCCGCGGAAAGGTCGAGTGAACGCAAGGTTTCACTATCGAGTTCCCCCGTCTGAGCGAAGCCTTTCCGCCCTTGGTAGTGCTGAAGGGCGGCCACGAACTCGGACGTTTTTTTCCCGTCAATCTCGCCGTAATAAATGTTGCGCTTGCGGAGTTCTTCCTGCACGCGTCTCAATGTTTCATCTGCCGCCGCAGTCACGGCAAACAGCAGCAACGCACACACCATGAGCTTCATCGTTATCGAATCGCGCCTCAGTGTGTTTTCGGCTTTTTTCCGGAACGCTGTCCGGCCCGGGCTTAGGAGCGCCTGAACAGGCCTGCCGCGGCCACAGGACACATGAATGCAACGTTCCAGATTTATCATTGGACAGTCATCGCGATCCTTGGTCTTACCCTGCTCACGCTCGCTGTAAACCTTTGCTTCTTTCGGTCGCTGCGTCCGGTTCAGAGCGCCGACCGCAAAAAGGCACCCCTGGTTTCAGTCCTCATCCCCGCACGCAATGAAGCGCTGCGGATCAGTCCGTGCGTTGCCTCTCTCCTCGCGCAGGATTATCCAAACTACGAACTGCTCGTGCTCGATGATCATTCGGAAGACGGCACATCCGAGGTCCTGCGAAAGCTCGGGATGTCGGAAACTGTAGAAGCGCCGAGGCGGATCGTGCGCGGTGCCGCGCTGCCGGAAGGCTGGACAGGCAAGTCGTGGGCGTGCGCTCAGTTGGCAAATGTTGCGCGCGGCGAGTTCCTTTTTTTCACCGACGCCGACACCGTGCACGCACCGCAAACTATCTCGGCAGCCGTGGCCCATAATGCCGAGACTCGTGCGGATCTGCTTTCCGCGTGGCCAAGGCTGGTCACCAGGACATGGAGTGAAAAACTTGTCATCACATTTCTTCCGGTCATGGGCCTCGCGATTTTTCCCCACTGGCTGCTCGCGTTTCTCCAAGGTCATCCCGCATGCGCGCGCGCGATTCCCACGCGCATGTTGCGCTCACTGGGCGCGGCCAATGGACAGTTCCTGTTTTTTCGCAAAGCCAGCTACGAAGCCATCGGCGGCCACGCAGCCGTGCGCAGTCATTTGGTGGAAGACGTGGCGTTGGGTCGCGAGGTCACGCAGCGCATGGGCGACGGAATGCGGCTCATCAATTGCGACGGTTCCCGCCTGGTGGATTGCCGGATGTATTCGCGCTTCAGCGAGGTCTGGGAAGGCTTCACCAAAAACGCGCGGCCGGCCTTCGAAAATGCCCACTGGGCGTGGTGGCTCATGGGCGTCTCGCAGTTCGCGGCGTGGCTGCTGCCGTTCGCGCTTTTGCTCGTTCCTTCGCAACGCGAGCTGGCTGTTTTCGAGGTGGGGGTGATCTATCTCGTGCGGGTAATATTGACCCTGCGCATGCGCACCTCATGGCTCGGCTGCTGGCTGCACCCGCTCGGACACGCTCTCGCCATGGCTATTGCGCTCAACAGCTGGCGGCTCTCCTCCCGCCGTGGCGTCCTTTGGAAAGGGCGGCTCTACCGCGCGGACTAGACCTTGCATTTCGACCCGGGCGACAACATTGTGCCGCCCTATGACGAGCAGCGATTTCTGGCACGTCCTTTCTCATCCTTTCACGCTCGGCCTGCTCCTCGGCCTCGTCTTTGCGGCGCTGGCCTTTTACCAACT
Source organism: Chthoniobacter sp. (assembly GCA_034667645.1). Lineage (GTDB taxonomy): Bacteria > Verrucomicrobiota > Verrucomicrobiia > Chthoniobacterales > Chthoniobacteraceae > JAJPJG01. Next base: position 5,534 of record JAXDQV010000227.1, read on the forward strand.
ACTCGCTCTCAAGCTCGAGATGAAGCGCTACAAGCGGCATCTCAGCGACAAGCTCGAGATCGAAGCCGAAGCCATGAAACGCGGCCGAACCGAGCAGGAGACCTTGAAAAAGGAGAATGAGAATCTGCGGATGAAAGTCGCCACCCTCAACGACCTGCCCGATCATCGTCTTCAGCGGGATGTGGAGATTTTCGCCCGGGCGGAAAAGCGCATGCTGATCTCGGTTCCCGGTTTCGCGCCGGCTTGGGAGAATGCCAAAGCTGACGCGGCCCTCGAGATCGAGGATGAAGAGAGCGGACGCAGCCTGCCGAAGCGGGTTTTTACGAAGCTATTCGGACCGGTTAGCCGTGAGGAAAAAGCGTTGTCGGAACCGGGTGGCCAATAGCTCCCGGCGGCCGTGCAGCTTGTCTTTTCACTGGATAATTCTACTTTGATTTTTAAATGAGCAAACCTGTGATGCCGGTGGACGTGCGGGCAGTCCTGCCCACGAGCGCTGGCCGCGCGGTGTTCATCGGGAATGATGACAAAACGTTCGTCATCTACGTGGACGAGAGCGTGGGTGCAGCGATCAGCATGTTCATGAGCAGCACGCCAAAGGAGCGTCCGTTGACGCACGATTTGATGGGGCATCTTATGACCGCGCTCGGCGCGCATGTGGAGCGAGTGATCATTAACGACCTCAAAAGCTCCACATACTTTGCGCGGCTGATCATCGTCGCGGAAAACGAACTGCAGCAGCGGAAAATCATCGAGCTCGACGCGCGTCCGAGCGATTGCATCGCGCTGGCGACCGCGCACAAGGCGCCAATTTACGTGAGCCGCGAAGTCTGGGATGAAGTGGACGACTTGTCGGAAGTGCTGAAGAAGATGTCGGAAGGCGGGGCGGACGAGGGCGAGTCGGACCAGTAAGCGGTTGAGCCGGTTGGGCAGTCCCGCCGGCAGCTAATCGCGAAAGACGATCGATTTTTTTCCGTGGATCAAAACGCGGTCGTGGATGTGGTAGCGAACGCCGCGGGCGAGCGCGAGCCGCTCGCAGTCGCGACCGAGCCGCAGCAAATCGTCGGGCGAGTGGAAATGCTCCACGCGCACCACTTCCTGCTCGATGATCGGGCCTTCATCGAGGTCGGCGGTGGCATAGTGACAGGTCGCTCCGATTAATTTCACGCCCCGATCAAACGCCCGCCGGTAAGGATTCGCGCCGACGAATGATGGCAGGAACGAGTGGTGAATGTTGATGATGCGGCCCGGCCACTCGGCGCAAATCTCCGGCGGCAGGATTTGCATGTAACGGGCCAGCACGATCAGCTCCGCGCCTGACTCGCACAGCAGCGTGTGCATTTTCGCGAAACCGCTTGCGTCATTTTTCGACTCCACCGGCACGTGCTCAAAGCGGACGCCTTCGCGTTCGACGGTCTCGCGAAACTGCTCGTGGTTGGAAAGGACCAGCGGAATTTCCATCGACAATTCGCCTGAGCGCCAGCGCCAGAGCAGGTCCGCGAGGCAATGCCCGAGTTTGCTGACGAGAATCGCGACCCGCATTTTTGTGGCATCGTCTCGCAGCGTCCAGTCCGCCTGCAGTTCCGCCGCCAGCGGGCGAAAGGCTTCGCGCAACGCGGGGAGCTCGAGCCGCAGCGTTTGGGTGTCCACCGCGAGCCGCGCAAAAAACCAGCCACTGAACGGATCGGTGAACTGATGCACCTCGAGCAAATTTCCGCCGTGCTGCGCTACAAACGCGGTGAGCTGCGCGAGGAGTCCCGCGCGATCGGGGCAGGCAATTTTCAGGAGGGTAACCGACACGGCTCGCTAACTACCGCGGCACCGGGTGCGAATCGAATCAAAAGCGCGGAACGTTCCGCCCGCGCGAACTGCCTGCAGGATGAAGACGTTCGTGAAACTGCTGAAGGAGACTTGCCACGAGTTTTCAAAAGATAAGGCAATGCGGATGGCCGCAGCGCTGGCCTATTACACGATTTTTTCGGTGACGCCGCTGCTGCTGATCGCCATCGGCATCGCAGCGCGAGTGCTCGGGGCGAAGGGCGCTACCGAGCAAATTTTCGAGCAATTGCGAGGCCTGCTCGGGGATGCCGGCGCGGTTGGCATCCAGACGATGGTGGAAAGCGCAAATCGCCCGACTGGAAGCATCGTCGCGGTGCTCATCGGCTCCGTGATGCTGCTCTTTGGCGCTTCGGGCGTTTTCGCGGAATTGCAGGATTCGCTCAACACGATCTGGAAGGCGCCGACTCCGCCTAGCAGCGGCCTGTGGTCGCTGATCAAAAACCGTTTCCTGTCCTTCTCGATGGTTTTCGGAATTGGATTTCTCCTGCTGGTGTCGCTGCTGATCTCCGCCGGCATTGCCGCGCTCGGGACCATTTTGCAAGGCGCTGTGCCTGGCTTCGAAACGGCGGCGCAGCTGGCAAACTTCCTCATCTCAATCGTCATCATCGCCGTGCTCTTCGCGATGCTTTTCAAGCTCCTGCCTGACACGCCGATTGGCTGGCGCGATGTCTGGATCGGCGCGTTTGCCACGTCGGCAATGTTCACCATCGGAAAGTTTTTGCTCGGTCTGTATCTCGGCCGAAGCGCGGTCGTTTCGAGCTACGGAGCGGCGGGGTCACTAATCGTCGTGTTGTCCTGGGTCTATTATTCGTCGCTGATCCTCCTCTTCGGGGCGGAGTTCACGGAGGTTTATTCCCGACATCACGGCACGCGGAAAGCGGGCTGAATCCTTGCGCCGAGACGCTTCGCCGTTAATCTCGGCCGATGCTTTTCACCCGCCGCGAGATGTTGCGCGTCACGACGCGCGGGCTTGCCGCGCTCGGCGTCGCGCCGGGAATCGCGCTCGCGCAAAGGCAGGATCACGACTTTCGGTTTATCGTCGTGAACGACCTCCATTACCGCGACGCGCGGTGTGACGATTGGCTCGAGGGCGTGGTGCGCGGCATGCGTTCGCATCGCGCAGATTTTTGTGTGCTCAACGGAGATCTCGTTGAAAACGGCCAAGGCGCCCAGTTCGCAGCCGTGCGCCGGATTTTCCGCGAACTGGCGATTCCGATCTTCGTGACGATCGGCAACCACGATCATCGGGAAGACGACGATCGAAGCGCATTCGAACAGGCATTCCCGAACAGCCTGAATTATCACTTCGCGCACAAGGGATGCCAGTTCGTTGCAGTTGATTCCACGCAAGGGGACGAGGTTTTTTACACCAAGATCGCACAATCCACCCTCGACTGGCTGGACGAAAATCTCCCGCAGTTGGACAAGAACAAGCCGACGGTCTTGCTCACGCATTTCCCGCTCGGCAGCGGTGTCTGGTGCCGTCCGCGCAACGCACCGCAAGTGCTGACACGTTTTCACGATTACAATCTGCGCGCGGTTTTCAACGGGCACTGGCACGGCTTCACGCACCGCGAGTTTGAGGACGCACAGGTCGTGACAAATCGCTGCTGTTCGTGGTGGCGCGCGAATAATGACGGGACACCGGAGAAAGGTTATTTCCTGTGCGACGTGCGTGGCGGCGAGATCGAGCGAACGTTTTATGAAGTGAAGGCCACACCGCAGTCCGGGCGGATCGCCGCGTAGCAGAGACGTCCAACATTTATGAACACCCCCGAAGAACATCGCGAAAAGCTGCGTTCAGTCTGGCAATCCACGCAGGAGCCTCCTGCCCTGTCACCTTTAACTGCGGATATCTCGACCGATGTCTGCGTCGTCGGCGCCGGCATCGCCGGGTTGTCCGTCGCTTATGAACTGGCGAAAGCAGGCCGTTCGGTAGTCGTGCTCGACGATGATCGCATTGGCAGCGGGATGACCGGACGCACGACAGCGCATCTGGTGAACGCGCTGGACGATCGTTACTTCGAGATCGAGCGCATGCTCGGCGCAGACATGGCTCGGCTCGCGGTCGAAAGTCACACGGCTGCCATCGCGCGCGTGGCGGCGATCGTGGCCGCGGAGGAAAGCGACTGCGATTTTGAAATGCTCGACGGGTTTCTTTTCAACCCTCCGGGAGAATCGCAGGAAGTGCTTGATCGGGAGTTCGAGGCTGCGCAGCGGGCCGGTATCGCCATCGAGCGAGTGGAACGTGCGCCGATCCCGGATTTCGACACCGGACCCGCACTGCGCTTTTTGAATCAGGCGCAATTTCATCCGACGAAATATCTGGCGAGCCTGGCGGCCGCAATCGAGCGCGCCAAAGGCCGGGTTTTTACCGGCACTCATGCAACGCACATTACCGGTGGCGAAACCGCGCGGATTGAAACCAAATCCGGAGCAACGGTGACGGCCGGGAGCGTGGTCGTCGCGACAAACACTCCGATCAACGACCGATATCTGATCCACACGAAGCAGGGGCCTTACACCACCTATGTCATCGCGTTGCGCGTGCCGGGCGGGTCAATCGCCCGTGCGCTTTTCTGGGACACGGCACAGGAAGCGGGAATGCAGGACCAGCATGGTCCGATTCCGTATCATTACGTGCGGACGCAAAAAGTGGGCGAACACATGGTCCTCATCGTCGGGGGAGAAGATCACAAGACGGGCCAGAACGAAGACTATGAGGCACCCTTCCGCTCGCTCGAAAGCTGGACCCGCGCGCGTTTTCCCATGGCCGGCGAGCTGGAATATCGCTGGTCGGGGCAGGTCATGGAGCCAATAGACGGCATGGGTTTCATCGGCCGCAATCCGATGGACGAAAAGAACGTTTATGTGGTTTCCGGAGATTCCGGCAACGGCATGACACACGGCGTAATCGCCGGAATGCTCATCAGCGACTTGATCCTCGGTCGCGAAAATCCATGGACTGCTCTCTACGATCCTGGACGCGTGAGCCTCAAAGCGACGCCGGATTTTCTGCACGAGAATTTGAACGTCGCAGCGCAATTTCGCGATTATGTGACCGGCGGCGATCTGGCTGGCGAACATCAAATCGCCCCCGGCTGCGGCGCGGTGCTACGGAAGGGTGCGAGCAAGGTGGCTGCTTTTCGCGATGACGCGGGTGCGTTGCACGAATTCTCCGCAGTCTGCCCGCATTTGAAGTGCATCGTGCATTGGAATGGCGCGGAGCGGACTTGGGATTGCCCATGCCACGGTTCCCGGTTCGACGCGCTAGGCACGGTGCTCACCGGGCCGGCGAATACGAACCTCGCTCCGGCGTAGCGCCGGGCTTTCTTGGATTTCTGGAACGACGACTTGGAGTTTTTTGATGAAGGCCCCTTCCTGCCTCTACGAGGAGGTGGCTGCGAGGATTGAGAAGCTGATTCGAGAGGGAACGCTACAACCTGGTGATCGCATTCCATCGCTCCGGCGGGCGAGCAAGCAACACGCGGTGAGCGTCACGACAACGCTTCAGGCTTATCTCGACCTCGAGAATCGCGGATTGATCGAGGCTCGACCCAAGTCGGGGTTTTACGTGCGAGTTTCGCAACGTGCTCGATTGTTGGAGCCGAAAGTTTCGAAGCCTGCGAGCGCCGTGACGGCGGTCAGTGTCGGCACCCTTCAATCACGGCTTTTTGAAGTCGCGAGGCTGCCCGGTGTCGTCCCGTTCGGCGGCGCTGCGCCGGGGCCGGAGCTTCTTCCGGTGGAGAAATTGAGCCGCATCCTGGCGGCGGTGAGCCGGAGTGCAGGGGCAGCCGGCATGAACTACGACATGCCGCCGGGCGCTGAGAAATTGCGCCGCGAGATTTCCAAGCGTCTGCTCGATGCGAATACACAAATCTCGCCGGATGGAATCATCACGACATGCGGCGGCACCGAGGCGCTGATGCTTTGCCTGCGGGCCGTGACCAAACGCGGAGATGTGGTCGCGGTGGAGTCGCCGACGTATTTCGGAGTGCTTCACACGATCGAAGAACTGGGACTCAAAGCGATTGAAATTCCCATGCACCCGCGAACGGGAATGGATTTGGACGCTCTTGAAAAAGCACTGAAAACTCGCGCCATCGCTGTCTGTGTTGCGGTTCCGAATTTCAGCAATCCGCTGGGCTCGTTGATGCCCGATGCAAACAAAGCGCGACTCGTAGAGTTACTCGCTCCTCGCGAAGTGCCGCTTATCGAGGATGATATTTTCGGCGAACTTTATTTCGGCGAGCACCGCCCGCGCGTCGCCCACTCTTACGACAAAAACGGGCTGGTGATGCTGTGCAGTTCCTTCTCTAAAACCCTCGCGCCTGGCTACCGCGTCGGATGGGTCGCACCGGGACGCTTTTTCGCAAAAATAAAAACGCTCAAGCTTACGAGCACGCTCGCTACCGCCACACTTCCGGAACTCGCCATCGCTGAATTTTTGGCGAATGGAGGATACGATCATTATCTCCGCTCGGTCCGTCGCATTTACCAAAAAAACGTCGAGTGCATGAGCGAAGCGGTCGCCAAATCGTTTCCTGCCATAACCAAAATCACGCGTCCGACGGGCGGCTTCGTCTTATGGATTGAGTTGCCTAAACACGTGGATTCGTTGCTCCTCGATGACCGCGCGCTGGCTCACAAAATCAGCATTGCTCCGGGCCCGATGTTTTCGGCCAAGCGAGGATTTGGCAACTTCATCCGCATCTCGTGCGGGCACCGCTGGTCCCCCCACGCGGAAGAGGCCATCGGCATTTTGGGTGATTTAGTCGCGAAGCTGACGTGAGGCATTGGCGATCTGTTCACTAAAGAAAACTGGCCGCCTGTATCTGGTGGGGCCGCGGCGCTGGCGTATTCTGGTTGCATGAAAAATGATCCTCTCCTGTTCTTCCGCGTCGCTGCCGCCATCGTTTGTTTCCTGACTGTGATCGCCGGGATCGCCCTCATGCAGAACATCGACCGAATCCTTCCCGCCAATAGCGAAACAGCCGGCGAAAATGACAGCCAGCGGTCGTATGCCGGCTTTCTGCTGTTCGCGGTCTGGGCGCATGCATTTGTGCTCTCCGGCTCGTTCGCGATGCTTTTGCACTGAGACTTGCTCACCTGCGACACGACGGGCGATCACATGGAACTGCGCGAGCTTTCTAAAATCGACGATCCCCTTTTGCAAAAGATCGGCCGTCTGCGGGTCGAAGCGTGGCAGACAAAAACTTCGCGGGCTGCGGAAATGGAAACGTGGATTGACGAGTTCGACTTGACTGCGCGGCACTGGGTGGTTTTTCAAAATGGACTACCGGTTGCGGCTGCACGCCTGAGTGTTCACGAAGCCTTGGAGGATATTCCCGACGCCGAAAGTTATCTCGGAGTATTTCGCAAAAATCCGCCTGCGCTCATCGCTTCACTGAACCGCCTGGTTGTCGCTCCATGCGCTCGTGGCTTGGGACTGAGCAAGCGGCTCGATGTAGCGCGCCTCCGAGCCGCAGAGCAGATGGGCTGTCGCTCAGCAGTCCTTTCCACCGCCTCCGGCAGCGGACGCGTGAAGCAGTTGGTCGGCTGGGGATTCGCGGTTGCAGGTGAAGGTCCGCGGTTCAAAAATCCACCACTCTGCCATCTCGGCGCGCCTGTTGTGCTTTCTCGCGAGATCGGTCTTGCGTGGAAATTAAATTGCAAACCTGTTTCGCGTTTCTAAATTGTCAGCCCCTCGGAGCGCCAGTTATGATCGACATCAATCCCAACTTCGCCGCCGTCAAACAGGGACTCATCCCGCTTACGCCACAGGAAAAACTAAAGCAGGAAAAGGACGCGCTCGACGTCATCCACGACATCTATCGCTACGCGAAGAGCGGGTTTGCCTCGATCGTCGACGACGATTTCGAACGGATGAAGTGGTATGGCGTGTATCGGCAAAAACCGAAAGACAGCGGCTATTTCATGATGCGGACGAAGATCCCGGGCGGACAGATCACCGGCGAGCAGGCCCGCGTTTTGTCCAGCCTCGCAGATCAATACGGTCACGGTTTTTCCGACATCACGACGCGCCAGACGATCCAGATGCACTGGCTGCGGATCGAGGATTTCCCCGACATCTTCGCGCAGCTCGATGCCGTCGGCATCACGACGAGCGGGGCTTGCGGCGACGACACGCGCAACGTGGTTGGCTGCCCAGTCTGCGGCATTGATCCCGATGAAATCATCGACGCCACGGAAGTGCTGCACGAAGTCA
>JAXDQV010000228.1:0-2534 GCA_034667645.1 Chthoniobacter sp.
GCAAAGGCCGTGGGTTTGGGGACTGGCGTTGGCCGCAACGATCGCGAGCACGGTCGGCCTCACCCGCTATTTTGCCCATCGGCGAATCCGCGAACAACTCGTTCACCTCAAAGAAGAGCAACTCGTGGAGCGGGAGCGTTTGCGCATCGCACGGGATCTCCACGACACGCTCGCGCAGGGATTTACGGGAGTGATCGTGCAGTTGCAAGCCGCCGAGGATGCGTATGCGCGAGGATTGGTAGAGGAAACCACCGCTCATCTCAAATGCGCCCGCAGCCTGGCCCGGGACAGCTTGGAGGAAGCCCGCCAGTCGGTGCGCTCACTACGCCAGCCGGCTCCTGAGCAAAAGGAGTTGCCCGAAGCGCTCGGGGCTCTCCTCGAACGGATGACTGCGGACACCGATTTGCGCGCGGAATTGATGGTGGATGGCGAGCCGCGGCGGATCGCGTCCGAGGTTGAGCAAAATCTGCTTCGCATCGGGCAGGAGGCACTGGTCAACGCGCTGCGACATGCCCGGGCCAGTCGATTCAGCACCCGGCTAAATTTTGCGGAGGAAACGCTTCGGCTGGAGTTCCAAGACGATGGCTGCGGTTTCGACCAAACGGCGGCCCACGACGGGTTTGGGTTGCTTGGCATGAAAGAGCGGGTGCAAGCGATGGGTGGCCAGTTTTTCCTTCAGAGCACGAAAAACGGAGGCACCACGATTTCCATTGTTCTCGCGGCTCCACGGCAGCAACCAACCGGTGAACTATCATGAGCGACACCTATAGGGCACAACCCGCCCAAGCAAACCCGACGAAGATTCAGGTTTTGATTGCCGATGACCATGTGACCGTGCGCGAGGGTCTCGCCGCGATGATTGGAAGGCTCCCGGACATGAGCGTCGTCGCCGCCGCGGGCAATGGCACGGAAGCGGTTGACCTTTGGCGAAAGCATCGGCCCGATGTGACGCTCCTCGATCTTCGCATGCCGGTGCTGGACGGCGTCGGCGCGCTCGAGGCCATCCGCCGGCAAGACGCGTCCGCACGTGTCATCGTGCTCACCACCTATGACACCGACAACGAGATTGCCCGCGCCATCAAAGCCGGTGCGAGAGCCTATCTGTTGAAAGGCGCGGAACGGGAGGAATTACTGGAGTGCATCCGCAAAGTGCATGCGGGCGAGACCTGCCTTGCGCCCTCCTTGGTTGCAAAACTAGCGGCCGGCGTGAGCAGCGCAGCTTTGACCGGCCGGGAATTGGACGTATTGAAGCTCCTGGCGTGCGGCAAGAGTAACAAGGAGATCGGTGCCAATCTCTATATCAGCGAAACCACGGTTAAAACTCATTTGCGACGGATCTTCGCGAAATTGAACGTCATGAGTCGCACCGAAGCGATCGCCGCCGCCAGCCATCGCGGCCTCGTTCAGCTTTAGCAGTTATCGTCGGAAGCATGGTGAGCATCCTTCGAAAGGAGGATGAGCGTGTCGTCCGTTCGCCGTCCGATAAATTCGCCCACCTGGTCAATGGCGGCGCGCTGCACGCCGCGGCATACTTTCACCATGCCAAATGCGAATCAACCAGCGCTAATGGCGAGTTCCCGCTCCTCTCGTCTATCACTGACGCAAGCCGAGACCTTCGAGGGGCCGCGAGGAAAACCAAGATTTTCTGCAATGTCGCCGCTCGATCGCTTGAGAAATACGAAAGGAACTAAACAGCCAGCAGGAAATCTTAAAACTACCTGGTACCAAATGGAAACACATCAGACACACATCTCCAACGGCGGAGCGACGCGCAGGCAATTCCTCATCGCCAGTGCGGGGTTGGCGGCTGCGATCGACTTGCCTTCAACGGTATTGGCCGCTGACGCAAAATCCTCGAACCATCCCAAAGACAACCCGCAATCAAACAAGAAAGACAAACAATCCATGAATACAATCACCACCCAAGACGGCGTTGAAATCTTCTACAAGGACTGGGGCAAGGGTCAGCCCATCGTCTTCAGCCACGGCTGGCCGCTGTCGGCAGATGATTGGGACGCGCAGATGCTGTTCTTCGTCGAGCATGGTTATCGAGTCATCGCTCACGACCGGCGCGGCCATGGCCGCTCCACGCAGGCCGGTGAGGGGCATGACATGGATCATTACGCTGACGACCTGGCAGCGCTGACTGCTCATCTCGACCTCCAGAGGGCGATTCATGTCGGCCACTCGACCGGCGGCGGCGAAGTGGTCCGCTATCTGGCGCGCCACGGCGAAAGCCGAGTGGCCAAAGCTGCGATCATCAGTGCGGTGCCGCCCCTGATGGTAAAGACGGCGGCCAATCCGGGCGGGCTGCCCAAGGAGGTATTCGACGGATTTCAAGCGCAGCTTGCCGCCAACCGAGCCCAGTTTTATTACGATGTGCCGGTTGGGCCGTTCTATGGCTACAACCGGCCGGGTGCGAAGCCGCTGCCAGGCGTAATTTGGAATTGGTGGCGCCAGGGCATGATGGGAGGCGCCAAGGCGCATGCTGACGGGATCGTCGCCTTCTCCCAGACCGACTTCACCGAAGACCT
>JAXDQV010000229.1:0-3392 GCA_034667645.1 Chthoniobacter sp.
CGGTGCTGAGCCTGGTGCTGGTGCTGGGGAACGTCTTCAAACAACTCCTCGACCTGCTGGTGAACCACGATGTGCCGCTGGAATACATCGTGAGTTTCATCGCCTACATCCTGCCGTTTTCGCTGACCTTCACGATCCCGTGGGGCTTCCTGACGGCGGTGCTGCTGGTCTTCGGGAAGATGTCGGCGGAGAACGAATTGATCGCGCTGCGGGCAAACGGGGTGAGCATTTCGCGGATCTGCATCGCGGTGTTCGTGCTGGCGGCGGTCGCCTCGGGGATCTGTCTCTGGATCAATGTGGACGTGGCGCCGCGCGCGCAGCAGAAGATGAAGAGCGCGCTTTTTAACATCGCGACGAGCAACCCGATCGCGATGTTCGGCAGCGACCAGGTGATCGACGAGTTCCCGGGGAAGAAGATCTACGTGGGGAAAAAGGAGGGGACGAACCTGGAGGACATCCTGATGTATGACCTCAACGACAAGGACGATCCGATGTCGGTGGTGCACGCGCGGCGCGGGGCTTTGCAGGCGGACCTGGAGGGGAAACAGCAGATCCTGCTGCGGCTCACGGATGCGCGTTACGAGCAGCGCGACAGCGCGGAGCCGAACAACCTGATGAAGATCCGGCAGGGGATCACGATGGACAAGATCGACCTGCCGATCTCGCTGAAGGAGCTTTACGAAAAGAACAAACGCCGGCGCGGCCTGAGCCAGATGACGCTCGAGGAGCTGTTGAAAAACAAGGACCGGAGCCACGACACCGCGGCGCGGACGGAGGTGAACAAGCGGTTCTCGTTTTCGCTGGCATCGTTCGCGTTTGCGCTGATCGGCGTGCCGCTCGCGATCACGGCGCACCGGCGCGAGACGTCGATCGGGTTTCTCTTCAGCCTGGTGATCGCGTTTGTGTATTTCTTTTTCATCATCATCGCCGACGCCGTGCGCGATAATCCGAAGGCGCACCCAGAGCTGCTGATCTGGGCGCCGAACATTTTATTCATCGGGCTGGGCGGATGGCTGTTCTGGCGGTTGGCGAAAAAATAACCGATGACGCGCAAACCTCTCAAAATCCAGAACGTGACGCTCGGCGGGACGAAGCCGCTTTTCATCCTCGGGCCGTGCGTGATCGAGTCGGAGAAGTTCGTCTGGCGGATGGCGCGCAAGCTCCAGCAGATGGCCGGCAAAGCGGACGTGCAGTTTATTTTCAAGGCAAGCTACGACAAGGCGAACCGGACGTCAGGGAAGTCGTTTCGGGGAATGGGCGTGCGCGAAGGGTGCGAGATCCTGGCCGCGATCGGACGCGAACTCGGCGTGCCGGTGACGACCGACGTCCACACGGAACGGGATGCGACGATCGCCGGCGAGATGATCGATGTTTTACAAATCCCGGCGTTCCTTTGCCGGCAGACGGATCTGTTGCAGGCCGCCGCAAAAACAGGACGCGTGGTGAATGTGAAGAAAGGCCAGTTCCTCGCGCCGTGGGACTTGAAGAATGTGGCCGACAAGCTGCGCGGCTTCGGCTGCGAGAAGTTCTTTTTCACCGAGCGCGGCTCAACCTTTGGCTACAACAATCTCGTCGCCGACATGCGTTCGCTCGCGTGGATTCGCGAGGCGGGATTTCACGTCGTGTTCGATGCGACGCATTCCGTGCAGCGTCCCGGCGGCGGGGGCACGAGCACGTCGGGTGACGGAGCCCTGGCGCCCCTGCTGGCGCGCGCGGCGGTGGCGGCGGGCTGCGACGGCGTGTTCATCGAGACGCACGAGAACCCGGAGAAGGCGCTGTCCGACGGACCGAATCAGATTGCATTGGCCAAGCTGCCGAAAGTTTTGCGACAGTTGCAGGCGATACATGAGATTGTTCGTTAGCCTGTTTCTCGCAGTCGCAGTGGCGCTTTCCGGCGCACAAAGCGCGACGGCGAAGGACCAAAAGAAGACCAAGAAGGCAAAGAAAGGTGACTCCGGCGAAGCGGGCGCGCCGAAATTCAACTTGCCGATTCCGATCGGACACAGCGCGGAAGGCGTGACGTTGCCTTACTTTGACGACCGCGGGAAAATGCAGATGAATTTTAAAATAGAATCAGCCACACGCACCGACAACGATCATTTGGAAATGGCCAAGGCGGAAGTGGAGACATTCGATGCGAACGGCAAATCCGAGATGAGAGTGCAAATGGCGCGATCGATTCTGGACTTGAACACGAAGATCGTGACCAGCGAAAGCCCCGTGGAAATCCGACGCGCGGATTTCGATGTGGTCGGCGAGCGGATGCGCTTCAATATGGAAACGCGCAGCGGAGTAATGAACGGCCGGGTGCGCATGTTAATCTACAACCGGAGCGATATGTCCGCCCAACCCAAGCATGAATAAGTTAACGTTGATTTTAACGCTGTTGTCGCTCCCGGCGGCGGCTGGCATCGCGCAGCAAAGCGAGGCCGAGCTCCTCAAGCAACTCGACACGATCAACACAGGCGCCACGCCTGCGCCGGTTCCCGTTCGTGCCAAAGCGGCTGACGACCCCGCCCAGAAACCGCCGACGGAAATCACGGCGACCAAGGGGGCAACTTACGAAGAGAAAACGCACAAAGCGGTTTTCACGGGCGACGTCCACGTGAACGACCCGCAGTTCAAAATCATTTGCGACAAACTGACGGCCTTTCTACGCGATTCCGCGGCGAGCGGCGGGGGGGCCGCTGCAAAAGCTTCACCGGATCCGAAAAGCTCGCCAACTTCCAAACCGGGGGACGCGCCGGCGAAAGGTGGTGGCGGCCTGCGCAGCGCGATCGCGGAGGGAAATGTCACGATCATCCAGGACAAGCCCGCGCAGAACGGCGGAGAAGCGGAGCACAATGTGGGGAAGGCGCAGCGCGCGGACTACGATGCCGACAGCGGCGACGTGACGTTGAAAGGCATGCCGCAGGTGCAGCAGGGCGTGAACACGCAGATCGCGACCGACGATTCCACGGTGATGATCATGAACCGGGATGGCCGGACCATGAAGACCATTGGACCGAGCAAGACGCTCATTCAGGATAACAGCGACACCAATTCCAAAAAGAAGTGAGCGACGCACTGCCAGCAAGCTACGGCGCGAATGGCGACGCCATTTTAAGAACGGATAAGTTAGTCAAAATCTACGGCGGCCGTGCGGTCGTGAACGGCGTGGATATCAATCTGAAGCGGGGGGAAATCGTCGGCTTGCTGGGCCCAAACGGAGCGGGAAAGACGACGAGTTTTTACATGATCGTCGGACTTGTGAGGCCGAATGGCGGGCGCGTTTTTTTCGAGGGCAAAGACGTGACCGACATGCCTATGTTCAAGCGCGCGCGCATGGGCATGGGTTATTTGCCGCAGGAGGAATCGATTTTTCGCAAGCTGACGGTCGAGGACAACATCAT
>JAXDQV010000230.1:0-2924 GCA_034667645.1 Chthoniobacter sp.
GGTCATTGTCGGACACGCGTTCGGCAGGTGGGTTGCGCGCATGACAGCCGTCGATCATCCACAGCTCGTGCGCGGAGTGGCGATCGTCGCTGCCGCCGCGAAGGCCTATCCGGCCGGGTTCGACGGAGCTAAGTCCCTGTCCGAAGCAGTGAGGAAGTCGGGCGACCCCGCGCTGTCCGACTCTGAGCGGCTAAATTACCTGCGTATCGCTTTTTTCGCACAGGGAAACGACGCGAGCGTGTGGTTGCAAGGCTGGTATCCGGTAGTGGATGAGGTGCAGTTCGCGGCCGGCCGCGCAACCAGGCAGTCAGAGTGGTGGTCGGGTGGCACGGTGCCGCTGCTCGATCTGCAGGCGGCGCTCGACCCTTTTAAGCCTCGCGCGATGGGGAGTGAGATGAGGGAGGAATTCGGCGAGCGGGCGACGATTGTCGTTATCCCAAATGCCAGCCACGCTTTATTGCCGGAGCAGCCGGCCGCAGTCGTCGAAGCGATCGTCGCATGGATGAGCAAGCTCCCGCAGAAGCCTTAAATTCCGAGCATTGGGTGATACGACGCGAAAGGTTAGGGCCAGCCCGTAGCAACCATTAAAGCGCTGAGGGTCTGGCGCAGTGGCGTCCGCAAAAACCTGATGTGACGACACCGGCAAAAGAGGGCGGCCTTACAGCCACCCTTTTCGAGATATTTCGCCGCTGCGCTGGAAGTCTAATGTCCGCAATCTGCTGGTACGTAACGAGGGTTGAAGTAGCAAGCATCGTCGAGCCGGCTGTCCCAACCGCCTCGGCCTCGCCATCTGCTCCAGGCCATGTAATCGCAATACTGGCTGTAGGGATTTCCCGCTTCCCTGGTCGCACAATAGATGCTCTGGGCTGAGTGGCGAGGGTCGGAGATTGCCTGCTTGGCCATTGTGGGCCCAGCTACCACGGCAAGAGCCACGGCAGCACCAAGAATTTTGAGTTTCATTATGCGTTCCTTCCTTCGAATTGCTGTTAACACGAGAAAGAAACGGGCATCTAGTAGAGGTTTCAATTTTTGCTCCAAAGCGAGTTCAAATAATTGAGATCGCTCTTCGCACCGCAGCTAACGGTCCAAATTCATTTCCCGGTCTGAATTGCAGTCGGCCGACGCCAATTCTCGAGGCGTCGGACAAGGTGTACCGGTTGGCACGCTTTTCCTCACCCGCCCCACACTTCCCGCGCCACATCGACGGCGAGCTTCAGCTTGGCCCATTGCTCTTCCTCGGTGAGGATGTTGCCCTCCTCGGTCGAGGCGAAGCCGCATTGCGGCGATAGCGCGAGCTGATCCAGGGCGACGAATTTGGATGCTTCTTCCAGCCGCCGCTTGATGTCGTCCTTTTTCTCAAGCTCGCCGCTCTTCGAGGTGATGATTCCGACCACCACGATCTTGTTGCCCTTGGGCAAATACCGCAGCGGCTCGAAGCCGCCGGCGCGCTCGGAATCATATTCGAGAAAATAGCCGTCGTAATTGGTGCCGGCGAGCAAGGTCTCCGCCACCGGCTCATAGCCGCCGGAGGAAATCCAGGTGGAGCGGAAATTGCCGCGGCAAACATGGGTGGTGATGGTCATGTCTGAGGGGCGCTCGGCGATCGCGTAATTGATCACGCGGGCGTAAATCGCTTGCAGATTGTCGGCATCCTCGCCCCGCGCCCGGATCTTGTTGAGTTCATCCTGCGAGCAGAGATAGGCCCATGCGGTGTCGTCGAACTGCAAATAGCGGCAGCCGGCGTCGTAGAACGCCTGGACCGCCTTGCGGTAGGTTTTGGCGAGATCCTCGAAGAAGCCCTCGAGGTCGGGATAAACCTCTTTCGAGATCGACCTGCGGCCGCCCCGGAAATGCAGCACCGCCGGAGACGGGATCGTCATCTTCGGCATCACATGCGCGATCTCGCACTTCCGTTTCAGGAATTTGAAATGCTCGAGCATCGGATGATCGTCGGGGAAATCGAGCTTGCCGATCACACGCACCGCCTCGTGCCGGGTCTGGATGCCAGCGAACTGGATGCCCTCGTCGGGGTGAAACATTTCGCAGCCCGTCAGATGGCTCAGAAAGTCAAAATGCCACCACGAGCGGCGGAATTCACCGTCGGTCGCGAGCTTCAGGCCGAGCGAGGCCTGCCGGTGCACGACCTTTTCGATCTCCATGTCCTCGACCTAGCGCAGATCGGCGACCGATATCTCGCCTTGCTCAAGTTTGGCGCGCGCCTCCTTGATCCGCGGCGGTCGCAACAGGCTGCCGACCTCGTCGGCGCGGAACGGGGCTTTTGTTCTTTGCATGATCTTAACTCCTGGATAACGAGACGGACCCATCACTTTTCTTCGCGGCTACGCCGAGATACCGTTCAAGTGCCGCGGGATCGGCTTTCAGGGCCGCGCTCGCCGCGTCGTGCACGATCGCGCCGCGCTCCAATATCACAACGCGGTCGGCCAACCCCAAAATTTTTCGGGCGTTCTGCTCGACAATGATGGAGCAGATGCCGCCGGCGCGGGTGATGGTGCCGAGCGCTGCAAGCAGCTCGTCGACGATGATCGGGGCGAGCCCCTCGGTCGGCTCGTCCAGCAGCAAAACTTTCGGATTGAGCGTGAGCGCGCGGCCGATCGCCAGCATCTGCTGCTCACCGCCGGAGAGCTGGTTGCCGAAATTGCTGCGGCGCTCTTTCAGCCGCGGAAACATCTCGTAGACCTTGGCCACCGTCCACGGCCCCGGCTGCGCCACCGCGGTCATGTTTTCTTCGACCGTGAGCGAACGAAAAATATTGCGCTCCTGCGGCACCCAGCCGATCCCCGCCCGTGCCCGCTGATCCGGCCGCAGCCGCGTGATGTCGAGCCCGCCCAGGCGGATGGTGCCTGCGAAACGTCGGGTGATCCCGACGATCGAATTGATCAGCGTGGTCTTGCCGGTGCCGTTGC
>JAXDQV010000231.1:0-5169 GCA_034667645.1 Chthoniobacter sp.
CACCGCGATCGCAAACGGCTTCCCATCCTTCTTCGTAAATTTCTTATCCACATTCGTGAGCGCGCCCGCGACCTGCACCGTTGCCTTGTCGTCGAGCTCCAGCAGCGCATTCATCGCCCGATACTTCCCGTTTTCGAGCACGCTTCGGTATTCGTCGAGCGGATGACCGGTCACATAAAATCCGAGCAGCTCCTTCTCAAAGCCGAGCTTCTCCGAGTCGGGCCAGCGAGGAGCAGAAATCGCGGGGCGCCTCGGCGCAGCAGGCGTCTTCGCAAAATCGCCGAACATCGAGACCTGCCCGGACGCACGGTCGCGTTGCGCGGAGGAAGAGGCTGCGAGCGCGGCGTCGATTTCCACAAAAAGCTGAGCGCGATCGATGCCGGCCCAGTCGAAGGCGCCGCACTTCACCAGCGCCTCGAGGACTTTTTTGTTGATCTTCCGGGAGTCCAGTCGCGCGCAAAAATCGTCGAGCGATTCAAATTCCCCGTTCGTCGAGCGCTCGGCGATCGCGTTTTCCATCGCCGCTTCGCCGACATTCTTGATCGCCGCGAGCCCGTAGCGAATGCCGGATTCCCCATCAAGCTCCGGCGTGAATTTCAGCGCGCTCCGGTTCACGTCGGGCGGAAGGATGGCGATGCCCATCCTTTTGCATTCGCCCACGAAAATGGAGATCTTGTCGGTGTTCGAAATCTCATTGGAAAGAACGGCCGCCATGAATTCGACCGGCCAGTTTGCCTTCATAAAGGCCGTCTGGTAGCTGATCCAGCCATAGGCAACGCTGTGGCTTTTGTTGAAGCCGTAGCCTGCAAATTTCTCGAGCAAATCGAATATCTCGTTCGCTTTCTTCGCCTCGATTTTGTTCAGCGCGGCGCAGCCTGCGATGAACTTCTCGCGCTCCTGCGCCATCTTTTTCTTGTCCTTCTTCCCCATCGCCCGGCGCAGGTTATCGGCGCCACCCAGCGTGTAGCCGGCGAGCACACGCGCGGCGGCCATGACCTGTTCCTGGTAGATCATCAAGCCGTAGGTATCCGCGCACACCTCAGCCAAAAGCGGGTGCGCATATTTGATCTTCGTCTGCCCCTTCTTCCTCTTGATGTAGTCGGGAATCAGGTCCATCGGCCCGGGCCGATAAAGCGCGTTCAGCGCAATGATGTCGTCGATCGTTTTGAAGTCGAACTGCTTGCACCAGTTCGCCATCCCACCGTCGAGCTGGAAGAGGCCGATGACTTCCGCGCGATTGAGCAGTTCGTAGACTTTCGGATCGTCGAGCGGGATCTTGTCCACGTCAAAGCCGGGCTGCCGTGCGCGGATCAGCGCTTCCGCGTCGCGAATGACCGTGAGGGTTTTCAGCCCGAGAAAATCCATCTTCAGCATGCCGAGATCCCCGAGCGGCCCCATCGCATACTGGCTGACGATTCCCCCGTCGTTGCCGCGTGAAAGCGGAATGTATTCCGATAAATCGCGATCGCTGATCACGATACCCGCCGCGTGCACGCCTGCGTTGCGCGAAAGGCCCTCGAGCACGCTCGCGTGCTTCCAGAGCTCTGCGGTCGCCGGTTCGGTCTCGACCGCTTTCTTCAAATCCGGATTTTTGTCGATCGCGCCGCCGACGTGATAGGTCTCGCCCGTTTCACTGTTTTTTTTGTCTTCCCCGTTCAGCGTGATGTTCAGCTCGTTCGGAATCATCTTCGCGATCCGGTCCGCGTCGCCATAGCTCAAGCCCATTACTCGGCCGACGTCGCGCACCACTGATTTCGCACCGAGCGTGCCGAACGTCACGATCTGCGCGACCGCGCGCTCACCGTATTTTTGACGCACATACTCGATCACCTCGCCCCGCCGGTTTTGGCAAAAATCCACGTCGATATCGGGAGGCGAAACGCGCTCGGGATTCAGAAACCGCTCAAACAGCAGTTTGTATTTCAGCGGATCGACGTCCGTAATCCCGATGACGTAAGCAACCATGGACCCGGCCGCCGAGCCGCGCCCGGGGCCGACTGGAATGCCCTGCTGTTTCGCCCAGTGAATGAAGTCCCAGACGATCAGGAAATAGTTCACGTAGTTCTGCTTTTCGAGCACGGCCAGCTCGACTGCGAGCCGCTCGCGGATCGGCGCGGCATCAGCCTCCGCGCCAAACCGCCGTCTTACCCCTGCCTCGCAGAGTTGTCGTAAAAAAGCCTCCTGCGTGCTGCCGGCCGGCGGCGTGTAATTCGGGTATTTCAACACGCCGAACTCGAGTTTCAAATTGCAGCGTTCCGCGATGCGGAGGGTGTTGTCACACGCTTCGGAATGGTCGCGGAAAATCTCCCGCATTTCGCCAGGGGATTTGAAATAAAGTTCCGGCACATAATGCATGCGCCTCTCGTCAGCGACGTTTGACCCCGTGCCGATGCAGATCATCACGTCGTGCGCCTCGTGATGAGACCGTTCGAGGAAGTGCACATCATTGGCCGCCACGAGGCCGATCCCGAACTCCTGCGCCAGCGATGGTAAAACTTTGTTGCACTTGCCCTGCGCTTCAATCCCGTGGTCGTGCAGCTCCAGGAAAAAATTCTCCCGCCCGAGGATGTCCCGATAGGTCGCGACGTGCTCCTGTGCTTTTTTTAGCTGATCCTGCTGGATCGCCATGTTGATCTCGCCCTTCAGACACCCGCTCATTCCGATCAGCCCCGCCGCGTGCGTCGCCAGCAGGTCCTTGTCGATCCGCGGCTTGTAATACATCCCGTCGAGATGAGCCGCAGAGACGAGCTTCACCAGGTTGCGATAACCCGTTTCGTTTTCGGCGAGCAGGGTCAAATGATACGCAGCATCGCGCGCGGAAGTCGCCGCTTTGTCCGTATGTTTTCCGGGCGCCATGTAAACCTCGCAACCGATGATCGGCTTGATCCCGGCAGCTTCCGCTTCCTTGTAAAACTCGATCGCTCCATACAGGTTTCCGTGGTCGGTCATCGCCACGGCCGGCATCTTCAACTCCGTCGCCTTTTTCATCACGTCCGCGATGCGATTGGCGCCGTCGAGCATCGAATACTCCGTGTGCAGATGGAGATGAACGAACGAATCAGCGGCCATGGCGGGCTGAAATATACGCTGAAAGTTTTCCCGGCGAAGCCACAAAAACTTTCGCGAGACAGCAGCGACACCGGGTCGAAAATCACGCTTTCTTTTCCCCGAAAGCACGGTCAATAAAGTCCGTCGCCACTCACCGCGATACCTGACAGGAGCAAAATGCCATGAAACGACTTCTTCTTTGTTCGGCTGCGTTGTTGCTGTTATGCCGCGCCTCGCCAGCGTGGGATTACACAGGGCACATGCTCGTGGATCAGATCGCTTATCAAAATGTGAGCCCGCGCGTGCGTGAACGCGTCGTGCAGATGGTTTCAACGCTCGAAAACAAATACAACGAGCACCAACCCTACAATTTCGTCACCGCCGGGGCGTGGATGGACGACATGCGCTCCATGCCGAATTATCCATGGGGCCCGCTCCACTACCTCGATGTGCCCTACACAGCTGCCGCAATTCCTTTTGTGACCGGCGATGAACCGAGCGTGCTGACGGGTATCAGGGATTCGGTCGCCGTCTTAAAAAATGCAAAAGCAAGCGCAGAGGAGCAAAGCCGTGCCGTCGCCATGATCCTCCATTTCGTCGGCGACATCCATCAGCCTCTGCACTGCGTGAACTGGGATGACAAAGGCGGCAATGGCTACTTCATCTACGGAATCCCTTTTAGCGATCTTTTCAAAAAATCGGTGCCAAACTTGCATGCGTTCTGGGACAAGGCGTTCCGGTTCGACGTGCAGGACGATAAAATCGTGGAACTGTATCACGGCCCGCTCCCTGCCGAACGGCCGACTTCAATGGACAGCGGTCTCCTTCATGACGAAGCAGCAAAGATCATGGAAAAATTTCCAAAAAGCGCGGTCGGTGAGCTGAAGCCGGATGAAACGCGGGAATGGGCGCGCGAAAGCTACACCATTGCTTGTCTTTTCTCCTATCCCGTGCGGCCGCATCCGACGGATGCGGAGGTCGTCGCCCTGACACCGGCTTATGTGCATCAATCCCACGAAGTCGCGTGTGAGCGGGTTGCACTCGCGGGATATCGTTTGGCCGCCATGCTGGAAAACCTGTTCGGCCAGTGAAACGGCGCTGGGTTTGGCTCTGTTTTTGCGCCTTTATTTTGCAAGCGTCGGCCGCGGAAAAGCTTCTCGTCGGCGCGGCTGCGAGCCTGAAAAAACCGCTCACGGAAATTTTTGCGAACGAAGCCATCACGCTCAATTTCGCCAGTTCCGGCATGCTCCAGCAACAGATCGAAAACGGCGCGCCTATCGACGTTTTTATCTCTGCCGCCCCGCAACAAATGGACGCCTTGGAAAAAAAAGGCCTGCTCGTTCCAAGGTCACGGCGAGACGTGCTTCGCAACCAACTTCTGCTCATCGCGCGGCGAGGCATCACGCTGAGATCGTTTGAAGAACTCGCCAAACCGGAGTTCAAAAGGATCGTCATCGGCGAGCCGAAAAGCGTCCCGGTCGGCGCTTATGCAGAGGAAATTTTTCACTGTTTGAAGCTGAATGATGTTTTGCAACCGAAGCTGGTTTTCGCGGCGGACGCGCAACAGGTGCTCGCGTTTGTCGAAACGGGAGATGCGGATGCTGGAATAGCTTATGCAACCGACGCGCGCGCTTCCACGCGTGTCCAAATTATCGCGCAAGCACCACCGGATTCTCACTCACCGGCGGTCTATCCAGTGGCAATCATCAAGGCGACCAAACGCCACACGGAAGCGGAACATTTCATTGACCGACTTCATTCAGTCGAGGCGGTTGAGATCTTTCAGCGCCACGGCTTTGTGGTTGTGCAGTGACACTTCCGCGCAAAACAATCGACCGTGCACCTCGATTTCATCCCTCTCCTTATTTCGCTCGAAACCGCAAGTGCCGCCACGGTCATCGCGTTTCTCTTCGGTGTGCTTTTTGCGAGAGTTCGGCTCAATCGGCACGGCTCACTTGCGCATCTGGCGGACGCCGCGTTCATGCTACCGCTGGCGCTTCCTCCCACGGTGGTCGGGCTCGCGCTCCTGTTGGTTTTTGGGCGCAGCTCTCCGATCGGGGATTTTCTCTCTCGATGCGGGGCGACGATTGTTTTTACGTGGCCGGCCACCGTGCTCGCTGC
>JAXDQV010000232.1:0-4731 GCA_034667645.1 Chthoniobacter sp.
TCGGCGCCGGCGCGAGCGAGGGCGCCGTCGATGCGAGCAACATGCTGAAGCCGCAACTGGCGCGCGGGGAGCTGCGGACGATCGGCGCGACGACGCTGGATGAGTATCGCAAATACATCGAGAAAGACGCGGCGCTGGAGCGGCGTTTCCAGCCGGTGAAAGTCGATGAGCCGAGCGTGGAGGACACGATCGCGATTTTACGCGGGCTGAAGGAACGCTACGAAGTGCACCACGGCGTGCGCATCCAGGACGCGGCGCTGGTGGCGGCGGCGGTGTTGTCGCATCGCTACATCTCCGACCGGTTTCTGCCGGACAAAGCGGTCGATCTGATGGACGAAGCCGCCTCGCGCTTGAAGATCGAGCTCGACTCCATGCCGACGGAGATCGACGTGATCGAGCGGGAGGTGATGCAGCTCGAAATGGAGCGGCAGGCCTTGAAAAAAGAGAAGGATGCGGCGAGCAAGGAGCGGCTGGAAAAACTGGAGCGCGAGCTGGCGGAGTTGAAGGAAAAGTCGAGCGGGCTCAAGGCGCAGTGGCAAAGCGAGAAGGGCGAAATCGACAAGTCACGCAAGTTGCAGGAGCAAATCGACGCTGCGAAAACGGAGCTCGAGCAGGCGCAGCGGCGGGGCGAATTGAGCAAGGCCAGCGAGATCCAATACGGAAAAATCCCCGAGCTCACGCGGCAGCTCAACGAGCACAATGCGAAACTTGCGGAAGTGCAAACCGGCGGACGACAGATGCTAAAGGAGGAGGTGACCGAGGAGGACATCGCCGAAGTGGTGGCGAGCTGGACCGGGATTCCGGTGTCGCGCTTGCAGGAGGGCGAACGCGAGAAGCTCGTGAAAATGGAAGAGCGTCTGAGCAAACGCGTGATCGGTCAAAAGCCCGCGATCAGCGCGGTATCGAATGCGGTGCGACGCGCGCGCAGCGGCTTGCAGGATCCGAATCGCCCAATCGGCTCGTTCATTTTTCTCGGCCCGACCGGCGTCGGCAAGACGGAGCTGGCGCGCGCGCTCGCGGAGTTCTTGTTCGACGACGAGAACGCGATGGTCCGCATCGACATGAGCGAATACATGGAGAAGCACGCGGTCGCGCGGCTGATCGGAGCGCCGCCGGGCTACGTCGGCTACGAGGAAGGCGGGCAGCTCAGCGAGTCCGTGCGGCGCAAGCCCTATTCCGTCGTGCTCTTCGACGAGATCGAAAAGGCGCACCACGATGTGTTTAACGTTCTTTTACAAGTGCTCGACGATGGCCGCATCACGGACGGGCAGGGGAGGACCGTGGATTTCAAGAACGTGGTCATCATCATGACGTCGAACATCGGCTCGCAGTTCATCCTCGGCAGCGAAAACGCGGAGCAGCGCGAGGCGAGCGTGCTCGAAGCCCTGCGCGGACATTTCCGGCCCGAGTTTTTGAATCGCGTGGACGAGATCATCATCTTCGACCGGCTCAGCGACGAGGACTTGAAGCAGATCGTCGAAATCCAGCTCGCGCGCCTCTCCCGGCGGCTCGAGGCGCAAAACCTCACGCTGACTTTGACCGAGGAAGCCAAAGAGTTTCTCGGCCGCGAAGGCTACGACCCGATCTACGGCGCGCGCCCCTTGAAACGCGCCATCCAGCGCGACGTGCTCGATCCTTTGAGCCTGCAGATCCTTGCCGGCCATTTCGGCGAAGGCGACGTCATCGATATCGCGGTGCACGACGGAAGGCTGGCGTTCACGCCGAGCAAAAGCCGATCGTCATGACCAGGTGCGCGGCGATCCGGCCGTGGTTGTTTGCAGACGCGGCGGGGCGCCGCGGCTGCCTTTAAAGGTGGGACAGGATCTTTGCCAAAGCACGACCGCGCATCATCATGCGGAGAATGTTCTGGCGAAACGGCGGCGGTAAAGAACGGTCCAGCGGTTACGCTACTTCGTGCACCGACACGTCGCCCGTGGTGCCGATCGCGAAACTGGGATTCGTGGTGGAAGTGTCGTTGGATCGGCCTGGAGCGAGCGGAACCGCGACTCCGCCTATTTTGACCAGGCCAATCTCTTGCGAAACGAAGCCGAAGTGATCAGTGCCGCCAACGGTGCCGACCACGCTGCCGCCGATGATGATTTTGGCGATCTTCGAGAACAAGGTGGAAACGCCGCCCGAATCTGCGGCGTCGTGGCTGTCGCCGAAATTTAGATTGTCATCGCCGGTTGCATCCATGCCATCGGCGCCAAGGTTTTTCGCACCGGCGACCATGTTGCTGGCGATCCAGTCGCCGCCAATTTTTACGCGACCGATCTGGGCATCGCCGTTGAAAAAGGGATCACTGGTGGTGAAGTGACCGGCGTTGATGAGCGCACGCTCGACGCGGCCGTGGACGGTAAGGCTTTTGAGGGCGATTTCCGGTTTATTCGCCGCGCTGGAATGTCCAGACGCGAGGATTTCGGCGGGAAAACTGGCCGTCCCGACGAGGTCTTCGCCGATGGAAACAGAACCGATATTGCCCTGGACGAAAATGATGCCGGAAAACGTGGCCGGGCCCGTGGTCATCGACTTGCCGATTTTGATTTTGCGGACGTCGCCGAATTCACTGCCGATGACATCGATGCAACCGGAGTTCTTGAAAGTGCCGCCGATGACCTCGCCTTTGACCGTGATCGAGCCGACCGTGACGTTCACTGAGGAGCTGGCGGCATCCACCATTCCGCTGAAAGAATTGGTGCCGCCCTTGAGCGAGCCGCCGATGAAAACAGAGCGGACATTTCCCTGGAGAAAAAGCAGCCCGCTATTGCTTCCGTCTCCGCCGATGACATCCTGCACGATCCTCACCGTGCCGGGAATGCCGGCGTTGGCGTCGATGTAACCGCTGTTCACCTTGCCGCCGCCCAGGAGCGAACCGCCGATCTGCAAGGAAGCGATGGTATCGACGGCGGTGATCTTGCCCGAGTTGGCGAGCACGCCGCCGCGGACATCGCCGCCAATTTTCACCGCGCCGATTTTGCCGAGCGAATCGATCAGGCCGGTCTGGCTGTGGCTGCCGCCGGGATCGCTCGTCGCGCCGAGCAGCGCGCCGCCGATGGTGATGGCCCCGAAGCGCAGCGCCGACAGCTCGCCCGACATAGTGCCCGTGCCGCCCTCGAGATTGCCGCCGATTTTCACCGCGCCGATTTTGCCATTCGGCACGCTGATGAAACCGGTCTTGGTGGCGACACTTCCAATCAGCGATCCGCCCACGGTGAGGGAGCGCAGACCGCCCGCGCCGTTGATGTGGATTTCCTCCTCGATCAAATCGGTGGCGACGTGCAGGGAGCCGACTTTCGCGTCAATCGTCCAGACGTGAACGCCGGAAATCGCGTGGGCATTGATCGCTTTGACGAACGACGCGGCGGTGCCTTTGCCCGCCGCGACTCCCCCGGTCAACCCGCCGTCGATCGTCACCGTGCCGAGGTCGAGTCCGGAAGCGCCGATGGTCGCGACGTTGACGAATCCATCGCCGCCGTTCGGTCCCGGTCTGGCTTTCACTATGAGATCGGTGCCGTCGAAAACCGGGTTCGTCCCGAGGTTGATCACGTTGATGGACTGGCCCCCGAACCCGTTCACCGGCCCGAGCGAGACGACCGCGCTGAGATCGTTCTTGAAGCCTTTGCTGGTTTGAATCGTGACGAGGTCGCCGTCCACGTCGATGAGATGAAACACCGCCGCCGGAGCGATGCGGGCTTCGAGGATTTCCAGGGGAAGAGACGGTTTCATTTCGGTTTGGAGTTGATTTGGGACACGTTGAGGCCCGCACTGGGTCAGCCTCCCATGACTGGCGCCAGAAACGCGATAGCGAAGAATGCACTCGCCGTCGATCACGTCATGCCGATCCCAAGGTTAACAACTCTCGCGGCGCTGGGTGAAATCGATCTTTCAGGGTGGTTACGGGATTTCGTCCACGGCCACATCGCCTGTCGGGCCGAGCGCGAAGTGGTCGTTGCCGCTGCCGGGATGGAGCACGCGCGGGTAGTTTCCAATTTGCAGGAAGCCGATCTGCTCGGCGACAAAGCCGAAATGATCCGTAGTGCTCACGCTATCCGCCGTGCCGAGGATTTGGCCCTTGATGACGATGCTGGCGATTTTGGAAATGAGGTTCGGGTTGTCCATGGTGCCGGTGCCGCTGATCTTCGCGTCGCTGGCATCGCCAAAGTTCACGTTGTTGAGCCGGATGAACCCGCCTTGCCCATTGCTGACGATTTGTGAGTTCTTCGCTCCCGCGACGAGACTGCTGGCAATCCAGTCTCCGCCGACATTCACAGACCCGATCTGCGCGTCGGCATTGACGGGTTGCATCAGCGCGTTGTAGCCGACGAGAATTTGCGTTTCGTCTACCCGCCCGGACACGTTGACGTTTCCAATGGCGACATCGCTAGTCGCACCCGGCGTCTTCTGACCACGCGCCATGATAATAACCGGCGAGGAGGCGTCGCCGGTGATGTCGCCTTTGACGGTAATCGAGCCAATGTCGTTCGTGGATTGGAGGACGATGTTACTGATGCGACTGCTACCGCCGGTGTTGTCGACCTCGGAAATAATGGAACCGCCGATGGTGATGCTCTTGATGGTATCACCGGATATCTTACCGGAAGAGGCGAGGTCCGATGTTCCAACAATCTTATGAATCAAATCATGGCCTATTGTCACCGGACCAAGCTGGCCGGCGCCGATACTTCCAGTATTGCCGCGCGTGCCACCAACGAGCGAACCCCCGATGGTGAT
>JAXDQV010000233.1:0-4540 GCA_034667645.1 Chthoniobacter sp.
CCATTGAATAATCCAGACGAAGGAGCCATCGGTGTGCGTGACGATGAAGCCGCTGCCGAGCTTCGCCTGCATCGAGGCTTCGCTCTCGTTCCAATTAAAAACGTAGGAGTCGCCCTCGATCGTGGCCGTCCACGTGCCGGCATAGGGAGACGGTGAAAGGGTGATGCGCTGGATCGAGGGATGGGATCCGTCGCCGGTCTGCAAATTCGCGACGACGGCTGCGGCGGTGGCGAGTGCGGTGGCCGGCTCGGCGTAAGCCGGCGCGAGCGCGCGCAGCACCACGAGCTGCTGTTCTTTCAAACCGCTAGAGCCGGTGACCAGGCGCGAAACCGAAATGAGGCTTTGCGGCGCGAGATTGTCGGCATTCCAGCCGATGAGCACTTGCGCGCCGGCGCTCACGAATGCGACCAGGTAACAACCGCTTTTCGGCGCGGTGACGGTGACGCCTCCGGCAGCCGTTATTGCCGCCGTCGCGTTGAGTGCGGTTTGCACGGCCGAGTAACTCGCGTCGAAAGCTAGATCAGCCGTGATCTCGTAAAGGGTGGAGGCGTTCGTCCACGTGATCGGCGTGGTGCCGGTGGCCGTAAAGATGACGCCGGTCGCGTTGCTCGCGGCGCCGAGGTTGGTAAAGACGTCACCCGCGATGAAAGCGGAGATAAGATAGCGTTTTCCGCTCGTGAGGAGGCCGCTGGTGTGCGCAGAACCTGTCTTGAGGAAGAAGGTGCCTACAGTCGGCGTTTTGTCGGCCTTGCCGATGGCCACCCGGACCGCGGCCGTCGAGAGATCGACGTAATCCCAATTCCGAATCCCGCTTTTGGACGGCTCCACGGCGCGGATGCGCACGCGCTCACCGTCGTTGCGAAAGAGCGTGCCGAGCGCGCTGGAAATGCCGCTGCCGGTGGAACTGAAATCCGCCAGCACCCCCGTCTTGTCCTGGTCGCGGATGTTGACGAGAAGATCGAGCGTTGGAGTCACGCCGAGGGCGTGATTGTCAACGCGTTACCACTTGTCCACCGGGCACTGCTCCGTCGCCCAAAGGTGCTTGAGCGCCGAGCACCCGCATTTCTCGCAGCGCATAAACCCGAGCTTCGGATGCGCTTTCCAAAACTCGCAGCGCTCGCAGATCGAGCGGATCCGCGCGAGCTCGTCATCCGAGCGCTTTGGAAAACCGGCAGCCGCCCAACGCGCGGCCGCTTTGCCGGCCGTCACGATCTGGCGCTGCAGCGGGGGCACTCCAGACGTCTGGACTTGGGCGTGACGTCGCACCTCGGCGAAGATTTCGCCCTTCGTCATACGGCGCAATGCACGTTCTCAACCCGCCAGGTTCCTTCCACCGTTCCATCGGGAATGATTTCGACGGTCTCGACGCCGCCCGGCGCAGACGAACTCTTGTGCGTCGTCGTTTCGGAGCCGCCATCCGCCGGCGCGAACACTTCATCCCAAGTGGCAGAACCCGGCGCCGTGAAGTGGATCTTGTAGCGGAGTTTCGTCGCGGCGACTTCCGACTCGTCCTCGCTGATCGCAAACGCCGCCATCGCGGACGGCGTCTCGGCGTAAGAGGCCGCCGCGAGCGCCGCCAGCACTTCCTCCACTAGCATCGCGGTTGTGTATTCGGTGCCGACCGAAGCAGTGATGCTGTAATGGGGCGGCAGCGCAGCGGGGATATAATCGCAATTTGGCGGTGTGAAAACAAAGCCCTCGCCGCAATCGATCGAACCGCTCAATTCGCAGGAGGCAACACATCCTTCAGGCCAGGTCGTGTGCGTTTCTACCGTGGTGATCGAGCCCTCGCACAACTCGCCGCAGGCTCCATAGGTCGTGGTTTTGGAGAGCCAGTATTTTTGCCCGACGTAGGGCGCACCAGGAAACGTCGTTTCGTCGTCGCACGTGGACGCCATGCCCTCGTAAGTGCCATCAGCGAAGCCGGCGAAGCCGCACTTGCGTGCATCGATGCTCGCCTGTTCGAAAGTGACGGAAGCCGCGCAGGTGCCTTCGCAGCAGCAGGCCGGGTCCATCGCCACGCCGCCGCCGGGGCCGAAGATTACTTTGCCGTCCGCGGTGAAATAGACCTTCTCGGCCACGTTACCCTCCTCCGGCGCAGATGTCCTTGTCGAACCAGGTCCACTTGCCGTCCACCGAACCGAGCACATGCGTGCCGCTGGCTGGAGGCGCGGGCGGCAATCGCTTGACGATCGGCGAGAGATCGATGCGCATGTTGGCGTAGCCAGGCACGACAGTGCCGGAACCTTCCGGACCGATCGAAAGGTTCTGCAGCGCGTTCACCGCGTCGCAGAGCTGCGCGACGATTAGAAAAAGATCAGCGACGGGATCGCCCGCCTTCGGTTTTTCGATCATGTCAGCGTCACATCGGCCGCTTTCACGTAGCGCGTGACCCGCTCGATGAAGTGCCCCTTCCAGCGCCGCACCTTTGAATCCTCGGCGACAATCTCGCCCGCGCTGTTCGGTGTGGGCGGATACTCACCGCCGGTCGCATAAATATCCGTGCCGAGCTGGGCGAGTCGCACGGCTGTAAGCACCGGCACGGGATTGGTCACCCAATCGGGCCGCCAGAAATACTCATAGAGCATCCGCGAGTTCACCGGCTTGGCGATTTCCACCAGCGTGGTAGTCACCTCCTCGCCGCCGGAAGTTTCCTCGCCCTGGATGCCGTAGGCAAAGACTTCGGGCTCGCTCCAGGACTCGGGCAAAATCGCATATTCATTCCAGAAGGTGATGACGCCGGCGCCGAGATGATCCGGCGCGGTGGTATCCACCAGGCGTGTGCCGCTGGCGCCGGGAGTATCGACCAGCGGCGGTTTGTAAAAATCGTCGTGCCACTGGAACTGCTGGCGATAGGTAAACGAGCGCAGGTCGCCGCGATCGCGGAAGGGAAAATCATAGTGCCGCAGCGAGATCGCCACGGGCTTGGTGAAGTCGCCGTCGAAATGGACGCCGGGAATAACAGGATTGGCAGGCATTACTTTCCTCCCGATGTCGCCTTGTGGCCGCCGCCGTTGGTCTCAGCCAGGTTGAAATTGGC
The DNA here is from genome assembly GCA_034667645.1 of Chthoniobacter sp. Taxonomy (GTDB): domain Bacteria; phylum Verrucomicrobiota; class Verrucomicrobiia; order Chthoniobacterales; family Chthoniobacteraceae; genus JAJPJG01. The sequence goes on from JAXDQV010000233.1 coordinate 3,041, forward strand.
GACCGTGATCGTTGCGGCCTGGATGTCTTTAAAGGATTGCGTCTCGCTGGATTTCAAACCGGCGATGGATTGTTTCATCTGCTCCGCACGCGAATGCAGCCATGCGCCGCGATCGAGGTCGCCCCGGCCGGTAGCGTGTTTCGCACGCTCCTCGAGCAGCTCCGCGGCGTGGGCACGCGACCTGGTGGAGCCGTGGCCGTATTTTCCAGCGGCTTCGCCGAGCGTGAGCTTTGATTCATCGGCCAGGCTGCGCGCCGCTTTTTTCTGCCTGATCGCGAGGGCGATCTCTTTTTGCTTTTCGAGCTGCGCGGCGAGCGCGGTGTCGCCGTCTTTGCGCGCCTGCAGAATCTTTTCCTCAAAGTCGTGGATGATCCGCAGTTGCTCCGCGATGCCGGCGTGATGATGGAGCTGCGCATCGAGCTCTGCGGTTTCCTCCTTCGCCTCGCGCAGAGATTTTTCGCGCGCTTCAGTTTGGTCCGCGATTGTTTTTTTAAGGTCGTTGACCTTGGCCTCCGCACCGATTTTCTCGGCATCGGTGCGCAGCGGATCGTTCTTGATCTGCTTTTGGTATTCCTTTGCGATTTTAAGTTTCTCACGCAACGCGCGGAGCTGCTCGGCCTGCCCTCGGCCGGTCTGCGCATCGACGGTCGCTTCCGCGTTAGCCGATTTGAGATCGGCCTGCTTTTTCATCGTCTCCGCCACGTCGGCCGCCTCCTGAGCTTTGCGCTCAAATTCGTTGTTTTCCGCCGCAGCGAGCGCGTAAGAGGTTTGGGCCAGCTTTGCAATGGCCGCTTTTTTTTCCTCGAGGCTGGTGGCCGCGGCGAGCTCCTCACGCGCGCCTTGCTGCACGGCCTGCGCGATCGCCACCTCGCGGTTGCCGCTCAGCGACTTCAAATAATCGAGCTGCTGCTGCAGCGAGATCTCGCGTTCCTTGGCCGCGAAAGTTTTGTTCGCCGTTTCGATGGCCAGGGCTTGCTCACGGTTGACCTGCGCGAGCTGTCCCGTGTTGCCCTCCTTGATCGCGGCGCCCCGCTTCTCGCCATACTCGGCGATGATCTTTTGAATTTCCGCCTCGCGTTCGCTGCCGTGCAGTCGCGCCTCCACGATGTCCGCGACGCTTTTCTCCTTTTCCGCGATTTGCTCGAGCGCCTTTGCGCGCAACTGCTCGTTTTTAAGGTTATCGATCTCCGTCACCTTGTCTTGACCGGTCGCCATCGAGAGCGCGCGGCCGGCGAAGTTTCCGAGCGAAGCCAGCGGGTGTGAGAGAATGCTGCCTTCCAGCGGCATGTGCATCGCCTCCTTGAATTCCGTCGCGCGTTTGGTCACGGCCTCGAGCCGGCTTTGGAGCTGGCTCATGGATTGCGCGCCTGCTTCCGGCACGCCTTCGCGGACAGCTTTCAAAATTTCCGCGTGCAGTTTTTTGGCTTCCTCCTCGGCTTTCGCCATGCCTTCCACCAAGCCGATCGCAAAGGTCGCTCCGAGCGCCGGGGCGATCCCGCC
>JAXDQV010000234.1:0-3416 GCA_034667645.1 Chthoniobacter sp.
CGGAGCCTGGAGATCAAGCGGTTTGGGCTGGGCGGAGATGGGAAAAACACACCTGCATATCGAGGCAGTGAGTTCGTCAACAAAACCCTGTCCGTGCTGATGGCGAGTGAAACTGGGATCTGGGATAAAGAGCTGCTTTCTCGGAAGCTCACGACGCCAAATGCTGAGCGCATTTTCTATCTCGGCGAAGCTTTCCAAGCGGGTTTCACGGTTGAGCAGATATTCGAGCTGACAAAGATCGACCGTTGGTTTCTCGAAAACATCCGCCAAATCGTGGACGAGATGGAAGCTATCGGAACCGAGTCAGGAACGCTCATTGACGACTTGGAAATCTTCCGCATCGGCCATGCTGCTGAAGTGCGCGCCGAGAAGCTAACGCCTGAAATTACTGCGCAGGCGACCGCAATGTTTAAGCGCGCGAAAAAACTCGGGTTTAGCGATAAGCAAATCGCAGAGCTTTCCAGCATACCGGAAGAACTCATCCGAGATTTTCGCACCAAGCTCGGCATCATCCCCACCTACCGCCTCGTGGACACCTGCGCCGCCGAGTTCGAGGCTTACACGCCGTATTACTACTCCACCTACGGCGACGAGAACGAGCGGCGCGACTCGGGGAAAAAGAAAATCATCATCCTCGGCGGCGGGCCGAACCGCATCGGGCAGGGCATCGAGTTCGACTACTGCTGCGTGCACGCCGCGTTCGCGCTGCGCGAGGAGGGCTTCGAGACCATCATGGTCAACTCGAACCCCGAGACCGTCTCCACCGACTACGACACCAGCGACAAACTCTACTTCGAGCCGCTGACCCTCGAAGACGTGCTCAACATCTGCGAGCAGGAGAGCGAAAACCTCTTCGGCGTCATCGTGCAATTCGGCGGCCAGACCCCGCTCAACCTCGCCGCCGGACTGCAAGCCGCCGGCGTCCCGATCATCGGCACCTCGCCACACAGCATCGAGGTCGCCGAGGATCGCAAACTCTTCTCCGCGATGCTCGACAAGCTCGGCCTGCTGCAAACGCCAAGCGGAAGCGCGACCAACGAAACGGAAGCGGTCGCGGTCGCGGACCGGATTGGCTACCCCGTTCTCGTGCGTCCGAGCTTCGTGCTTGGCGGGCGGGCGATGGAGATCGTTTACAACGAAGACGATCTGCGCCGTTACATCCGCAACGCCGTTGAAGCCAGCCCCGAGCGCCCGATTTTGGTCGATCGCTTTTTGGAAGACGCCGCGGAGGTTGATGTCGATTGCATCGCCGACGGCGAGACCGTCGTCGTCGGCGCGATCATGGAGCACATCGAGCAGGCCGGCATCCATAGCGGCGACAGCGCGTGCGTAATCCCGGCTTTCAGTTTGTCGCAAAATGTAAAACAAACGATCGCCACCGCGACGAAAGCAATGGCGCGCGAGCTCAACGTGCGCGGGCTGATGAACGTGCAGTTTGCCGTGAAAGACGAGCGCGTCTATGTGCTCGAAGTCAACCCGCGCGCCTCGCGCACCGTGCCGTTCGTCAGCAAAGCGATCGGTAAACCGCTCGCGAAGATGGCTGCGAAAATCATGGCCGGCGCGACGTTGCGCGAACTCGGTTTTACGAGTGAAATCATCCCGCCGCATTTCTGCGTGAAGGAAGCCGTTTTCCCATTCATCAAGTTTCCCGGCGTTGATATCGCGCTCGGCCCGGAGATGAAATCGACCGGCGAAGTCATGGGCATCGACGTCGATCTCGGCCTCGCCTACGCGAAAGCGCAAATGGCCGCGCAACCACCTCTGCCCTTGCGCGGCAACGTTTTCATTTCAGTCAAAGACTCCCAAAAACCCGAAGTCGCGGCGCTGGCGAAAGAATTCGCGGAACTCGGTTTCAAGATTTTCGCGACCAGTGGAACCGCCGCCGCAATCCAAGCAAACAAGGTCCCCGTGACGAGACTTTTCAAACTCGCCGAAGGGCGTCCGCACGTTCTCGACATGATTAAAAATGGCGACATCGACTTCATCATCAACACTCCCGCTGGCAAAACACCGCGCCACGATGAAATCAAGATTCGCAGCGCCGCCGTCGCGGCCCGCATTCCGATCATGACGACACTCCGCGCGGCCAAAGCGAGCGTGACAGGGATTCGCTCGTTGTTGAAAAGCGGTCTCAGCGTGAAATCGTTGCAGGAATATCACGCCTGAAGCCTCGCTGGCAGACTAACCAAAAGGCTGCCTCAGCCATTAATGCTTATGATCCATTCATTTGAAACGCTCGAACCTTTCGATGAGAGCGGGGACCTTAATGTCATCATCGACACTCCAAAGGGCAGTCGGAACAAATACAGCTATAATAAGAAGTGCGGGCTTTTCGAGCTGGCGGGAGTTCAACCTGCCGGGATGTTTTTCCCGTTCGATTTCGGGTTCGTTCCGCAGACCAAAGGTGAAGATGGCGACGCACTCGACGTGCTCGTGTTAATGGACGAGCCGGCGTTCGTCGGATGTTTGATTCAAGCCCGGGCGATTGGTGTCATCGAAGCCCGCCAGACGGAAAAGCGACGAACGATCCGCAACGACCGCGTGATTGCCGTGCCGTGCAATTCAAGGAATCAAGACGACATCACGAAGTTGAGTGATTTAAATACCAACTTACTGCGTGAGATTGAGCATTTCTTTATTTCTTACAATGAAATGAAAGGGAAGAAGTTCCGTCCGATCGGACACTTTGGCCCCGACCGTGCTCTGCGATTGATCAAAGAGTCGGCGCAGTAAGTCGGGTCGTCCTAGTGGCGAAAAGTTGCTACGACTGGCGCATGGTCGCTGGTGCCGATAGAGGCCTGCACGCTGCATGACGAAACTCTTCGCGTCAGTTTATCGCTTGCCAGAATATAATCGAGCCGCCAGCCGATGTTCCGTGCTCGCATGTTGCGCCACGGTGCCCACCAGGTGAACATTCCTTCGTTATCCGGGTCAAGCATCCGGCCGAGGTCAACCAATCCAGTCTCCAGTATCCGTTCGAATAACACTCGCTCCTCCGGAAGTTGTCCGATGACTTGCCGCCGCTCCTTGGGATGAACATCCAACTCTGCCCGGGCCACGTTGAGATCTCCGCATAGAACAAGCTCAGTCTTGTTTTTCTGCAGGCGATCCGCATAGGACCTGAGTGCTTCCAAAAAGCGCATCTTTGCGGCGAAGTCTTTGCCGCCGTTCGGCACATACACTGAGGCGCAATGAACGTCCTGGACTACGGCGACTACGATCCGATTTTCAAAATCAAACTCCGGATGGTAGAAGTGCACCGGATTCGCACCTTCGCCAGTTCGCACCAGCAACCCGACACCCGAGTAACCTTTCGCCCCGCCGTGCCAGTAACAGGAATAACCTTCAATGCCGCACAGCGCCGCCGGGACCTGACTTGGAGTAGCTTTGATCTCCTGCAGGCACACGACGTCGGG
>JAXDQV010000235.1:0-3710 GCA_034667645.1 Chthoniobacter sp.
CACGACGACTGTCGAGCCTCTCGGCCCGGTGACCACTGCGTAGGCCTGTGAAATCCCGAACAAGTCCGAGGCCGAAACCGCGAGTGCCACCGGCCCCCCCGTGCTTGGAAGTGCCCGCGGACTGACCGCCGGCTCATAGATCAACGGCGGCTCGTCGACTGCTGGCGCGCCATCGACCCGGACTTCCCCGGCGAACCCGACTCCTTCGGCCAGATCCGTGTCCCGTGCGCGGACATGATACCGCCAGCTCACCGGGTTGGGCGTGTAGTTTGGCGGGAGCTCGACGGTGCCGGTCCACTCAAACGCGCCCGGCCCCTGCGACAGTGCGACCGGAAAGTAGTAGGGGCCGGTGACTTCCACGAACACATCGTTGAGCAGTCCGAAGTCGTCCGTCACCTCCGCCGTGACCGTGACGATGCCCCCGAGGTAGGTGACACTACCTGGCGTGACCATCCCGTTGTTAACCACGGGCGGATCGTTCGCGAGCGCGGAAACCGGGAGCGCGAGCACCGATGTGAGTGCCGCGACGGCACAGGCCAGAACGCGTCGGCTGCTGAAGCGGACTATTCTTGATCTAATCGTGCGAAGCATTCGATGGAAGCGGAGTTCACCATCGAAAATACTGCGTTACGAAGATGAAGGTCAAGGGGGCGACCTCCGATCTTCCTCACTGAAATCATGGAGTTCGCGTGATTGTTTTCGGCTCGAAGTCAATTCCACGAACAATCAGCCTCACTTTCATGCGCCTGATCCTCCTGCTGTTTGTTTTGGCTCAATCGTCAACGAACCTCGGTGCCGCGGAGACCGAGGGAGGAGTTGTGTTGACTTCGTTGCCCGGCCGCGTGCGCATCGAGGTGGATGCCAAGCCGTTCACCGAATACATCTTCACCGGCGCCAGGAGACCTTTCCTTTATCCCATCTTGATGCCCGACGGCGTTGCTCTGAGCCGTGATTTCCCGATGAAAGAACCGCCGGGCGAGGACCATGATCATCCGCATCATCGCTCGCTTTGGTTTGCGCACGGCTCAGTCAACGGCATTGATTTCTGGAACGAAGGCAGTGCCGGCGGCTCCACAGCCAAAGGCACCATTGTTCATGACGCCTTTCTGGAAACAACCAGCGGCACAGTCGGTGTGATTCGCGCCCGCAACCGCTGGCTTGATCCTGATGGCAAGCTCGTGTGCACCGATGAGACGCTGATTCGCATCCGAGGCGCTTCTGGCTATCGGATGATTGATTACGAGGTCACCCTCCACGCGCTGCCCAATGAGCCACTGCTCCTCGGCGACAACAAGGATGGAGCGATGGCCATTCGCCTGGCCCAATGGATGACCATGACGCACAAAATCGGAAAGCAGGAACTTCCCGGCAGTGGGCACATCGTCACAAGCACCGGGAAACGGGATGCAGAAGCTTGGGGCGTCCGGGCGGACTGGTGCGAATACCATGCACCGAAGGCCGGGAAGACCTATGGTGTTGCCATCTTTGATCACCCGCAGAACCCGCGCCATCCCACTTGGTGGATGGCGCGCGACTACGGCCTGTTTGCGGCAAATCCCTTTGGCCAGCATGACTTTGAAAATCGCAAGGAAGAGCCCCACGTCGGTGACTACACAATTCCGGCAGACGGCAGCCTGACGCTGCGCTACCGCTTCGTTTTTCACTTTGGTGATGAAAAAGTTGCGCACTTGGCCGAACTCTCCGGTGATTACGCGAAAGAAAAGTAACTGCACGACGACCATGCAAGATCCTGGGATGCAGCGGCACTGCATTGGATGAAATCCTGCTCCACGCGCCACCCGGGAAAGATTACCTGCCTCAGGAGAGTCGTCACCAACACGCTATCACCCTTGGTTTACAATCACTCCCGGTGGAAATATTTTGCTCCGTTCCCAAAAGAAGGGACTTACCGCAGCCTATTGGTGAGGACTGCTAGGACGGCTATGGCGAACAAATTGCTCGGGTGAGACGCCATATACGCGCTTAAAGGTGCGTGAGAAGTGAAACGCATCGGCGAAACCAAGCTCTTCGGCTGCTTCTTTCACCAGCATCCGCTGATCGAGCAGGAATCCGGCAGCACGGTTCATCTTTAGTTTCGTAATGTATCGGTAGGGAGTCGTTGCGGCAAAACGTTGAAAGAGCCGCGAAAGGTAAGACGGATCAATGTGGCATGCCGACGCCGCTTCCTCTGCGGATTGCAACGTCAGAAAGCGTTCCTGGATTAGTCGTCTCACGCGTTGGAAAGTCTCAAGTGCGCGAAATTCGACGGAGCCATATGGGACAGCTTGCTGATCGATTTTCATGATCAAGACCTGCAGTAATGCCGCGCGAATCCTGGAACCAAAACGGCTCTCAGCGCTGCCCTCGCGTTGCAACAACTCGTAGATATCGGCGACTTCTTGCGGCGCCGACAACTGCACCACGCACCATTTTCCCAAGATGCTGTCGGCTAAAAGCTGTTCCGCGGCCTTGCCCACAAAGTCGATGTAATACTTCAGCATTGGCCGCTCAGGGTCGCTGCAAATGAGATGCGCAATGCCAGGGCCATAGGCGAACGCCATCCCGGCTGCGAGACGGTAACTCGATCCCGCAAGTTGAAGTCTTCCGCTTCCTTCAGCCACACATTCAATTCCAAAAAAGGGAAAGTCCTTGCGGTCAATAATGTAGTCGGCGCGCATCCGTTCGCATCCGCCGCAAACCACGACCACATCCCGCCCGCGCTTTGGATTCAGGTCAAAATAGTAGCGGCGCGCCTCGGTGACCTGTGTGGAAATAAAGCTAGGGCGTGTTCTCGGTCCGCTTCGCTGAGACGTTTTCACGGTCAAGAATAGACATGCTTCAGCAAGTTTCAGCCATTCCAAAAGTGCAGGGTTGGTGAAAAGATACAGCCATCGCTCGCCGACCATTAATCCTGGTGAGATCCAACTCTTCCCTCATGAAATACCGCACACTTGGCAGCACCGGCTTGGAAGTTTCCGTCCTCGGCTTGGGCGGCTCTTCATTAGGCGGGGCGTTTCGCGACATTGATGAACAGGAAGGCGTGCGCACGGTGCATGTGGCGATTGACCACGGCATCAATCTGATCGACACCGCGCCGTTTTATGGCCTGACCAAAGCCGAAACCGTGCTTGGTAAAGCCTTGCGCGAAATCCCGCGCGAGAAGTATCTCCTCGCTACGAAAGTAGCCCGCCACGGCTACAAAGAAGAGGACTTCGATTTTTCCGCTGAGCGCGTGACGCGCAGCGTGGATGAGAGCTTGGAGCGGCTGGGCGTGGACCATGTGGACTTTATTCAAGTTCACGATGTGGAATTTGGCAGCATCAAGCAGATCATTGAGGAAACCATTCCTGCATTGCGCAAAGTGCAGGCGGCGGGCAAGGCGCGCTACGTGGGCATCACGTGCCTGCCAGTGACGCTCTTTCGGCAGGTGATGGACGAGGTTGAGGTGGATCAAATCCAATCCTACTGCCGCTACTGTCTTAACGACACGGCGCTGGCTGATTTGCTTCCTTACCTTAAGGAAAAGGGCGTCGCGATTTTCAATTCCGCGCCGCTCGCGATGCGGCTCTTAAGTGACGAAGGACCGCCTGAGTGGCACCCGGCACCGACCGAAGTGAGAGCGAAATGCGCCGAAGCTGCAAGGTTCTGCCGTGACTGGGGCACGAGCCTCGGGAAGCTGGCACTGCAATTTTCAGCAGCCAATCCCGACA
>JAXDQV010000236.1:0-4264 GCA_034667645.1 Chthoniobacter sp.
AGTTCCCACACGCACCCGACCACGCTCCTCGCGATCAAAGTCTCCGGCGGGGTGCTCGTCGCCGGCGATCGGCGCGCGACGGCGGGAAATCTCGTGGTTTACGATCGCGCGGACAAAGTGCTGGAAATTGATTCGCATTCGCTGATGGCGATTGCCGGCGTCCCGGCGACGGCGTGGGAAATGGCGCGCGTGCTCGAGCATTCGTTTCAGTTTTACCGCCGGAGTCAGCTTCAGGAAATGAGCCTCGATGGAAAAGTGCGGGCGCTCTCCAAGCTCCTGCGGGACAATTTCGGTTTCGTCATGCAAGGCGTCGGGGTTGTCGTGCCGATTTTTGCCACCTACGACATCACCGCCGATGCGGCGCGGCTTTATTTTTACGATGCGATGGGCGCGCAATTCGAGGCGACCGATTATGCAGCCACCGGCTCGGGCTCAGCGGCGGTGCGCTCCATTCTCTACTACGAAAATACGTGGGGAACAAAACCGCTGCGGAAGTGGAGGGAAGAGGACGCGATCGTGCTCGCGCTCCGCACGCTCGACACTGCTGCCGAGTCGGACACGGCTACGGGCGGCGCGGATCGGCGGCGGGCGACGTTCCCGATCGTCAAGATCATCTCGGCGGCGGGCATCACCACGCTGACTAACAAGGCGCTCGAGAAGATTTACAAAAGGAAAATCGGGTGAACCGCCCCGCGGCACGTCCATGACTGAAGAGCCGTATCGGTGGGTGGAGGCGATCGCGAATCGCCGCGAATACATTGAGCATCAGCTCGCGGGCGGCAGCCCCATCGCCGCGCTCAGCTACGAGGACGGCATTCTCTTTCTCACCCTGAGTCGCGAGCGCCAGAAGATTTTCGAAATCTACGATCGCATCGCGATGGGTGCCATCGGCCATCCTGGCGATATCGAGCGGCTGCGAATGGCTGCGATCGAGGTCGCGAGCACCGAGGGTTTCACCCGTTCGACGGCGGATGTTTCCCTGCGCCGGCTGGCGAGTTATTCGCTGAGCCCCGCTTTAAAAACAGCATTTGAGCAAATCTACGGTCCGCCCTATCTCGCGAGGATCCTTTTTGCGGAGCTCGGCCGCGAAGGCGCGCGCAATCTTTTCATGCGCCTGGATTACGACGGCTCGATGCACACCAACGGCAGCTCGCACCTGCGGACGTTTGAGGATTTCGGCGTCCTTTCCGGCACCGCCAATTCGACCAAAGCCATGGAGAAGTTTTTGCGTGAAAAACTCGAAGTGAAGGCCAGCCTTTCCACGGCCCTCGATTTGGCGATCAATGCGTGGGCGGTCGGTCACCTTGCGTTGGGCGAGGAGTATTCGGAAGAACTTCCAAAGGCCGATAAAATCGCGACGCATCGCACGGAGCAGTTGGAAAATTTCACCATCGAGGCTGCAGTGCTCGAGCGCAGGGCACGCCTCCCGATTACCTATCGTGCGCTCGGAAACCGTGATTTGGAGGGATTCCAGCCAGCCTCGTGAGATCCAAATCACTCCTTGGCGCGGCCGTGAAACGATGGCAGGCTTCGCGCATGAGGCACTGCATTCCATGCGTGGGCCTGATCGTCTTTCTAGGCTGTTTCAGTCTGGTCATCGTGCCGGATACCGAAAATCCGCCCTCCCCGAAGCCGCTCTTTTCCGATGGACTACCGACCATCATCATCGATCCCGGCCATGGCGGAATCGACGAGGGAACGCAGTATTATCACCTCGCCGAAAAGGACATCACCCTGGACACCGCTCTGCGGCTCGAACAAACGCTGCAAAGCTTCAACTTCCACACTGTCCTGACCCGTCGCGACAACAATTACGTGGCGCTGGCCGATCGCGTCGCGGTGGCGAACAAAATCGAGAACGCGGTCTTCGTAAGCATCCATTTCAATCAGTGCTCCGACGCCGGGGTCGGTGGAGTGGAGACATTTTTTGCGACTGAGAAATTGCCACCGAGCGAGGAATGGACCTGGGTCGGCCTTTTTAATCACGCCGATACTCCGAAGCTCGACAACGGCGAAGCGCTCGCTGGTTTCATCCAGGCCTCGCTCGTGCAGCGGATGGACGCGACGAATCGCGGCATCAAAAGCAAAGCTCTCTATGTCGTGCGGCACACCCGTGCGCCCGCCGCGTTGATCGAGGCCGGTTTCATCAGTAACGCGCTCGAAAACCAATTGCTGCGCGACGAGCGCTATCGCCAGCGAATCGCGGATTCGATCGGGGAGGGGATTCTGAATTACGTGCGCACCATGCGCGATACCCAGTCACCATCGAAACTCGCGAGCGTGCAAAAAACGGTGGCAAAACCGTGAATAGCCGCCGATGTGGAGCGTCTCTAATTCCGGGCCTATGAAAAAACTAACCGTGCTGGTGCTGGCGTTCGCATGGACTGCGGTGCTGCACGCCGATGATCAGCTCCGGCAGGTGCAGCAGGCTCTCAAGGAAGGCGGATTTTATTACGGCGAGGTCGATGGCGAGGAAGGCAGCGAAACAAATGCCGCGGTCCGCCGCTATCAGATCCGCAATGGGCTCGAAGTCACAGGGAAGCTGAATGCTGAGACGCTCGCGACGTTGCACATCGGCCGGCCGGCACCGGAGGCTCCGGCCATTACCAGTCAGGCACCCATCCGATCGGCACCCGAATCGGAACCAAAGGCGCCGCCTCCGGCTCGCAACCTAACCGAAAGCGATCGTAATTTTCTGCAACGGCAACCCGCGCCGGCCGCGCCAGAACCGATCGACACGCCTCCTCCACCGCCGCAAGTCGCCCCACCAAATGTCCCTCTTTTTGCCCACACGCCGTATGAGCAGGCGCCGCTTACGGTGCAGCGTGACGCGCTCCGGCGAGCCCAGGATCGGCTCGCTGCGGATGGCTTTTATCGCGGGCCGATAGACGGCAACGCTGGACCCGAGACGGTTCGCGCGCTGCTTCGTTACCAACGTGACGCGGATCTCCCGGAAACGGGACGGCTGGATATGGCGACGCTGGCGGACATGAACCTCTTGCCCGGCCGTCGCATGATTTTTCTGAACCGTCCAGCAGAGGATTTCGACGAGTTGCCGATTCGCCGGCAGCGCGTTTATCGCGGGATCTGGGTCCGGTAAGCGTCTGCGTCGCCGCGTTTAACGCGGCAGGTCGGGCACGACGACCACCGCGGTTCCGTAGCAGAGCACCTCGGTGATCCCCGGTGAGATTTCGGTGGCATCGTAACGCACGCCAATCACCGCATTGGCTCCGAGTTCGACCGCGTGCGCGCACATCATGTCGAACGCGTCCTGCCGCGTTCGATCACAAAGGTTCGTGTAGAGCGTGATGTTGCCGCCCACGAGACTCTGCAAACTCGCGCCAATGTTTCCAAAGATGGAGCGCGATCGGACGATGATGCCGCGCACGATCCCCATTTCCTGCGCGACCCGGTGGCCGTGGATCTCAAACGTCGTGCTGTTGTAAATCGCGCGGCGCATCACATGTAATAATCGAAGTCCTGCTCGCGGCTGACCCAGCGGCGAATGCGGAAAATGTGCGCCGGCTTTTGCTGCGGATTGAGCGCGACGAAATTCCGCGTGCCGCGCCAGAGATAACGCTCGTCATAAAGCAGGTCGTGCACTTGATACGTGTCGCCTTCGAGCCAGCCGAATTCCTCCACCGGCACATGAATGTAGGAGTCGTGCGACTGATAAGGATCGAGGTTCACGACCACCATGATGATGTTGTCCAGCGCCTCCGTCATCTTTCCGTAAAACAGGACGTTCGCGTTTTCAGCCTCGTAGAAACGGAGGTTGGCGTATTCGTGCAGCGCGCGATTTTCGCTCCGGATCCGGTTGATGCGCGTGATGTAGTCCTTGATATTTCCCGGTGCGTTCCAGTCGCGTTCCTTGAGCTGGTATTTCTCGCTGTCGAGATACTCCTCCTTGTTCGGCAGCGCCGCGTTTTCGCAAAGCTCGAAGCCGGAGTAGATGCCATAAACGCTCGAAAGCGTGGCGGCGAGCACTGCGCGGATCATAAAGGCCGGCCGGCCGCCCTGTTGCAGAAAGGTCGGCAATATATCCGGCGTATTCGGGAAAAGATTTCCGCGGAAATAGTCGGCCATTTCCGTCTGGGTCAGCTCGGTGAAATACTCCTCGATCTCAGCCTTGTAATTGCGCCAGGTGAAATAGGTGTAGCTCTGCTGAAAGCCGGCCTTGGCGAGCTGCTTCATCATTTTCGGCCGGGTGAAAGCCTCGCTCAGAAAAACAGTGTCTGGATATTTCTCACGCACTTTTCCGATG
>JAXDQV010000237.1:0-6027 GCA_034667645.1 Chthoniobacter sp.
CTCCGCGCTTTCAGTTTCTGTTTTGACGCGCATCTTCGGGTCGATGGCTGCGGCGTCGGCTGGCTGGTGAGCCTTGATGCTGTTGAAAGCGTAAATGCCGCCCACGGCGACCACGTGCAGAACGAGCACCACCACAAAGGCGCTCGAGAGTTTCATGTTTGGCTCATCGGCGTGCATCGCTTCGCCGCGCCGAAGAGTGGCCGTCGTCGCCTGCAGTTTTCGCTTTTGAAAAAAGGCCGGTAGTTTCATGAGAGGGACTGAACGATCTCGCGGAACTGGTTGCCGCGATCCGCGTAGTTTTTAAACATGTCGAAGGAAGAGGTTCCGGGAGACAGCAGCACGACTTCGCCGTGTCCAGCGCCCGAGCGCGCGCGCAAAACGGCGTCCGCCAGCGAGCTCGCCTTCTCGCACTGCACGCGCTTTTGCCAGAGGTCGGCGATGCGCTGCGACATCTCGCCAATGAGCATCACGCGGCGGCATTTTTGCGCGACCAGGTCGGTGATCGTGTCGAACTCGAACCCTTTGTCCTTGCCGCCTGCGATCAAGGTCACCGGCCGCGACTCGGAATCGAGCGCCTTCTCCAGCGCGTCGAGATTGGTGGCCTTGGAGTCGTTGACGTATTCGACGCCGTTGAGCGTGCGCACCAGTTCGCAACGATGCGGCAAGGCGATATACGAACAGAGCGGCGGTGCCATTTGCGCGAAGCCCAACCCTTTCGCGAGGCCGGTCCCGAGCGCCGCCATCAGGTTCTCGACGTTGTGCAGCCCGCGCAGTTTCGCCTCGCTCATTTTCAGCGCGAGCTCGCCATGGTGAAAAATTGCGCCGTCGCGATATTCAAAATCGCCGCCGTTTTCGTAAGCGCTGAAAGTGATTTTTTGCGCGCGCAAGGCCGGCAGCTGATCCCGCAGATTCACCACGGCGAAATCCTCCTCGGTCTGGTTTTCGAAAATCCGTAGCTTGGCGTCTCGGTATTCCTCGAGCGAAGCGTAGCGGTCGAGATGGTCCGGCGTGAAGTTGAGCCAGACCGCGATCTGCGGGCGGAAAGTGCGGATGCGCTCGAGCTGAAACGACGACACCTCCAGCGTCATCAAATCGAGCTCCCGGCTCTTCCGCACCGTCGCGGCGAAGGCCGGTCCAATGTTTCCGCTGGCGAGCGTGCGCACTCCGCAGGCATTGAACATCCGCGCGACCAGCTCGGTGGTCGTCGTCTTTCCATTCGTGCCGGTAATTGCGACGACCGGGCACTCGCAAAGCTCAAACGAAAGCTCCAGCTCGCCGATCATGTCGATCCGCTTGCGCAGGAAATTCTGCACGAGCGGCGCAGCGGGATCGACGCCGGGACTGATGACGCCGAGATCGTAACGGCGCTCGTCCCGGTCAGCCTCCGCCCCCGCGAGGAGCGCGATGCCGAGCGGCGTTATTTTTTCGATTTTCGAGCGCAGTTTTTTGAGGTCCGCGCTGTCGAGGAGTGTAACCATGGCGCCTTCTTCTTTTAAAAGACGGGCTGCGGCTTCACCGCTTTCGCCCGCACCGAGCACTGCAATTTGCTTGTCTTTGTAAAACACTGTTTCAACGTAGTTTGAGGGTTGCGAGACCGAGACACGCGAACATGATCGAGAGGATCCAGAACCGCACGATGACGGTGTTTTCCTTCCAGCCTTTCAGCTCGAAATGATGGTGGATCGGCGACATGGCGAAGATGCGCTTGCCGGTCAGCTTGAAACTCATGACCTGCAAAATGACCGAGAGCGCCTCCATCACGAACACGCCGCCGACGACGAGCAGCAGCAGCTCCTGTTTGCAGCAAATCGCGACCACGCCGAGCACGCCGCCGATCGCGAGCGAGCCGGTGTCGCCCATGAAAACTTTTGCCGGATGGCAGTTGAACCACAAAAAACCGACTCCCGCGCCAGCGAGCGCCATGCAGACTACGGCCAGTTCCCCGGTGAACGGATAATACGGAATCTGGAGGTAGGAGGAGATTTTGACGTTCCCGCAAACGTAGGCCAGCACGGCATAGGCGAAGGCGGCCGTGACGGTGCAGCCCGTGGCGAGGCCGTCGAGGCCGTCGGTGAGATTGACCGCGTTTGAAGTGCCGACGACCACGAGCGCGAAGAAAAAAAACGTCGCCCAGCTCAGGTTCAAAATGAGCGGCTCCTTGTAAAACGGGACGTAAAGAGCGCGCGCCTGGACTTCGATCGCCGGATTCAAAAGGAAGAATCCGGTGACAATCGCCGCGAGGCCGAATTGCGCTGCGAGCTTGATGCGGCCGCTGACGCCGTCGGATTTTTTTTTCGTCACCTTCAGGTAGTCGTCCACGAACCCGAGCGCGCCGAGGTAGACGATGGAGAAGAGCGCCAGCCAGACAGAATCGTTTTGCGGTCGCGCCCAAAGGAGTGTGGAGACGAGCACCGATCCGAGCAGCAAAACGCCACCCATGGTCGGCGTGCCAGCCTTCCCGCCGTGCAGCTCCGCGAGCTTGTGGACCTCTTCCTTTGTGCGAATCGGCTGGCCAATCTTCAAACCGATCAACCGGCGAATGGTCCAGTTTCCGAAAATCAGGCAAAGCAAAAATGCCGTCATCGCCGCCGCGACGGCGCGGAACGTGATGTATTGAAACACGTTGAACGCCGGGAATTGCCCGCGCAGATTGTAGAGGAAATACATCATGCGCGCGCGAGCTCCTCGACGATGGTTTCCATCCGCACCGAGCGGCTGCCTTTGATCAAAACGGTGTCGCCTGCCTTCGCGATTTTGCGCAGCCACTCCGCGGCGGCGGCGGTGTCCTCCGAACGCAACGTTAGTTTGACACCGTGTTCGCTGGCGGCCTGCGCGATTCCCGCCGCGATCGGCCCGACCGTGATGACGCAGTCGATTTTCTCCCGCGCGGCGGCCTCGCCGACTTCGCGATGGCTCCGCTCGGATTCGACGCCGAGTTCGTTCATCTGGCCGAGCACCGCGATCCGTTGCCCCGGCATTTCAGCCAGCGTGCGCAAAGCAGCCAGCATGGAATCAGGATTTGCATTGTAGGAGTCGTCGAGGACGCGAATGCCGCGAATGAGTTTTTGCTCCAGCCTGCCTTTGGTCAGCCGCACGCGTTCCAGCGCGGCGGCACAATCCTCGAGCGAAACGCCGAAAATCACCCCGACCGCCACGGCGAGCAATGCGTTGCGGATCATGTGCTGGCCTGGAACGCCGAGTCTCGCTGCGGCATTTTTCCCGTTCGCGTGCAGGGTGAAGAGACTGCCGGATTCATCGTTGCGCACATCGCTGGCTCGCACATCGCCGCTGTCGACCCCGGCGAGCACCACGCGCGCTTTGGTCCGCTTCGCGATTGCGGCGGCATAGTCATCCACCGCCGCCAAAACGACATGTCCATCCACCCCGACCGCCTCGGCGAGCATTCCTTTTTCCTGCGCGATCGCCTCGCGCGTTTTCATGAACTCGATGTGCGCGACGCCGATGTTTGTAATGACGCCAACATCGGGACGCGCGAGTTTCGCCAGGGGCGCAACTTCACCGGGGTGGTTCATCCCGATTTCGAAAACGCCAATCTCGTCGCTTGATTTCGCGCTCAGCATCGTCAGCGGCAGACCGATGTGGTTGTTGAGATTGCCGTCTGTTTTCACGACGTGAAAACGCTGGCGCAATACCGCCGCAGTGAAATCTTTCGTGGATGTTTTTCCGTTGCTGCCAGTGATTGCCACGACCTTTAACGGCAGCGAGGCGCGATATTTCGCGGCAATTTGTTGCAGCCCATCGAGCGTGTTCGCCACGCGAATCACCGCAAAGTCCGCGGGAAGATTGTCGGGCGCCTCTTCGGCCACCACGCCCGCGGCGCCCAGCTTTGCCGCTTGCTCGATGAAATGATGCGCGTCGAATTTGTCGCCGCGCAACGCGAGGAATAAGTCGCCGGCGGCGAGCTTCCGGGAGTCGGTGCAAATATTCGTCACCACGCGATGCGGGTCGCCCTGAAGCAGCTCGCCGTCGGCCCAGCGCGCAATGTCGGTGAGAGCTACCGGGTCCACGGTGATTTAAAGGTGACGGCGAACAAACGCGCCGCGCGCCCTTGGTCTGCAGCGCGATCAACCTCCGATCGGCCGCGTCTCGGAAGCCGGAAGGCGTGCCATGCCCGGCCAAAAAATCCACGGGAGCGCTCCCCCGCCTCCATCGAGGCCACGCGCATGAAGCTGAGACGGGGACGAATGCTCATGCCCGGGTCTCCACAGGATTGGACGCGATTGCCTGCTGTGCCACCGCGACGTCGTCAAACGGCACCGTGTAGTCGGCGAATTCCTGATAATTTTCGTGGCCTTTCCCGGCAATCAGCACGATGTCGCGCGACTGCGCCATCGCCACGGCCTTGAAGATGGCATCACGCCGATCGACCACAACCTCGAAATTGCGATTGGTAAAACCGCGTTTTACATCCGTGATGATCGCCTCGGGGTCTTCCTTGCGCGGATTATCGGACGTGATGATGGCCCAATCGGCGAGTTGATCCACGGCCGCGGCCATTTTCGGCCGCTTCGCGCGATCGCGATTTCCTCCGCATCCGAAGACGACGATCAGTTTGTTTGGTGAAAGCTCGTGCAGCGTGTTCATCACGTTGATGAGCGCGTCGTCGGTGTGTGCGTAATCGACGAAAATGCGGAACTGCCTTTTCGCGGGCACGGCTTCGAGGCGTCCGGGGACGAACGGCGCGTTCGCGAGGGCGAGCACCGCCGTGCGCGCGTCGATGCCGAGTTCCGCCGCCCCGGCGATCGCGGCGAGGGAATTGGAAACATTGAATCTCCCGATCAGCGGAAGCCGGACAAAGTAGCTTTTGCCGAGCGCGTCGAGCTGATACGAGGTGCCGGAGAAATCGATCTTCACATTGCTCGCGCGAAACTCCGCGCGCGTGCCGAGTCCGTAAGTCGTGACCGGCACATCGTGCTTCCCGGCGATCTCCATCAGCTTCACGCCGTAGCGATCGTCCAGATTGATCACGGCCTTGCCCTTTTTCTTCCTTTGGCTGGCCAGCCCGGTGAACAGGCGGGTCTTCGAGGCGAAGTAGTTTTCCATCGTGCCGTGATAGTCGAGGTGGTCCTGCGTCAGATTTGTGAATATCGCGACGTCGAATTCCACGTTGCGCACCCGCTGCTGCTCGAGCGCGTGCGATGACACTTCCATGACTGCGGCCTTACAACCCGCGCTGCGGATTTGAAAAAGCAACTCCTGCACATCCACCGACTCCGGCGTGGTGCGCGTCGCCGGCAGGATTCGATCGCCGATTTCGTAACGCACCGTTCCCAGCAAACCGCTGCGCATCAGCGCGCGTTCGCAGATGTGCTTGAGCAAAAAGGAGACGGTGGTTTTTCCGTTGGTGCCAGTGATCCCCGTCACTTTCAGGTGGAGCGAGGGATGCTGAAAAAATTCCGCGGCGGTATCCGCGAGCGCGGCCCGGGAATCGGGCACGGTGATGGTGGTGGCGCGCGCATCCGGCGCCACGTCTTCGCCGGCGACCGCCGTCGCTCCTTGATTGAGCGCGAAATCAATGAACTGATGGCCGTCCACCTTTTCGCCGCGCAGGGCGACAAACAGACTTCCTTTTTTCACCCGCCGCGAGTCACACGCGATCGAGGCGATTTCACGATCGAGCGGCCCGCTCACGCGCGCGTTTTGCAGCGATGCGACGAGGTTTTTGAGCTGCATGGTTCAGCGTCCGCGCTGCGTGATGATGACGTTGCTTGGCGGGGTGATCGGCTCGGGAGTGAGATTGAGATAGCGGGCGGCCTGCGTCGCGATCTTGGCGAAAACCGGCCCGGCGATCGTCCCGCCATAGTTCTCGTGCTCGGAACGTTTTGCGTCATCGAGCAGCACGAGGCCGACCAGTTCCGGATCCTCGGCCGGCAGGAAACCGACGAATGAAACCACAAATTTTTCACTAAAATAACCGCCGGCCGGATTGAGTTTTTGAGCAGTGCCGGTTTTCCCCGCCACCGTAAACCCGGGAACGACGACAGCTTTCGCGGTGCCTTTGTCGCT
>JAXDQV010000238.1:0-3699 GCA_034667645.1 Chthoniobacter sp.
GCATGCCCATGGTCTTTTGACGACGGAAGGAATGAATCTGATCCTCGCTGGCGCGTTGCTTTCGATCACGCTGAATCCCCTTGTCTTTTCCGCAGCAGATCACGCCATTTCCCGACTGCAACGCAGCCCCCGCCTGAAACGCCGCTTCGAGGATTCCCGCGCCAAACGTTTCGGCCTGCTCCAGGAAGAACTGGAGGCTGCGCGCCGGCAAGCGGAGCAAAGGATGGCAACCCACAAAACTTTTACTCCCGAGGAACTGGTCGAAAGTTTTCCGCTCTTCGCCGGGCTGACCCCGGAACAACGCGATGTGCTGCTCTTGCACTTCGAACCGCGCACCGCCCAGCCGGGAGAGCGCGTCATTCGAGCGGGGGACGCAGCCGACGCCGTCTATTTCATCTCCCAAGGCGAGGTCCAGGTCAGTGTCGCCGGCAAACGCATCAAGCTGAAGGCGGGAGATTTTTTCGGGGAAATGGCGCTCTTAAGCAGCGAAGCCCGCACGGCTGATGTGACCGCCGTCGATTACAGCAAATTCGCCACGCTGGATCGCCACGATTTCGGGAAGTTCCTGCGCAAGTATCCCGGTATTCGCGAGCAAGTCGCCGTGCTCGCCAACCAGCGTGCCGAGATGAATCGGCAGTTCCTGAAAACTCCAGCCGACCAGACCAAGCTCACTGGTCAGCTCTAGAACCTATCAAGATGCTCATTGGCGCCGCCATCGGCAAAACAATGGATGATTCCATCGAAGGCAAACTTCAGCTTTAATGACCTGCCTGCCTTGGATGTCGCTCGATCTGCCACCGATTATTGCCGCGCTAAACCGTGCGCAAAATCACCGCGACGCGGAAGCATTCGCCGATTGCTTTGCCGGTGATGGCGTTGTCGAAGACCAACCCGAGGAAGTAGTGATCGAGGGTCGCGACGCGATCAAAAATTGGGCCGCTGAGATCGCCAAGTTCAATCTCCTCGTCGAGCCCGTGACGTTTCAAAGTGGGACGAAAGAAAGCACTCTGACTTGCCGCGTGTCTGGCGACTTTCCGGGAAGTCCGATCCTCTTCGATTATCGTTTCCACCTGACCGGCGAACTAATTCAGCGACTGGTCATCAACCTCTCTGCCGGCGACGGCGATTCCATGTTTGGTATCCCAGTAGTAACCTTCGACGGGAGTTAACAAGACGGAAGGGTCTAATCTTAGACAGGTTGATGTTGTCAGAATGCGCCCGAGTTTGAAATGACGCTGCGACGTTAGACGGTTATGCGTCCAGCGCCCAGCGTCCAAGCCGCTCATATTTCGTAAGTCCAGAGTGGCTGAGAACAGCACAGCTTCCTGCACCATCCAGCTCACGGGATGAAACGGATTGCTTCGATACTTCCTGTTTGTCGTAAAGCATGGTGATGTGTGGAACAATTTTGATCCTGTAATTCCGGCTACCCAGTGCTTGGACAATCCGGTGATGAGCATCCGATGAAATTCCAGCAACGCCGCATTGCCATTCGGATTGATCAGAACAAAGGGCGGATTGCCTGCTCGAAGGAAACTCATCACGTGGTCGGAAGTGACCTCAAATGATGACTTGCCGACGAGGATTGCAGCGCAAGCTCTGCTCACATCGTGAATCATTTGCTCCGGCACAGCGGAAACATCGCCGAGATGCCGCAAGGTCACGTGCAAGGGATCCCGAGAGCGCAACTTGCCGCGCAGTCCGAATTTATCGGGCATCGCGGCCGCCTGTTCAGAAATATGATCGGCGGTATCAGCATCAGGAAAAATCGCCAGGAACAGTTTGTATTTGCTGGGAGGCGGATCGGAAGTGCGGAAGAGATCGATTTGCTGATTCATGAGGCGAATCTCAACTTTCAAGATATTGCAGCGACCCGAGATCATGCGGCAAATTGAGATATGTGATCAACCGCACGATTCACCCCACCACCCCGCCGTCCGGATCGGGCATGTGCATTTGAAAGTGGCGGACTTGGAGCGGGCGCTTGGGTTTTATAGCGATGTGCTCGGGTTTGAAGTGACGCAGCGGATGGGACGGCAGGCGGGTTTGACGAAGCCGCCTCACGGCGACTTCGCCCTCACGGGCTGGCCTCGGCCAGTCTGTCTCGCTAGGCACCGCCTAGCTCCGCTCATCATTATATTGGGCAAAATACTTGGGAGAGCGAGGTGGGCAGGCACCGGGAACGACGGGGCTGTATCACCTGGCGATCCTGTATCCGACGCGGGCGGAGCTGGGCGATGCGTTGCGGCGGCTGATGAAGGCGGGTAGCCGCGCCTCTGAAGTCGTGCCGGGCGCCTACCTGTCGCGGGCTGCGGTCGTTGACCCATGGCGGAACGCCGCCTAGATTGCGCGCCCATGCCGCTCGATTTGAAGGAACTCGTCCGCGCCCGACTGGGCGAGAACTACGATCTGCACGAGCGGCACATCAACCGCACGCTGGTGCAGGTGCAGCGGATGATCGGCTTCGACAAGATCTACGCCCGAGCGGAGGGCGCCTATCTTATCGACCGCGAGGGAAAGGCGTATCTCGATTTTCTCAGCGGCTACAGTGTCTTCAACATCGGCCGCAATCATCCGGCGGTGAAGAAGGCGCTGAGCGATGTGCTGGAGCTCGATCTGCCAAACATGGTGCAGATGGATTGCTCGCTTTTGAGCGGCCTGCTCGCGGAGGCTCTGGTGAAGCGGCTTCCGTCGCATCTGAACGCCGTTTTTTTCTGCAACTCCGGAGCCGAGTCGCTCGAGGGCGCGATTAAATTCGCGCGAGCGGCGACCGGACGCGCGGGGTTTATTTCGCTGAGCGGCGCGTTTCACGGGCTGAGCATGGGCGCGCTGTCGCTGATGGGAAATGACTCGTTCCTCGACGGGTTCGGTCCGTTTTTAACGGACTGCACGCGGCTGAAGATCGGCGATCTGTCGCGTCTGAACACGGAACTCGCCACCAGCAAATATGCCGCGGTGGTGTTGGAGCCCGTGCAGGGCAAAGGCGTGCAGTTTCCCCGCGACGACTTTTTTCTCGAAACGCAGCAACTCTGCCGCAAATACGGGACACTGCTCGTATGCGATGAGGTGCAGACCGGCCTCGGCCGCACCGGCCGCTGGTGGGGCTTCGAGAATTACGGACTCGAGCCGGACATCATCACTCTCGCGAAATCGCTGAGCGGCGGCTATGTGCCGGTCGGCGCGATCATGATGCGGCGGAAGATTTATCAAAAGACTTTCAGCCGGCTGGATCGGTGCGTGGTGCACTCGTCCACCTTTGGCCGGAATAACCTCGCGATGGCCGCGGGACTGGCGACGCTGCATGTCCTGGAGGAGGAGAAGTTGGTCGAAAACGCGGCGCGGATCGGCGCACTGCTCATGGAGCGGATCGATGCTTTGCGAGCGAAGCATTCGCTGATCAAGGAAGTGCGCGGCAAAGGCTTGATCATCGCCATTGAATTTCAGGAGCCGGAGGAGCTGATGCTCCGAACCGGTTGGAGGTTTTTGCACAAGATCGAGGCCGAGCTTTTCGTGCAAATGATCGTGACCACGCTTTTGACCAAGCATCGGATCCTCACACAGGTCGCCGCGCACGGGCTGGACGTGCTGAAGATTCTGCCGCCGCTCACCATCGGCGAAAAGGAAGTGGACATGTTCGTCCATGCCCTCGATGCCGTGCTTCAGGACTGCCGCAGATTCCCCGGCCCGCTCTGGGAGCTG
>JAXDQV010000239.1:0-3994 GCA_034667645.1 Chthoniobacter sp.
CGGCTGCTTATTCTCGATGATAAAACGGCAGATGACGTGCGCGCCTATGGATTACACCGCGAACCTTACCCGCTCTATCTGGCGTTCCTCGGCGACATCGACGGCGATGAGGAGTCATTCGTTGCAACATTGGCAAGACGCGCAAAGCAAGGACTAGAAAAGCTTTTTTCGTGTTGCGAAGGCTTTAACGATGACACTGATCTCCTGAGCTGGATGAAAGAGCATCGCAAGCCTGCCATCGCTAATTATGTGAATTGGCGGGGCCGGACGGTGCGTCGAGTCCATGAGGAGGCGGCGTTGCGGGAAGCTGTTGAGACTTACCTCACGAAACACGAGAGTTCCGCCGCGAAGCTATCTTCCCGGGAGCTTCACGCAGAGCTTGCGCGGTTCGTTGAGACTGAGAAATCTGCAGGCCGCATCATCTTGTCGGACGAAAGCGCGACACCGTTGGGTTGGAAAATCCGGAACACGCTTCATCTCCTCGGCACGCCATTGCTACTCTTGCTTGTATCTCCCCTCCTCATAGCGGTGGCGCCGTTCTACCTACTCTTGTTGCGCCGGCTCGAAAGATCGGATCCGGAACTGTGTGATCCCGTCAACCAAGGGTATCACGAAGAGCTTGCGTGCGGAGAGGATCATTACGTGACAAACCAGTTCAGCGCCATGGGAGGCTTGAAGCCGGGACTGGTTCGTTTGCTGACGACCGTCGCTGTGCTAAGCACTGTCAACTATGCGGCGCGGCACCTTGTTCGCCCGGGAAGACTGGGTCGGATTCGCACGATCCATTTTGCGCGCTGGGTTTTTCTCGACGGCACCAAACGGATGATTTTTTTCAGCAATTACGATGGCAGCGTGGAAAGCTACATGGATGATTTTATCAACAAAACAGGCTTTGGCCTAAACGCGTCTTTTAGCAACGGAATCGGATATCCAAGGACAAATTGGCTCGTTCTGGATGGATGTGCCGAAGAGGGAAAGTATAAGGAATTTCTGCGCCGGCATACTGTGCCGACACAGGTGTGGTATAAGGCCTATCCCGGCTTGACCGCGATCGATCTGGAACGGAACCGACGCATCCGGGAAGGATTGGAGCTTTCGAGCATGAGCGAAGAGCAAGCACGTGAATGGGTCGCGCTGTTATGAGTGAGGTCGATCATGCGGACGTGCAGGGTCTGGTGCGCTTCGGCTATAGGAAAATGACCAAAGCCTCCTATGCGCTTTTACGGATCAAAGACGTAACGGCTGCGCGCGCCTGGTTGCGGTCCGCCGAGATTACTAACGCTGTGACAATGGATCCACCACCAACGACGGCGCTTCACCTCGGTTTCACTGCGTCCGGGTTGGCTGCCTTGGGCGTGCCAGCCAATGTCATCGAGGGTTTCTCACACGAGTTTCGCGGCGGCATGGCGGAGGCCAGTCGTTCACGACAACTGGGCGACGAGGGAACTAACGCGCCGGAATACTGGGCGTGGGGCGGTCCCGGACGCGAACCTCACCTGATGGTAATGTTTTTCTCTGAACCAGCCAACTTTGAAGCCTTTGTCGAAAGTGCAAAGGGCGGCAGCTGGAGGGAAGCGTTTCAAGAGGTGATTTATCTCGGGACGAGCGATCTTGATGGTGTCGAGCCCTTTGGCTTTGCCGACGGGATCAGTCAGCCGGAAATCGACTGGGAGCAGCAGCGGACAACGCCATGCCAGCAACTGGACTACAGTAACATGGCCGCGCTCGGAGAGTTCCTTCTCGGATACCGAAACGAATACGGAAAGTATACACGTCGCCCTTTGGTCGACGAGGAGGCTGCAAGTGCAGATTTGCCAGCGGCCGAGGATGCGCCGGATAAGAAAGACGTGGGGCGCAACGGGACCTACCTTGTTATGCGCCAGTTGCAGCAGGACGTAAGGCTGTTTTGGCAATTTGTGAAGCAACAGTCCGGAGGCGATCTCGCCGAGACGGAAAAACTGGCGGCGGCAATGGTGGGCCGGACACGTGACGGAAATCCTTTGGTTCCCAGCCAGGAGCAACCTATTCCCGGCATCGGAGTGAAGCCGGACGAAATGCGGCTGAATCAATTTACTTTTGAAAAGGATCAGGCTGGAAGCCGGTGTCCGTTTGGCGCTCACGTCCGTCGCGCCAATCCGCGCAACACCGATTTTCCAGACAGGCCGAACGGCGTTTTGTCGAAGCTGATCACCATGCTGGGGTTCGGTCCGAAGGGTTTTCGTGACGACCTTATGGCATCGGTTCGTTTTCATCGCATTCTACGGCGCGGCCGCGAATACGGGACTGAGTTGACGCCGGAGGATGCGCTGGCGGCTACCCCGCCGGATCACTCTACGGCGGACCGCGGACTACATTTCCTTTGCTTGAATGCAAACATCTCGCGCCAGTTCGAATTCCTGCAAAACGCGTGGTTAAACAGCAGCAAATTCTCCGGTCTGACTGGAGAGAGCGATCCGCTCTTGGGGAATCGCGCGCCCATGGCCGGTTGTCCGGTAACGAGTGATTTTACCCTTCAGAAAGATGGTGCCTTGCGGCAGCGCATTACCGGCCTGCCGCAGTTCGTCACGGTGCGTGGAGGCGCGTATTTCTTCCTGCCGGGCCTGCGGGCTTTACGCTACCTCGCCAGTTTCTAGTAGCAGATCACTGCTTGGTGCCCGGTGTGGGAGCGGACATGGGCGCTCCATTGACGACGACGTTTTCGAACTTCAGGCCTTTTACATCGCCGATTTCAAGGTTGGCGTTTTTGAGTTTCACATCCATGTCTTTCACGACGATGTCGCTGATTTCCGTCCCGGTATTGCCGACGATTTTGCCGAAGGAACCGAAGGATCCTTTGACTCCGGAGATCGTGACATTACGCACGATGGATTTCGGCTCCGGCTGGCCTTGCAGGTCGAAATACTGCTTCCACGACGAGACGTTGAATATTGCCCCGTCACCTTCGACGGTGATGTCGCGGCAATGGATGTTTTCATAGTGTTGCGGTGTATCGGGGCGAAGCTTGAGTCGAAGCACGGAAACCTTTCGCGTCGTGCAACGCTCGACTTCCACATCGCGCACGATCGTCGCTTCGCTGCCCACGGTGACGATCCCGCCGCCCGCCTCGAAGATGCAGTCGCGAATCCGAATGCGCTCCACGGGCGGGCTATCCTTGTCCTGCAAAGCGAACGGGCCCTTCGATCCTTTCAGCGCGATGCAATCGTCACCGACCGAAAAGAAGCAGCCACTGATCGTCACGTCCTGCGAACTGTCCACATCAATTCCATCCGAACTCGGCGCGTGATCCGGCACCGATCCGTGCGGCGCCTCAAACCTGCAGTTTTCCACGGTCACTTTGCGGCAGTGATAGAGATGCAGATTCCAAAACCCAGAGTCCTTAAACTTTACGCCGCTTACCTGCACGTCCTCGGCGTTCTGGATAAAAGTAAGCCGAGGTCGCTCAACGCTCAGGTTTGTCGTTTTGGAATCCTGTTTGCGGCGCTGATAGAACTCCTGCCAAAAAGGAGCGCCACTGCCGTCGAGTGTTCCCGGCCCGGTAATCCGCAAATGATCGGCTTGATCGGCGTTCAGCAACGCCGCGCGCCATGGCTCGAAGTGACCTTCGATCCGCGTTTTCGCTTTCGAGTAATCATTGATATCCGTCGAACCCTTGAGCACTGCGCCCTCGCGCAGCTCGACATTCACTCGGGGCTTTAAAAAGAGGGCGCCAGTTAAAAATTCGCCCTTCGGGACCAGGATCGTTCCGCCACCAGTGGCGCATTGATCGATCGCCGCTTGAATCGCTTTCGTGTTCAGCGTTTTCCCATCTCCGACCGCTCCCAGTTGGGAAATATCGAACCGCTCTGATTCTGCGCTTTGCACGACATTTAGACAAAGCGGGGCAAAGGCGGCTAGGAATGCAAGAAGAGACCGGGGGCAATAGTATTTCCTGTCCATATGGGGAGTGGAATTTTGCAACAGCCCGCGAGCGGTTGAAATCAAATAAGAGCGGTTT
>JAXDQV010000240.1:0-14062 GCA_034667645.1 Chthoniobacter sp.
CTCGGGAACGGGGACGTTTCGCTACGACTTCGGCCGGCACGAGGCGGTGCTGGAGAATGTAAAAACACGGTTGAATACGGCTGATGCCGCGACGTGGATTGGGTTCGGACTTCCGCACGACCTCGCTCCGTATCGTTTTCATGCCGCGCCCGGCGTGGTGCTCAATGGCCACATCGGCCATGACAACACCCACCTCGACGTGCTCGTCGATGCGCCCGGCGGGATGGACTATTTTTTTCTGAAAAAGACGCTGTCGTTTCCAAGGATCAGCGGACACCTGCTGTTCACGGAAGGACTACTTCGCATCAGCGATCTCGCGGGAACCCTGTATGGAGGAGGGCTGCGGGGCAGTGCCGAAATCTCACTCAAACGCAACGCGCCGGGTTACAGCGCGAAGATCGAGGCGGAGAACGTCGATTTTGCGAGCCTGACCAAACTTTATTTCAACTACGACAACTCCCAGGGACTGCTGCGGGGAACGTTTGATTTTCGCGGGCGCAATGACGACGCACGGACCTTGCAGGGGACGGGCAGGATTTCGGTCGTCAATGGCGACGTGTTCGCCATTCCGGTGCTCGGCCCGTTTTCGGGAATTCTGAACACGATCGTGCCGAATATGGGCTACAACATCGCGCGGGATGCTTCGTGCTCGTTCGACGTGCGCGACGGCGTGATCGCGACCGATGATTTTGCGGTGAAGGGGACAGGCTTTGAGATGCTCGGCGGCGGGAAGCTGTTTTTTCTCGATGATAAAATCGATTTCACCATCCGGCTCAACGCGCAGGGAGTTCCGGGCGTGCTGCTCTTTCCGGTGAGCAAGCTTTTCGAATACGTCTCCGACGGCTCGCTCAGCAAACCGGCGTGGCGGCCGAAGCGGCTCCCGTCGCTTTAGCTGACAGGCCCGCGCGCTGCGCCGCGATACTCCGCAATCTCATCCAGAAAAGCCGCACCGAAGTCCTTCAACTTCTGCGAGCCGACTCCGCTGACCCGCGCGAAATCCTTCTCGTTTGAGGGGAAATCCCGCGCCATTTCGCGCAGCGACACATCGGAAAAAATGATGTAGGCGGGCACTTCCCGTTCGTCGGCGATTCTGCGCCGCACCACGCGCAGGCGCTCGAAGAGCACTTCGTCGCACGCGATTTCGCCCCGCCGCGAACGCGGTGCCTTGTCCACCACAGCCGCCGGTTTTGTCAGCGTGAGCGGCCGGCGATTTTTGAGAAAACCCAAGCCTTCCTCTGTGATTTCGAGCGTGGCGAATTTCTCCGTCGATTGATGGAGAAGCCCGAGCCGGGCCAGCTCGCGGCCGATCGATTGCCATTCACCGCGCTTCATTTCCTTCCCGATTCCGTAGGTGGAAAGCTGGTCGTGACCGCGGTGGCGCACGCCTTCAGTGGCTGCGCCCGTGAGGACCTCGATGATGTGATTGAGGCCGAAACTGAAGCCGCTTTTTTCCCGCACGCGATAGACGCACGACAGGAATTTCTGCGCGGCCAGCGTGCCGTCGAAGGTGTCGCGCGGAGTTAAACAATTGTCGCAACCGTCGCAGGATGCTTCGGGCCACGTCTCGCCAAAATAGCGCAGGAGCGTGGCGCGCCGGCACTCGCTCGCCTCGGCATAGTGGACCATTTGCTGAAGCTGCTCCCGGGCGACTTTTTGCTCCGCCGCATTCTTTTCCTCGATGAACTGCGTCTGCTTCACGACGTCGCCGGCGGAGAAAAGCAGAACGCATTCGCCCGGCAATCCATCGCGTCCCGCCCGCCCGGTTTCCTGGTAATAACCCTCGATATTCTTCGGCAGATCGTGGTGGATGACGAAGCGCACGTTCGGCTTGTTGATGCCCATCCCGAAGGCAATGGTCGCAGCCATCACGCGCACTTCATCGCGCAGGAATTGCTCCTGGTTTTGCGCGCGCACTTCCGCATCAAGCCCCGCGTGATAAGGCTTCGCGGGCACTCCGTTTCCATTGAGCCGCTCAGCCACGCTTTCCGCCGACTTCCGGCTGGCACAGTAAACGATCCCGCTTTCCTTCGGCCGTGCCCGGACGAATTCGAGCACCTGATCCGCCGGATGAGACTTTGGCACGACGCGGTAGATGAGGTTTGGCCGGTTAAAACTCGCGACGTAAATTTGCGGCTCGCGGAGGCGCAAATGCTTCACAATATCTTCGCGCACCCGCCCGGTCGCTGTTGCGGTCAGCGCCATCACCGGCGCATGAGGAAAATGATCACGCAGCGTGGCGAGCTGCCGGTATTCCGGTCGGAAATCGTGGCCCCATTCGCTGATGCAATGCGCTTCGTCGATGGCGAGGAGCGACACTTTCCAGCGCTTCACGTTTTCCAAAAACCCCTCCAGCATCAGCCGCTCCGGCGCGACGTAGAGCAGCCGAAACTCACCGCCGTGCAGACCGCGAAGGCGCGCCCGGGCGCCATCGGCGTCGAGCGTGGAATTGAGGAAAGTCGCCGCCACACCGCTCGCCCGCAGCGCATCGACCTGATCTTTCATCAGTGCGATCAGCGGCGAGACTACGACCGTGAGCCCGTCGCGCATCAGCGCTGGCAGTTGAAAGCAGAGCGATTTGCCGCCGCCCGTCGGCAGCAGCGCAAACACATCGCGGCCCGCCAACGCGTCGCCGATGATTTCCGCTTGCAACGGCCGGAACGAGTCGAAGCCGAAGTTCTCTTTAAGGGCGGCGAGCAGGTCCATTTTGCGGCTGGCAGAGTCGTCGCCGCCCAGTCGTTTGCAGGCTCTAATCCTCAGGTGGAGCCGCGCAACTAATTCGTCACGGTCACGGGCGTGCCGACCGAGACATTGCGGAAAAATGCTTCTGCCATGAAGCCGGGCATCCGGATGCAGCCATGGGAGGCGGGGTAGCCGGGCAAGAATCCTTCGTGCATGCCGGTCCCACCGACAATGCGCATGAAATGCGGCATCTTTGCACCGTCGTAGCGCGCCCCCGGCGGCATCGGGTCTTTGTCGCGATCAATTTCCTTCTGGATGATGTTCCCGTTGGCATCGACGTAGTCGCCGAAGCGGGACGAGACGTGGTCCTTGTCCTTCTGGATGATTTTGAAGTTGCCGGTGACGGTGCCGAGGCCTTCCCGTCCGCTGGAAATCGTCGAGATTCCGACCAACTGCCCGCCTTTATAAAAATACGCTTTCTGCTCACCCAGCCGGATGACGATCTTCGGACTGCCGCTGACA
Organism: Chthoniobacter sp.; assembly: GCA_034667645.1. Taxonomy (GTDB): domain Bacteria; phylum Verrucomicrobiota; class Verrucomicrobiia; order Chthoniobacterales; family Chthoniobacteraceae; genus JAJPJG01. The sequence goes on from JAXDQV010000240.1 coordinate 3,202, forward strand.
CCGTCACCATCCCAATACGAAACGTTGTCAAAGCTCGGCTCCGGACGGGTGTAAATCGCGCCTCCACCGCCCAGATAGGCAGTCATTCGATCAAAGCGGGGATCAGTGCCGCAGCCAGCGAGGGCGATCGCAAGGAGAAGGAGGCAGAGTTTTTTTGGCATAGGCGCGGGCGCGGAATAAAGCCCGTGTCCCTCCCAGCGTCAAGGTTCGATCCCCCAAACAAGCTGTTGCCGACCCCAAGCCTCTCTGCTATACAACGCCACCTTTTCCTGAATGCCGACCTACGAATACCACTGCGAAAAGTGTAAAAAGGATTTTGAAGTGTTCCAGTCGATGAAGGACGCGCCCCTGGCGACCTGCCCGCACGCGCAATGCCGCCAGAAAACCTGGGGCAAAGGCAGAGTGAAGCGTCAACTCGGCACCGGCGCCGGATTGATCTTCAAGGGCTCTGGTTTTTACATCACCGATTATCGCAGCGAGGGCTACAAGGCGGCGGCGAAAAAAGAAGCGCCGGCCGCCTCCGACAGCAAGCCGGCGGAAAGCAAACCGGCCGAAACGAAGGCGGGCGCCGCGGACAAAAAAACGGCGAAGCCGGCCCCGAAATCGAAGGAGTAATCATGGCCACGATCCTCTGCAAGCAGTGCAACTACGAGAATGAGGGCGAACGCATCTACTGCCACAACTGCGGCGCGAAACTCGACCGTTCGTTGATTCCGCAGGACACCAAGACGGCGGAGCCGATCGAAAAGCAGCGCAAACGGGTCGGCAAGCTCATGAACCCGAAGCGCGGCTTTTTTGTGGGCGGCTGGACGTCACTCCTGAGCACCATCGCCTGGTCGGTGCTGGCGGCCGGCGTGATCCAGGCAGCGCGCGCGCCGGACGATATTCCGCCGGCGCTGAAGACGGGCGACCTTGAAGAATCAGGCCAGCTTTTGCTCGCCCTCGAGGAAAAAGCGGCGTTGCGCATGCCGCAGAGCATTGGGATCTCGGAGGAAGCGGCGAACAAATACCTTAGCCACTCCATCAGGTCGCGCTCCCAGGGAGTGCTCGCGGATGCGATGAAATTTGATCGCGCGTTTATCCAGTTTGAGGAGGGCGCCTGCCGCATCTCCACCCAGCAATCCGTGTTCGGCTACCCGCTTTACATGGGCGTTCTGGATCAATTGGCGATTCAGAGCAATCACGTGGCCGCGACGACCATCGGCGGAAACATCGGCCGGCTGCCGATCCATCCGCTCATCATGGGCTATAGCGATGTCGTTTTCAAAAAGCTCTGGGATGCGCTCGTGCATGAGCAAAAGCTGGTCGATGGCATGCAATCGATCGTGCTGCATCATGGTAAAATCGAGCTCGTGACCAAGGGCGCAACGCCTGCAGGGTCCAGCAGGCGCTGATCCATTCGCATGCGGCGAATCCCCCTTCTCGCACTCCTTCTCCTCGGCTGCCAGGCCGCAGCGGCGCTCGACCTCGCGCACAAGACGGTCTCCCTGTCGCGGCAGTTCATTGTCTATTGTGACGACGAAAACGCGCGCGTGCAGATCGCCGGGTTCGCCGAGGACACAAAGAAGAAAATGCTGGCGCTGCTCGCGCAGAAGGATCAGTGGAAATTCCCCATTGTGATCAAAGTCGAACGGGCGGAGGCGTCGAATCCTTCCGCCGCGCCGGCAGCGATCCAGCTCTGCGACACCGAGGAAGGCGCTAAAGTGCAGCTCGATGTCCGCCTCGGCGCCGACCCGCGGGAGATCCGATTTGAGCAAAAGGTCGCCCAAGCCGTGCTGCTCGATCTCGCCTATCGCGACAAGCCGCCGCGCGCGGGCGCCGGCTATGCGCAGCCGCCGCCATGGCTGATCGAGGGCACCGTCCAGATTTTTCACCGAAGCGAGTCCGGCGGCGACTCCGGGGTCTTCAAACGCCTGATGAGCAGCGATCATTTGCCGTTGCTCTCAGAGTTTCTGGCCCAGGAGCCGGTGGGGATCGACGCGGTATCGCAGCAATTTTACGACGCCTGCGCGATGAGCCTCGTGCAACTGCTGATTGATTTGCCGAACGGCCGCAATGGCCTCACCCAGTTGCTGCGGCAACCGCAGGGCGACGGGAGCGCTCCCGCCTCGACACTGATTCGCTTTTTTCCCGAACTCGGCGCCACGACGCAAAGCATGGAAAAATGGTGGGCACTCAGCATGGCGCGCTTCTCGGCGGCGGATCGCTACGCGGGTTTCTCGCTGCCGGAAACCGAGGCGCGACTCGCGGCTGCGTTGATGCTCGAGCTGCCGGGCGAAAAACCGGGTGAGACGCGCAAGGTCGCGCTCGATCAGTTCGAGGAATTCCGCAAGGATCCGGCGAGCCGTCCCATGCTGAAACAGCTTGGCACCAATCTGCTCGCGCTCGGCACGCAGGCGAGTCCCCTGTTTCGGCCGATCGTTTCCGACTACCGGCAGATCGCGGAGGAGCTGGCGCGTGGAAAGACGCGCGGCATCAAGGAACGGCTGGCGTCCGCGGCGAAGTATCGCGAGCTCGTGCTTTCCCGGATTGACGCGATCGCCGATTACCTGAACTGGTTCGAAGCGACGCAGGAGAGTGCGCAGAGCGACTCCTTTGCCGACTATATGAAAACGGCGCGCGCCTTGGCGCACGATGAACCCGGTAAACGCGACGACGTGATCACGCGCTACCTCGACGTGGTGCAGAAGCAGATGGACTAGCGGATAACGCTAAACCGAGCCGATCGCTTCGCCGGACTCAATCTTGGCCATGCACGCGGGACAAATGCCGTGCGAGAAATCCATTCCTGTTTCCGTATGAATGTATTCGTCGATCTGGTGCCAGTAATCGCGGTCGTCGCGGACGCTTTTGCAATACATGCAGATCGGCAGGAGCGTTTTGAGCTTTTTGACGTCAGCGAGCGCTGACTCCAGATCCACAATTTTCCGGGCGAGGGTGCGCTCCAGCGCCACCACGCGCTGACCGACCGTCAGCCGCGCGCGCAATTCGTCGGGGTCGAAAGGCTTGATGACGTAGTCGTCCGCTCCGGCATCAAGGCCGGCGGCGATCTCTTCCTTCTGGCTTTTTGCCGTCAGCAAAACCAGATAAACGTAAGGCCTGCCGCGCTGCTGGCGGACGCGCGTGCAGACTTCGAGGCCGTCCATCTTCGGCATCATCCAGTCGATGATCGCCAGCGGCGGCGAGTCCGGCCCTTCGAGGATTCTGAGCGCGGCTTCGCCATCCTCGGCCGTGACCACGCTGAAACCCCAATTCATGAGGTTCCGCTCCAGCAGATGCCTGGAGACGTAGTGATCCTCTGCAATCAGAACGCGTGTGGCCTCAGACATTAGGGGAACAGACTGCATGTTTCGCAGTGAATCGCAAGGCTGCCGCTCGCTGCGGGTGTCTGCAACGCGCCCATTCATTTCACGACCGAGCTCAATGGTTTTGCGCTTTGCTATTCACGCCATTTTGTCTTTCTGTTGCTCGCATCGAAATGAAAGTTTCCGACCTGCGCGGCATCTTGCAATACGTTCCGCGTTTTCGAGAAAAAATCTTCGTGGTCGCGATCGACGGCGACATCGTTGCCTCGGAAAATTTCCCGAACATCCTGCTCGACCTGGCGGTGCTGCGCTCGCTGAGCATCAAGGTGATCATTGTGCATGGTGCGAGCTTTCAGCTCGAAAAACTCGCCGCCGAGCGCGGCATCACGATCAGCAATGCCGACGGCACCGGCATCACCGACGAGCTCACTCTGAAGATCTCCATTGAAGCGGCGACGAACGTGATGAACGAGATCATGCAGGGGTTGACCTCCGTCGATCTTCGAGCCGTTTATGCGAATACGATCATCGCGCATCCGGCGGGCATCCTGGGTGGAATCGATTTTCTCCAGACGGGTCGGGTGGAGAAGGTGGATACCAAATCGCTCGAGCTCTTTTTGAGCGAGGGGATCATTCCGCTTATTGCGCCGATTGGATTCGACGGGGAGGGGAAAACATTTCGCGTGAATTCCGACAGCATCGCGGTCGAAGTCGCAGAGGCGATGAGGGCGATGAAGATCATTTTTCTCTCGTCCCATTCCGGGCTCACCATCGGCGGGGAAGTCGTGCGCCAGCTCTCGATTGGCGAGGCGGAAGAGCTTTCAAAGAAACGCAAAACGAAGTCCCGTCAGGCACCCGACGTGATCGAGCAAAAGCTCGTCTCAAAGCTCGATCACGCCGCGCGTGCGTGCCGGCAGGGCATCCCACGGGTCCATTTGCTGAACGGCCAGATCAACGAAGCGCTGCTGACCGAGGTTTTCAGTCCGACCGGCATCGGCACGATGATTTACTCGAACGAGTATCAGCAAATCCGTCGTGTTTTTAAAAAAGACGTTCGCGGCGTGATGGCGCTCATCCGGCAATCCGTGGAAGGCGAAGAACTGATCCGCCGCACACGCGCCGATATTTTGCAGCACATCGATGATTACTGGGTGCTTGAGGTCGATCGCAATCTCGTCGGCTGCGTCGCGCTGCACGTTTATCCCGAGCACGAGAAAGCCGAGATCGCCTGTCTCTACGTGAGCAAAAGCCACAACGACCAGGGCTACGGCCACAAGCTGATGAACTTCGCCGAGAAACTCGCTGCGGAAAAAGGCGTGAAGGAACTCTTTGCCCTCTCGACGCAGGCCTTCGCCTATTTTCAACAAAAAGGGGGCTTTGCCGAGGCCACCGCCGACGCCCTTCCGCCAGGCCGCCGCGACCGATACGAATCGAGCGGCCGCAATTCCAAGATCCTCGTCAAAGCCGTCGAGCCCGCGCTCGCCGCGGAAACGCTGCGGGCTGGTTGAGCGCGTGGAGCGCCTGCCTGCTCTTGATTCAAGCTTGTCTCGTCCGGCGCTTACGCCAATCGTCAAACCGTCATGAGCACTGCCTGGATCGTCGACGGACTCATCATTCTCCTTTATTTCATCATCGTCATTTCGATCGGCCTCTACAAAGGGCGCGGGGACCGGACGATGGAAGGGTTTGCGATTGGCGACCGCAATATCCCGTGGTGGGCGGTGCTCGCCTCGCTGCTCGCAGCGGAAATCAGCGCCGGCACTTTTCTCGGCACGCCGGGTGAAGGCTACGGCTTGCGCAGCTTCACTTACGTCCAGCTCGCGATCGGCACGATCATCGCGCGCATCATCGTCTCCTACGTTTTCATCAAGCCGTATTACGACTACCGCGTCGTTTCGATTTACCAATACCTGCTACTCCGCTTCGGCGTCGGCACGCGCAATGCCGCGAGCGCTGTTTTTCTCGTCACCCGCGCGCTCGCCAGCGGCACGCGGCTCTACGTCGCGGCGATCATTCTGCTGCTCGGATTTGAAATGGCCTTTGGAGTGAAACCAACGCCGCTGCAGGAGCTCGGCATCTACATTGGCTCACTTACCGCCGTCACGGTGTTAACGGCTGTATATACAGCGCTCGGCGGTATCAAGGCCGTGGTTTGGACCGACCTGATCCAGGCCTCGATCATGTTCGGGTCGATGGCGTTTGCGATCTGGTATTTGCTCCATCAAATCGGCGGCTGGAGCCACGCGCACGCGCTGCTGACCGCACCCGACGATCTCCGCGTCTTCGACAGCGGCGCCACGCCAGGCGCTTCGCTTTTTGCAAATACGAAGCGTGTGCTGGAAACCGAATACACGCTCTGGGCGGCGTTTCTCGGCTCCACCTTTACCACGATGGCGACGCATGGGACCGACCAGGACATGGCGCAGCGGATGTTGACCGCGAAAGATCATCATCGTTCCCGGCTGGCGTTGATTACGAGCGGACTGATGGACATCCCGATCAACTTTGCGTTCCTGCTCATCGGCATCCTTTTGTGGGTATTTTTCCAGACGCATCATGACCCGAATCTGCCGACCAAGAACCCGCACATTTTTGCCTATTACATTTTGCACGAGCTGCCGATCGGCATTCGCGGACTGCTGGTGGCGGGCCTTTTCGCGACGGCGATGGGCTCGCTGAGCACTGCGCTGAACGCGCTCGCGACGAGCTTTACGGAGGATTGGTATCAGCCTTATCTCAAGCCGGAGGCGACGCCCGGCCAGGTGCTGAAGGCAGCGCGCTGGAGCACCGTGTTTTTCGCAATTCTCTTGATCGCCATCGGCTCGGTCACGGCGTGGATTGTCATTAGCAATCCAAAAGCGCGCATCATTCCCATCGTGCTCGGTGTCTTCGGTTACACCTATGGCTCGCTGCTCGGCGTGTTTCTCTGCGGAATGCTGACGAAGCGGCGCGGCAGCAATGTTGGAAATGCGATTGCGATGATCTGCGGGTTTATTGTGGTCGCGATTCTCTCCGGATTGATGAACGAGATTCTCGTTCCGATGGGCCTTCCCGCGCTCAAGTTTTGGTGGCTGCCGGAGATCGAATTCCCATGGCGCATTATGTTCGGGACGGTTGTCACCGTCGCGATCGCGGTGCTCTTTCGCACACCCGAATCGCAACTGGAAGCTGCGCGCGCGCATCTCCGCAAGGTCGCTTAAAGACAGCGTTTGCGGGCTGCTCGGGCTGCGAACCCGCGTTGTTTCGGGCTTCGCAAGCGTCAAGAGTTTTTCCGTCATCTCTAGGAAATAAAGTCGCCACAAAAACGCCATTTTTCTTGTCGGCTCTGAGGTCCAAAACTAGTCTCGCGCCGCTCCCGGCGAATAAGAGATGAGCATGTGAATAACTTGTGAATAACTCCCCCAAACCCCCCAATTTTTGTAGAACAAGCCTGCCGGCACGCGAGATGGCGACTGGTGCGGCTGAAAAGCCCACCCCGACAGCGTTCCACAAGGACGAACATACTAAGTGTCTGATTTCCGACGAGTTACACGACTTCATGAAACGTCGGGAAAGTGCTCGGTTGCGCCGCCGTCGCGCTGCCGCCCGTCGAAAAAAGGGTTTTCAGCCCGACGAAACGCGGGCGGCAGTGGGCCGGCAGGATGACGCGGTGAGAGGTGGATAAGTCGCTCATGGACAAGAATCTTACGCTCATCTGGGAGCGCATTTCGGAAGTGATTGCGGCCGGTGCCGGCAAGGAGACTTTTGAGCGCTGGTTTCAATCCATCGAGCTCGTCGCGGCCGATGAAACCCAGCTCACTTTGCGGGTCCCGAACAACATTTATCAGCTTTGGATCGAGTCGAACTATTTGCAACTTGTGCAGGCGGCTGTCTCGGATGTTTTAGGCGCGCCGCGAAAGTTGCGGTTTCTAGTCGCCGCGGAATCGGATCACGCCGCCCTGCCGAAGTGCACTCCTGCCGCGCGCGCTAAAAAACCGGCGCGGAGTGCTGCGGGTTTGGACGACGTTCATAGTCTGAACGGCAACGGCTTCCCGCCGCTGGCCCCGGCGAGCAACGGCATGAACCCGCGAAACACATTCGAGTCGTTCGTGGTCGGCGCGAACAATCAATATGCGCATGCCGCCGGGCTCGCGGTCGCGCAATCTCCGTCGCGAACTTATAATCCGTTGTTTATTTACGGCCAGGTGGGTCTCGGGAAAACGCATTTGATGCAGGCGGTCGGACAGCACGTGGCGAGTCAGGGGAAGAGCACGAAAGTGATGTATCTCTCGAGCGAGAAATTCACGAACGAGTTCATCGACGCAATCCAGAACAACGCGCTCATTAAATTTCGGAAGCGCTACCGGCAGGCCGACGTGCTGCTGATCGACGACATCCAGTTTTTCGCCGGCAAGGAGCGCTCACAGGAGGAATTCTTCCACACGTTCAACACGCTGTTCGACGGCCACAAGCAGATCGTCCTTTCCAGCGACCGCCCGCCGACCGAGATCGCAAATCTTGAGCAGCGGCTCGTCTCACGATTCGAGTGGGGTCTCACCGCCGAGCTGCAGCCGCCTGATGTGGAAACGCGCGTCGCCATTCTGCGAAAAAAAGCGAGCGCGCTGAACATCAAGCTGCCGAACGCTCTTTTCGATTTCCTCGCGCAACGAATTCGCACCAACGTCCGGCGGCTCGAGGGCGCCCTGATGCGCGTCGCGTCGTTCGCCTCGCTCAGCGGGAAGGCGCTCGACGACGAGACGGTTGAACACCTGTTAAAGGATATTTTACATGAAGAAGCACGCCGCTCGGTCACCATCGACCAGATCCAGAAGCGGGTCGCGGAGCATTTCGACATCCGGCTCGCCGACATGACGAGCAAGCGCCGTCCGAAAAACATCGCCTTCCCGCGCCAGATGGCCATGTATCTCGCCCGCGAGCTCACGAATGCCTCGCTCGCCGAAATCGGCGAAGCGTTCGGCGGCCGTGATCACGGCACCGTTTTGCACGCGCATCGGCTCATTCAGGAGCGGAGTAAGAGCGAGGAAAAAACGCGGCAGACGCTTTCATTTCTCGATACTCAATTGCATCGCTAAACCGCCGCGCCGGGCGGAGAACAATCCTTTGACATGGGTTGCGTAATTTAGATTATCCACGAGCGAGTCGCACGCCTCGCGCTCCCTCGGCCTATGAAATTTAGCGTCAGCAAAGAAAAGCTCCTCGATGGTTTGCAGACCGTTCAAAATGTAGTCAGCACGCGCACCACACTCCCGATTCTTTCCAATGTGTTGCTGCAGGCCGCGGATGGCCAGCTGCGGCTGACGACGACCGATCTCGATGTCGGCGTGCGCGGCGGGATTGAGGCGCAGATCGACAAGCCGGGCGGCACGACATTGCCCGCGCGGCGTCTGTTTAACATTGTTCGCGAGCTACCGGCGGCGGAAATCCAGATCGATATCGATTCGAAAAACGTCGCGACGATTCGCAGCGGCCCCAGTTTCTTCAAGATCCTCGGATTGCCCGAGGAGGAATTCCCGCCACTGCCGAAATTTGACAACGCGAAGACCTTTACCATCCGGCAAAAGGATCTGCGCGACGGCCTGAAAAAAACGAGCTACGCGATCTCAACCGACGAAACGCGCTACGTGCTCAACGGCATTCTCTGCTCGTTCAAAGACAACAAGCTCACGCTCGTTGCGACCGATGGCCGGCGTCTCGCGCTCCTCGACATCGAGCTGGAATTCCCGCGCAGCCAGGAGGTCGATATCATCGTGCCGACGAAGGCCGTGAACGAGTTGCAGCGACTGCTCGGGGAGGAAGGCGAAGTGAAATTGAGCGTCGGCGAGAATCAGGTCGCCTTCGATCTGAACGGCACCTTGCTCGTGTCGAAATTGATCGAGGGAAACTATCCAAATTATCGCCAGGTCATTCCGGCCGAGGCGAAGGAGCGCATCACGCTCGAGCGGGAGACGTTCCTCAGCTCCGTGCATCGCGTGTCGCTGCTTTCGAGTGAAAAGTCGAACTCGGTGAAGCTCGTTTTTTCAAAAAACAACATCGACATCACGGCGAACACTCCGGAGGTCGGCGAGGCTCGCGAGTCCCTGCCCGTGCAATACAAGGGGAAGGATTTTCAAATCGCGTTCAATCCCGCCTTCCTCATGGATCCGCTGCGCAATCTCTCCAACGACGAAGTCTACCTCGATCTGATCGACGAGATGAGCCCGGGCGTGTTGAAGATTCAGAGCCCGTTTCTTTATGTGCTGATGCCAATGCGGATCAGCTAAAACGGGTTTACAAAACGCATCGCGGACTTAGATTCGGCGTTCCCGTCGCTCTCGTGGCGGAACTGGCAGACGCGCACGGCTCAGGACCGTGTGGGGTAACCCGTGGAGGTTCAAATCCTCTCGAGAGCATCTTTTTCGCGGGGCTCATCAAATTTTGAAAAGAACCCGGGCCCGTTCCTGCGCATGAAACGCTTTTGGCTCCTGTTGATTTTGATTGAGATTCCCGTCCTTTACGAACGGACGGAATACTTGCGCCAGTCCGCAGCGCTTGATCGGAAAATCGCGGCGCTGAATCAAGAGGTTGCGCGGCTCGCGGAGGATGTCGGCGAACTCAAACAGCAGGCTGAGATCCTGCTGAAACGCGACCATCCGGATGACTAACCGGCGAGCATTCCGTCTCGAATCTCAAGCCGCCGATCACCCCGCATGGCGAGTTGAGCGTCGTGCGTGACGACGACTAGCGTCGCCTCTTTTTCACGCACGACATCGAGCAAAAGCTCCACGATGCCGCCGCCGGTTTTCGAGTCGAGATTGCCGGTCGGCTCATCGGCAAAAATGATGCTCGGCTTGTTGATGAGCGCGCGCGCGATCGCGACACGCTGCTGCTCGCCGCCAGAGAGTTCGGCCGGCAAATGATGCAGGCGGTCACTCAGTCCCACCTTTTCCAAGGCCGCTTCCGCCGACGCGCCGTCGGGCTTCCGGCCGATCATCCGCGGAAGCTGCACGTTTTCCAGCGCGGTCAGTTCGGGCAGCAGGAAGTAGCCCTGGAAAACAAAGCCGACGCGTTCATTGCGCAAGCGCGCCTGTCCGTTTTCGCCACCGCGATAAAGCGGCGTTCCTTCGAACGTGACGGTGCCGGACTCCGGCCGCTCCAAGCCGGCGAGGGTGTAAAGCAGCGTTGTTTTTCCCGCGCCAGACGCGCCGCACAGGAAAATCGCTTCGCCTCGCTGGACGTCGAGCGAGATGCCGCGAAGGACTTCCACTTTCCGATTCCCGATGCGGAAAGAGCGCCGTAGATCGCGGGCGACGAGTTGCGATTCATTCACGGCGCGCATTAAACAGCGCGCGGTTTTTACTGCCAGAATTTTTCTGGCTCGCGCGGGTCCGCTTCAGCGCTCACGGGCAGAGGCGTCTCACCTTCGCACATGACACGCGCAAGGTTGCGCTCGACGAAGCGATACGCCGCGATCGGCGCGCGATCGAGCCGAAGCGGCAGATTTTTCGGATGAAAAGCGGGCCAGAATTCCGGCGCGAGGACGGCGAGTGTCATCACCAGCGACGTCGCCAGAATCGCCC
>JAXDQV010000241.1:0-6791 GCA_034667645.1 Chthoniobacter sp.
GAAACTGGAAGGGCGTTTAGAACTCCGTGCTGCGCGTCACGGGCTCAAATTTCGGCGCAAACAAATGCGCGATGGCGAAGGCCACGAGATAAGCCAGGTCGCAGATGGAAAAAGCAGATCACGAAATGCTTAGAGGTCAGTGATTACCTTATATCTTGGGACCAGTATCTTCATGATCGTCCAGCCGATCAGATAGGCCACGGCGCACAACGAAAAGACGATGAAGTAGCCGGCCTCTTCTCCTTTGAAGCTCATGAAGGTCATCTCGGTTCGCTTCGCGTAGTCGAACAGAACTCCGGAAGACTTATTGATCGTGAAGGAACCGATGCCGCCGGCCATGCCGCCGATCCCGGTGATTGTCGCGATGGCTTTCTTCGGAAACATATCGCCGACGGTGGAGAACAGATTCGCAGACCACGCCTGATGCGCCGCACCTGCGATGCCGATGATCACGACCGGCCACCAGTAGCTGAGCCGTCCCAACGGCTGCGCGGCCAGCGCAAGAAGCGGGAAGAAGGCAAAGATCAACATCGCCTTCATGCGCCCGGCATACGGATTCATCCCTTTTTTGACGTAATAGGATGGAAGCCATCCACCGATGATCGAAAGCAGGGTGATGGCGTAGAGAACAAACAACGCCAATTGACCAGCAGGATCCGACGACTTGATGTGATAGACGGCACTCAGGTAAGCGGGCGTCCAGAACAGGAAAAACCACCAAACGCCATCGGTGAGGAGCTTGCCGCCCGCGAATGCCCATGTCTGCGGATACCGAAGGCAGGCAGCAAACGAGGCTTTGCTCTGATCGGCCCCGGTGGTTACGACCGGACCATCGTCTCTGTCCTGCTGGATGTAGGCCAGTTCTGAAGGACTCACCCGCGGGTGAACTTCCGGTTTGTCATAAAGGAATACCCAGAATCCCATCCACATGAAGCCGAGCGCACCAATGACAATAAAGGCCGATTCCCAGCCCCAACGCACCGCCAGAGGCGGAATAACCAGGGGAGCCGCCAGCGCGCCTACCGTGGCCCCGGCATTCCAGAGGCTCGTGGAAAATGCGCGATCTTTTTTCGGATAGAATTCGGCTGTGGCCTTGATCGCGGCGGGAAAGTTACCCGCTTCGCCGATGGCCAACACAAGGCGGGCGAAAATGAAAAGCGTGACACTCACCGACGCGATCCTGGCGACGTCATCTACGCGACCCACGGCGTGGCGTGCGCCTTCGAAACCGACCAGCCATTCGCCGGTAAGAATTCCCGATGTGCCGATACCACAGAGGGCGTGAACGCAGGCGCCGATGGACCAAATGGCAATCGCCCAAAGAAAGCCTTTTTTCGTATCCATCCAGTCAATGAAGCGACCGGCGAGGAGCATGCTGATCGCGTAAAAGATCGAGAAAAGGGATGTGATGGTGCCGTAGTCCGAGTTGTTCCAATGAAACTCAGGAACGATGAAGTCCTTCCAGGTCAAAGAGAGAACCTGGCGATCCAGATAATTGATGGTCGTCGCAAAGAAGAGCAGACCGCAGATAGTCCAGCGGTAGCCGCCGACATTCTTCGCGACATGCGCGTGACCTGCGGCGATTTCCTCGCCGAGGGGGCTCAAACCCACCTTCAAACCCACCTGTTGCGTGGTTGGAGTATCCGGATGTTCGGGATTGTTCGGGGGTGTCATAGTGTTAGACGGATTTTTCCGCGTGACGCAAGCCGTGCATCAAGCCGCGCGATTGGGAGCCCGCGCATTCGCGACCATCTCTTGGTATCGAATCAAACTGCCCCATGAGGATTTGTGCCCGATACCCGGATGCCGGTGCCAACTGCGGAGTTTCGGCGGAAGTGGAGGAGCGAGCCATGGGGGAGCTTCGGTATAATCGAAGCGGCTTGCCGGATGCAATGACGGCGTTTCATTCCTGATGGGATAGCCCTCCGGGCTTTCTGCCGACGCGCGAAATTCGCTTTGCTGCCCGAATTAACGAATCAGAGAAGGCAAAGTGTCGTGTTGCAATCGGATTCCCGGGTAACAAAATGGGAGACATCGAGATGGTTAAGTTTTCATCGAGTTCTCCGCTTTTGACTGCGCGGTTCATTCTATTCACCGCCCTCCTCGCGTGCCTCCGCACCAGCTCTTTCGGGCAAACCCATCAGCCCCTCCGTGACGCAGGCGAGACCGTTGGAGATCCAGCAGCAGTGCTCTCCCTAATGGAGCGCGTTGCGGATTGGCAACTCGCCAATCCCCCGAAGTATCGCTCCACGGACTGGCGGGCTGCAGCGGGATATCCGGGAATGCTGGCGTTGGCACAGCTCAACCCCGATCCGAAATATCACGATGCGATGATGGCCATGGGAGAAGCGAACGGCTGGCAATTCGGGCCAAAAAAATACTTCGCGGACGACTACTGCATAGGCCAGACCTACGCGGAGTTATACCTGCAGCACTCGGATCCGCGGATGATCGCGCCGATGCGAGCCCAGTTCGATAACATCCTGGCCAATCCGTCCCCGAATCCGGAGGACCTGGACTCTACGAAGCCCGCGGCCACGAACAAATGGTCGTGGTGTGACGCGCTCTTCATGGGTCCGCCGGCGTGGGTCCGACTCTGGGCGGCAACGGGCGAGGTGGCTTATCTTAACTTTGCGATCGAGAAGTGGTGGAAAACGAGCGACTACCTTTTCGACAAGGACGAGCATCTCTATTTTCGGGACAGCACGTTTTTTGACAGGCGCGAGCAGAATGGGGGCAAGGTCTTTTGGAGCCGGGGCAACGGCTGGGTGATGGCCGGTTTGGCTCGAGTGCTAACCTTTCTTCCGAAGGATCACCCGTCGCGCGAACGCTTCGTGGCCCAGTTCCGCGAGATGGCGGAGAAGCTCATCACACTGCAACAAAGTGACGGGATGTGGCGCTCGAGCCTGCTCGACCCGCAGAGTTATCCGCTAAAAGAAACCAGCGGCACCGGATTCTACTGCTACGCCTTCGCCTGGGGAGTGAACGAAGGGCTGCTCGACCCCGCCAGGTTCAAGCCGGCGGCGCTGAAGGCCTGGCGGGCGCTGGCGGATTGCGTCGATTCCGACGGAAAACTGACTCACGTGCAACCGGTGGGAATGGACCCGAAGAGTTTCGATGTAAACAACACGGAGGTGTTCGGAGTGGGAGCCTTCCTTCTCGCCGGCAGTGAAATTTATCGGCTCCGAGGCGGATTGACTGGCGCAAAGGGCAACAAACAAAAACCCCTGCTTTCCACTTTAAAGAAAGGCCATCCGCGACTGCTCGTCGACGACTCGACTTGGAGCGTGCTCAGCACAGCACGAAAGAGCGATGCGAAGCTGGATCGCTTTTTGATCCAGCTCGAAGCCCAAGCTCGTTCACTGCTGGAGAGCCCGCCGGTGCGTTACGAAAAGAAGGGGAAAAGGCTGCTGTCGGTTTCGCGGACCGTGGTGAGTCGCGTCATGCTTTGGAGTTTTGAATACGGGCTGACCGGCGATGACAAATTCCTACGCGGCGCAGAACAGGAGATGCTCGAGGCGGCCGCGTTTCCAGACTGGAACCCGAGTCATTTTCTCGATACCGCGGAGATGACGGCGGCCCTCGCGATTGGCTACGACTGGCTTTACGACAAGCTTTCCACGAAGGCGCGTGACGCGATCCACCAGGCGATCGTCGAGAAAGGACTGCGAAACTTTACGCCCACCTATAGCGGCTGGCAGAAATCGGCGAACAACTGGAATCAAGTTTGTTTCTGCGGCTTGTCGCTCGGTGCCTTGGCCTTGGGAGATGAAGAGCCCGAGCTGGCCGAGCGGGTGCTCGCGGCCGCGAAGGCGAACAACTTCAACGGACAGAAACCCTACGCGCCCGACGGCGTCTATCCGGAAGGTCCAAGCTATTGGAGCTACGGAACGACCTATGAGGTGATACTCATTGCCGCACTCGAATCTGCGCTCGGAACGGAATGGGGGTTGGCCAAGGCTCCCGGTTTTACCGCCAGTGCATCGTTCCTTTCGCAAGCCACCGGTCCGAGCGGGCGCATGTTTAACTACTCCGACGGGACCGAGAATTCCGACTTGCAGCCCGCGCTGTTTTGGTTCGCCAAACGGCTGCACAACCCCGCGTTGTTATCCTTTCAAAAAGAGAAACTCGAGCCGCGGATCGCCCGAGAGGTCGGCGATGCTTCAGGATCGGAAACGGCGCGTTTTCTCCCGCTCACTGCACTCTGGTGGGGGCCTGTGGAGTCGGAGCGAGTCAAACCGCAACCCGATTTGCCGCTGCGATGGTTCGGTCGGGGCGCACAGCCGCTAGTCGTTTTCAGAACCTCGTGGGACGATCCCGACGCGATGTGGCTCGCGCTCAAAGGTGGTGCGGCATCGCTCAGTCACGGGCACATGGACGCCGGTTCGTTCGTCCTGGAAGCGGATGGCGTCCGATGGGCGCGCGACCTCGGGATGCAGGATTATTATTCACTGGAAGCAAAGGGGCTCAACCTATTCGACATGAAACAAACTTCCGACCGCTGGAAAGTCTTCCGATTAAACAACCGCAGCCACAACGTTTTGACGATTAACGATCAACCTCACCGCGTGGCGGGAAAGGCGGGCGTAATTCGTTACTCCGATCAAGAAAACGGAGCGTGCGCAGTGCTCGACCTGTCGCCGGTTTTTGCGGGACAGGCAGCGAAGGTCACCCGCGGCTTTTCCTTCAGCGCCGACCACGTGGTGATCCGGGACGAACTCGAAGGACTGAAGCCTGGAGACGATGTGCGATGGGCGATGGCCACAAGCGCAGATGTCTCGATCGAAAAACAAGGCGCGGTGCTGAGCCAAAACGGAAAACATTTGCGTGTTCAGTTCTCTTCATCCGGCGCAGACGATGCGACGATTGAAGTGGTTCCGGCCGATCCGCCGCGCAACGATTACGATGCGGCCAATCCCAACATGCGTCTTCTGCTGATGCACGTGAAAGCGTCCGGCGCGGGCGAAGCCGGTTTCAGCGTGCTGCTCAGCCGAGGCGATGGCGTTCCGACGTGCGACCCTCTCGCCGCCTCCCGGCTGGAGGAATGGCCCGCGAAAGCGGTGGAACAGCCGTGAAAACGAGGCTGCATAATTCTTTCCCCTTTTCGCCGAATGCGATTATCCAAAGGCCGAACCCGAGATGGATGAACTGACACAGCTTTTTAAAAACAACAGGGCTTGGGCGGAGGGCATCCGACAGCAGGACCCCGATTTTTTCCTCAAGCTGTCTCAGCAACAATCGCCGAAATATTTCTGGATCGGCTGCTCGGACAGCCGCGTGCCTTCCAACCAGATCGTTGGACTGATGCCCGGCGAGGTTTTCGTGCACCGAAATGTGGCGAACTTGGTGGTGCACACGGATCTCAACTGTCTGTCCGTGCTGCAATTCGCCGTGGATATTCTGAAGGTGCGACACATCATGGTCACGGGGCATTACGGATGCAGCGGGGTGCGTGCGGCTTTGCGAGGCGACCGGCTTGGACTGAGCGATAATTGGCTGCGCCATCTTCAGGATGTGCGTCAGAAACATGAAAAGGTGCTGGCAGGTATCACGGATGAATCAGAAGCGGCAGATCGCCTCTGTGAATTGAACGTGATGGAACAGGTGGCCAATGTCTGCCAGACGACCATTGTTCGCGACGCATGGGAACGCGGCCAGAAGGTGGCGGTGCACGGCTGGATCTATGGACTGAAGGATGGATTGGTGCGCGATCTGAACGTAACGGCGACGGATTTGGACCAGACACCGGGCGGTTCGCAGGCTTCGGCTCGTTCGGAATATTGACACAGATCCAAATCGCGCGGCGGAGCTGGCCGGTTTCAAGTCGTCGTCCCGAAGGGCGTTGCGACGGCCTGAAATGGTTCGTCGCAACAAAAGCGCTTTACCTTTTCTCAAACCTGACACAGTTTCGTTTTTGCGAAACCTGTCTGCATTATGGCGAGAATCATGATCATCGATGACGAGCCGGCAATGGTGGATGTCATCTCCACAATCTGCCGCGACCGCGGCCACGAGCCGATTCCCTGCAACTCGGGTGTGAAGGCGATTGACACGCTCGGCTCCATTTCTCCGCAATTGATCATTTGCGACATGAAGATGGAGAAGGTCGGCGGGTTCGAAGTGCTCAAGGAAGCGCAGGAGACACTGCCGCAGACGCCTTTCATCATGATCACCGCCTACAAATCGGTGGAGACGGCGATCGAGGCGCTGAAGCTCGGAGCGTTCGACTACATCGTGAAGCCATTCAAAATCGATGAGTTGCAGCTGACGATGCAACGCGCGCTCGATCACCAGCATCTGGAAAAAGAGAACCGCCATCTGCGCGAGGCGGTGAAGGAAAAGTATCGCTTTGAGAACATCATCGGGACGAGCGAGAAGATGCAGGAAATCTACAACCTGATTGCGAAGATCGCCGACACGGACAGCACGATTTTGATCCAGGGCGAAAGCGGCACTGGCAAGGAACTCGTCGCGCGTGCGCTGCACTTCAACAGTGCGCGGCAGCATCAGCCTTTCGTCGCAATCAACTGCTCGGCGCTGCCGGAAAACCTGCTCGAAAGCGAGTTGTTCGGTCACAAGAAAGGGGCCTTCACCGGCGCGGTGCAGGATAAGATCGGACTTTTCGAGGAAGCGCAGCAGGGCACGATTTTTCTCGATGAGGTGAATTCGATGGCTCAGCCGCTGCAGACGAAATTGCTGCGCGTTTTGCAGGAGCGGCAAATCCGGCGGGTCGGCGAAACCAAAAGCACTCCGATCAATGTGCGCGTGCTCGCTGCGACGAATGAATCGCT
>JAXDQV010000242.1:0-8212 GCA_034667645.1 Chthoniobacter sp.
CACCATGTTTCGCACCGCGCCACTCAAAATGCCGGCCTGGATCGTCGCTCCGAGCGCCACCGCTTCGTCGGGATTTTGCGAAACGTTCGGCTCGCGTCCGAAAATCTCGCCGACCAGCTTTCGCACCATCGGCATGCGCGTCATGCCGCCGACGAGAATCACTTCGTCAAGGTCCGCCGTGCCGAGTTTCGCGTCCGCCAGCGCCTGCCGGCAATGCGCGCGTGTCCGCTCCACAATCGGCCGGGCGATGGCTTCGAGTTCCGCCCGCGTGAGCATCATCGACACGTTTTTCGCATTCTTAAAAAACGGTAGCTCGATCGAAGTCTCCGTTTCCGCCGAAAGCCGATGCTTCGCGGTGACGAGCACGGCGTGGATCCGCGCATCCGAGCCGCGCAGGTTCTCCAAACCGGACTTTTCCGCAAAGTGCGCATCCAGCGCCGCATCGATGTCGTCCCCGCCCAGGCGCGTATTTCCGTGTGTCGCGATCACCTGGAACACGCCTTTGTTGAGTTCCAAAATGGAAATATCGAACGTCCCGCCGCCGAGATCATAAACGGCGATCCGCGATTTCTCCCCGAGTCGGTCGAGCCCGTAAGCCAGCGCCGCCGCCGTCGGCTCGTTCACGATCCGCTCGACGATGAAGCCCGCCAGCTCGCCGGCCGCCTTCGTCGCGTTCCGCTGCGCGTCGTTGAAATACGCCGGCACTGTAATCACCGCACGTGACACCTCGCCCTCCAGCGCCCGCACTGCGTCCTGCTTCAACTTTTGCAAAATGAGCGCCGAAATTTCCTCCGGCCGCCACGCTCGTCCGCGCATCGTCACCCGCCCTCCAGACCCCATCAGCCGCTTGATTGACGCGACCGTGTTCCCCGGATCGAGCGCACGCATCCGCGCCGCCGCCCGCCCCGCGACAGGTTCGCCGCTCTCGGGAAAATGCACGACCGACGGCGTGAGCCGCTCCCCGTCCGCATTTGCGAGCAGAAGCGGAAATCCCGCTTCCATCACCCCGATGAGCGAGTTGGTCGTGCCTAGATCAATGCCGACAATGGGAGCCATGAGCTTTCAGAGGGCGTCGAAGAAGTCCATTTTGTCCACAAATTTTGCAGATGTGTTCCGGCGAGAGCTCGCGATCACAAAGGGTTACGAAAATGAAAATAGCCCCCCTTGCGCAGCGACGATTCACTGATTATTCCGCGCCAACAACAATGCAAACGTTATGCTCGACCTCCCCTCGGGCGGGTCGGCGGGGGGATGAAGCTGGGGGGCTAGTTTCTGGCCGCCGACTTGGATCAGCCTCACGAGCATCTCGTTGCCGACGCGATATTTATTTTCCTCCGACATAATCCGCCCTGCCGACCAGCATAGTGCGTGGGATATGGCACGCCAGTTGCATGGAGTCGGTATATGCCGTCGTCAACCGCTGGATGTTCAGGATCGCAAAAGCCGCCTCCTTGGATCTGGCGAATCATACCTTTTTTTCGGAACGCGAGGCGGCAGCGAGGGCGGAAGGTCTTGTTTTACTATCAATAAGGCTGCTGCGTCCTGCGAAAGGTAAACCTGAAACGGTGGATTCAGGATGCTGCAGTGAAGAGAGATCAATCAAATTGAGAATTGCGCCGCGAGGCCGTTCCCGAACACTTGCAACCCACCCTTCCCGCCATAGGCGGCAGCGGCGCCTGTAAATTACTGACCGGCGCGGGGACGGCGGCAACGAGAGCTTCCTCACTCACATAAGATAGACTCTGGATGCCAAACTCCAGAGCGGGCAATTCCTTTCATAAGCGATATTAATTTCGGAAAGCTGTGGCGCGGCCCTTGCTTAAGGGGAGGTATGTATCTGCGAATACATGCATTCCCTATGCAGTCGAAAGGGAGTCTTGAAAGCCTCTCCGGTGCCGCGGAAAGGCCGGGGACGCGCGCGCGCATGGGCGCAGGGTTTCGTCACGCGATCATGCAGGCGCGTCTCCTCTGCGTTATGGCAGTGCTCATTTTTGCTACGTGCCAGACGCAGGCTGCGGTTTACACATGGAGCACAACCAGCGCGCCTACGTCCTGGCTCTCCGCCGCCGACTGGAACTCCGGGACATGGGCGGGCCTGACGGATCGCAATAAATCCACGGATGGCGCCGCTACGGACATCGCGAATTTCTCCTCCACCGCCGGCACCGGGATCATCGACATCAGCATGGCCAACAACGGGAGCGGCGCGGGGGGCGGGCTCACACTCGGGGCGATCGATCTTTTATCCTCGGCGAACAAAGACATCACCATCGCAGCGATCAGCGCAGCCGGGACACTGACTCTGACTGGAGGAACGGTGAATGCGACGGCAAATACAATTCTCGCGAATGAAGGGACCAAAAACCTGACCATCAGCAACGCGATTTCGCTCGCCGTCATACTCGGTAACACCACCGACAACGTCATCCAAGTCAACGGGACGGGGAACATCACGATCAATACCGTCATCCAAACCGGGAGTGGGAGTAAATTGACGATCGGCGGTGCAGGCTCCGGTTCAGTCGTGCTTTCCGGCTTATTGTCGAACACCTACACTGGCGCCACCACGATCAAGACCGGCGGAACGCTGAAAGCTGCAGGCGCGGCCGGCAGTCAGGCACTGGGCGCGACGAGCGGGCTCGTGGTCAACAACGGTGGAACCTTGCTTTTGGGCGCGAGCAACCAGATCAACAACTCAGCCGCGGTGACGCTCGGGAGCGTGAGCGGGAGCGGAGTAGCCACTTTCAAAACGGGCGGTTTCAGCGAAGGAAGTTTCGATGGGACTGGCAATGGCGTGGCCGGAGTGGGAGCACTCACGCTCTCGGCCAACTCCGTCGTTGATATGGGCAGCGGGTCGAGTGTGCTCGCCTTTGCCGACAGCCACCTGAGTTCTTGGACGGGAACGCTCAGCGTTTATAACTGGAGCGGAAATCCGGGTTACGGAGGTGGGAGCGACCGCTTGTTTTTCGGGAACACCAGCACCGGCCTCACCAGTTCGCAGCTCGGCGAGATCGTTTTTTATAGTGGAGCCGGGAGTGGCTTGCTCGGCTCGGCGAGAATGCTCGGCACGGGAGAAGTCGTGCCGGTGCCGGAGCCGACAACGATCCTCGCCGGCATTGGGATGGCCGGATTCGTGGGGTGGCGTGAGCGCCGGCGATTTGCATCGCTTTTCCGGCGGTGAGAGTTACCTCGCCGAGTTGACTAGGTGCGCCGCCGGAAGTCACAGCTCGATCTTCGCCACCGCGGCTTGAAGGCCGTCGATCCACTTTTTCAAGAATCCGAGGTCCGCCATCAGCGCATGAAGGCGCGCAAACGGTTTTTGCGCCGGCCACGCTGCATCGATCGCGCGGAGTTCGGCGAAACGCTCAGTCTGCGCGAACTGAAGGCGATCCATCTCGTCACGGAGACTTTCGATGAGCACGATTTTTTCCCCGGACAACAGCGCGTGGGCCAGTGGTCCTCTCGCCTTGGCTTCGCGATCGAGGAACGCCGCAATCGTCTGCTGCAAAGCGAATATCCGCGTGAAAAGAGAAGTGATTTCCGGGGAAGGCTGCGGCTTATGAGCGACATCGTCTGTTTCTAAGATTAGCAAATGACGCAACCGCGCGTGGGGGTCATGCAACGTCTGGTAAGCGGAGTTGAGGAGGGAAAAATCGACCACTGAGCCGGATGGGGAAACATCGGGGTGATGCACCGCCACGAGGGCGTGAAATTTTTCCCGAAGAGCCTCCGGATCAAGCCAGGGACGGCGCGGCATCCCGAGGACCGCGAAGTAATCCGTCACGCCGCAAAGCTCTCGCCGCACGAGCAATGAGCGACCGCGTTCGGGTTCGTCACCTTGAAGCCGCCCTTTTGCAAATCGTCGCTGAAGTCGAGCATCGAGCCGCTGACGAAAAGCGCGCTTTTCGGGTCGATCACCACGTTGACGTTCTGGGACTGGACGACGATGTCGCGGTTGGCCGGACCATCCACGAGGTCCATCTTGTATTGAAGTCCGGAACAGCCGCCGCCGATCACCGCCACGCGCAACGCACCCTGCGGGCGGCCTTGTTTCGCGAGCAGCGACGAGAGCTTTTGGCCGGCGACTTCGGTGAGCTTCACGAGCTTCTCGTTGCCGATGCGGTATTTGATTTCGTCGGGCATCGGAGAATTAGAATGAGGAAGGCAGGAAAGCAGGAAGGGAGTGAGCGCGGGTCATCGCCGATTCTTTTTCGGCCTTCCTGCTGTCCTCATTCAAATGCTCCGCGGCGATGTCTTCGAGTTCGACGAGCGTGGAGACGTGCGCGAATTTGTTCCGCAAGTTTCGTGCTTCGGGCATGCCGCGCGAATAAGCCATCAAGCGCGCCCGCATCGAGTGCATCGTTGGCATTTCCAAGCCGCGACGCGGGTGCTCCACGGCCATTCGGCAATGGCGAAGAATGAACCGCCATTGCTCTTCGATCGCCGGCGGAGGAGGAAGCGCGCCCGTGGCGAGGAACGTTTTAATCTCGCGAAAAATCCACGGAGCCGCCATCGCAGCTCGACCGATCATCACACCGCGCACTCCGGATTCGGCGCGGCGCCGCTGCACATCGTGCGCGGAAGTAATGTCGCCGTTTCCGATCACCGGGATGGAAACCGCGGCGGCCACTTGTGCAATCACGTCCCAGTTTGCCTCGCCGCTGTAGCCCTGCTCCTTCGTGCGACCGTGAACAGCGATTGCCTGCACGCCGGCGTTTTCCAAAATCCGCGCCGTGGTGGTGGCGTTGATCGAATCACGGTCCCAGCCGATCCGGATCTTCGCGGTGACCGGGGTCGGTGCGGAGGCCGTGACGACGGCGCTTGCGACGCGTTCCAAAAGCGGGCAGTCGCGCAGCAGCGAGGAGCCGCCGTTTTTGCACACCACCTTGTTCACGGGGCAGCCGAAGTTCAGGTCAATGAAGTCGGGCTGCTTCCAGTCGATGACCATGCGCGCCGCGTCGGCGAGATGCTGCGGATCGCCGCCGAAGAGTTGCACGCCGAGCGGCCGCTCCATTTCCTCGCAATCGAGGTAGTGAATCGTCCGCTGATTGCGGCGGAAAATCCCTTCCGCGGAGACGAACTCCGTGACCACCACATCCGCGCCTTGCTCCTTGCAGAGCTGTCGAAAGATCGTGTCCGTCACGCCGGCCATCGGCGCGAGATAAAGCGGAAATTGATCTTGAAACCAGGGAAGCATCGGCGCGGAAACTACTGGCGAATGGACGTTGGAGCAAGGGCGGCTCGACGCTACCGCAGCAACGCCGCGACTTCGTTTTGCACATTCTCGAGCTGGTCGAGACGGAGCTCCGGATCGGGGATGACGAAAATCTCGCCGGTTTTCACGTGGGTATAAATCAGGGTGCGCACGCCTTCCGTGTCCTCGACCTGCGTTTGTTTTAACAGCCGTTTGCGTTCGAGCATCAACGCCAGGATGTAGCGCGCGTTTGCGTGTGTGCCGTTCGGTTCCGCCATGTAGCGGCGGAGCAGATCTTCGGCGGTTTCCTTCTCCAGCGCCTCGGGCTCCGACGGTGGAGGCGGCTCGAATTTACTGCGCCAGAAGGAGAACGGCGCGATGTTGTCGTTGCGTTGCTGCCACGCTTCCTCGCTCAAATCCTGGCGGTGAAAGCCGTCGCGATCATGGAGCAGCAGCGTGTAGAAATACTCGCCGTCCTGAAATTCGCGTCCCGTCACCGCGCATTTTTCCGCGCGCCCCTGAATCGTCCAGTCGCTTTGCATTCGCCTAAAAACCCCGGCTCACTTGCGGCGGCCTCCGAAGCCGAACTTCGGCAGCTCGCGATTCGTCGAGCGCAGATAAAGGAGGAAAAAGCCGACGGTCGCGAAAAGCACATTGGGAGCCCATGCGGCCGTGGTTGCGGAAATTCGTCCTCCTTTTCCGAGTGCGAGAAAGAGGTTCGTGAGGAAAATCATGCCGAAGAAAATGAAGATCGAACTCGCGACTCCCGCCAGCACTCCCCGGCGCGAATACACGATGCCGAGCGGTGCGGCGATGAAGATGACGACCAGACAGGACCACGGCAGCGCCCACCGATATTGCAGATGCGTCCGATACGGCGCCAGCTGGGCGTCGGGAAAGTCGGCATTGAATCGTAAATAATCGCGCAGTTCGGGGACCGACAAACTTTGCGCCTCGAGGTTTGAGCTCGCGATCCGCCATGGCGTTTCGGACCAGTTCTCGATCTTCCGTGATCCCTCGAGCCAGAGATCCTCCCCGGTAATGTTCCCTTCGCTGTCAAAGTTCACGGTCTTGCCGCGCTCGAAATTCCACGTCCTCGTCATCGGCTCGAAGACCGCCCGGCGCGCATACCATTTCGTGGTGATGTTTCCGTCCGCATCCTGCTGGATGATGTGGACGCCGTGGAGATCGTTCGCGTTTTTCTTCATTGTCTGCACAAACCACGTGCGGTTATTCGCCCGGTTGCGAAAAAGCTGAGCTTCCAGCGACGAGGTCTTGTCTTTGCCCTTGGTGATTTGCTCCAGCAGCGTCCGCTTCGCGTCCTCGGAGTGCGGACCGAGTTTGTAGTTGAGCGCGAGGCTCGCGAAGCTCGCGAGCACCCCCATCAGGATGAGGGGAAACAAAATACGCACCACGCTGCGGCCCGCGGTGAGCATCGAGATGATTTCGTTCGATCGGGACATGCGGCTCAGGCTGTAAAGAAGCGCCAGCAGCAGCCCGACGGGGAGGCAAATGACCGTGATCTGGGGCAGCTGCGTCGCATAAAAGAGCGCGACCCGGACCGGCGCCACATGCGCCTCGATGAAATCCGGGCCGTTGTCGCTCAGATCGAAGACCAGCCAGATCGCGAGAAAGCCCAGAAAACAAAGCGCGAAGGGCACCAGGAAATTTTTGAGAACGTAGCGGTCGAGAATTCTCACAGAGCGGGAAACCGTAATGAAGTCGCACGCGATGCACACGGAAAAATCGTTTGTGACCGCCGCGTGACGCAGCGGACCAGAAAAGGCTTTTGACGCGCCCGCCACGTCTCCCGAAACTCTGCGCATGCCCGTTTATTTCCTCGAGACTGAAAAGCCGGAGCAGCAGTTTTTCGCAGAGGAACTCCCTGAGGCGCTCTTTGCGGAGGAACTGGCAGACGTGCCCGCCGACGCGGAGCTCCTTTCCGTTTTCATTCAGACAAAAATTGACCGGGCGTTTCTCGACGCACATCCGAAGCTCCGGCTGGTGGCGACGCGCTCGACCGGTCTCGATCACATTGACATGACGGAATGCGCGCGCCGCGGAATTACGGTGTCCAACGTGCCGGATTACGGCGAGAACACCGTCGCGGAGCACACCTTTGCCCTGATCCTCGCTTTGTCGCGACGACTCCGTGGCGCGCTCGAGGCGGCACGGAAGGGAAACGCGACGTTCGAATCGATTCGGGCCTTCGATTTAAAACGCAAAACACTGGGCGTGGTCGGCGTCGGGCGCGTGGGCCGAAGCGTGATCCGCATTGCGCGCGGCTTCGAGATGCGCGTGATCGCCTACGATCTGCACGAGCATCCGGAGGAGAGCGGAGTGGATTTTGAGTTTGTCCCGTTTGAGGAGCTACTGCGTGAGTCGCATGTGATCACTCTGCATGTGCCGCTCACCGCGGCCACACATCATCTGCTCGGGCGCGATGCTTTTTCCAAATGCCGTCGGGGAGTGATCATCGTGAATACCGCTCGCGGCGCCGTGATTGACACGGCGGCGATGAACGAAGCGATGGACAGCGGAATCGTCGGCGGGGCGGGACTCGACGTGCTCGAAGACGAACGGGTCCTGCGCCAGGAGCATTCCGCGATCATCGGCGATCAGATCTTAAGCAATCTGCAGACGCGCAGTCCTCACGAAGCACATCGGCGGAATCCCGAGCGGGTCCAGGAGCTGGAAAAGCTGATGGAAAACAGCCGGCTGCTCGCTCGTCCGAACGTTGTCTTCACCCCTCACGCGGCCTTTAACAGCGTCGAAGCGGTGGAATGGATCAATCGCGTGACGGTGGAAAACATCACGCTGTTTATGAACGGCGCGTCGGTGAACGTCGCGTCGGCGGGGACTAAACCCGCTTGACGTAAATGCCGATCAGAGGCCGGGGCGAAGGCGTTGGCGAAATGAAATCGCTGGCGAATCCCTGCAATGTCCGCAGCTCAACGTGCCCTGCGCCGCTTCCGCCATACACGAGCACGGAACCAATCGGTGCTTCAAACGGATTCG
>JAXDQV010000243.1:0-16593 GCA_034667645.1 Chthoniobacter sp.
CGCAGCATGCTTGGTCGAAAACAAGAACTCAATTTACAATTCCAGCAGATCGCCGATGGCGTGCTGCTGGTGCTTTGTTTTTGGGCTGCTCACGTCCTGCGCTTTTATTCCTCGACCTGGTTTTCCCTCGAAAAACAGATCCCGGATTTCAATCAATTCCGCTGGGTTCTTTTTTTGCTAATGCCGTTTGGTCCCATCATCCTCGAGATGCAGGGCTATTATAATCACGTCCTGCAGAAGACGCTGGTAAGGTGGATCGCCCAAGTCGGCCGCGCGGCGATCGTTCTTTCGGCTCTCCTGCTGATCTGCGTTTTGTTTTTCCGCCTCGATGTGCCGAGCCGCGCGGTGCTGATCATCTTCGCGGTCTTCGCCACGGTGTCGCTTTATTTGCGGGAACGGCTCCTGGTTGTGCGCATGAGGGGCATGGCTGCGAGCGGCCGGTATCGCGAAAGTGTGCTGCTCGCGGGATTGCCCGCAGACATGGAACAATTGGCGAAAACGTTCTCCACCGAGCAGTTCATGGAAATGGAGATTGTCGGGCGAATTGACATCGAGCAGCAGCCGATTTCAGTGCTGGTGGAAGCGCTCCATCATCATCCGGTGAGCCGTGTGATCTTTGCGGGCGGCCACTCCCATTTGAACCGGTTGCAGGAAGCCATCGCAGCGTGCGAGATCGAAGGCGTGGAAGCGTGGCTGTTGGCAGACTTCATTAAAACGTCGATTGCCCGGCCGGACTTCGATGTCTTTGGCGGCCGGCCGATGCTGGTGTTTCGCACAACGCCCGAAATCTCGTGGGCGCTCCTGGTCAAAGGCGTGATCGATCGCGTGGGCGCAGCGTTGCTGCTCGTGCCGTGCTCGTTCGTCATGCTGGTCGCCGCCATCGCGATTCGCTTCACCTCGCCTGGCCCGATCGTCTTCCGTCAAACGCGCGCCGGGAAGCACGGCAAGCCGTTCATGATGTATAAATTTCGCACGATGGTGACCGACGCGGAAATGCTGCGCGCAGAGTTGCTGGCGTTCAATCAAATGTCCGGCCCGGTTTTCAAACTCAATTGTGACCCGCGGGTGACGCCGGTCGGACGCTGGCTGCGCAAGCTCAGCATCGACGAATTCCCGCAGCTCATCAACGTCTTGCAAGGACACATGAGTCTCGTCGGGCCGCGTCCCCTGCCGATTTACGAGGTGGAAAAATTTGAAAACACCGCGCAGCGGCGGCGACTAAGTGTTAAACCGGGTTTAACGTGTCTTTGGCAGGTCAGCGGTCGCAACGAGGTGAATGATTTTCACGAATGGGTGCGGCTCGATTTGAAATACATCGACAACTGGTCGATCTGGCTGGACCTGAAAATTTTGATCAAAACGTTGCCGGTTGTCGTGCTCGGGCGGGGTGCCAGATAAGCGTTGTTTTCCCTGACGCGGGAAATTCTGGTCAAGGAGCGGCCGACTCACTAGAACGTCTGCGCAATGGCTTCCAAACGCACAGCAGTCGTCACCGGCGGCGCAGGATTTCTCGGCTCTCATTTGACAGACCGACTTCTCGCTGAGGGCTTTCGAGTGATCGGGGTGGATAATTTCATCACCGGCAATCCGCAAAACGTCGAGCACCTCGCGAGCAATGAGGACTACCGGCTGATCAAGCAGGATGTAACACAGTTTCTCCTCATTGATGAGGAAGTGGATTTCGTTTTCCATTTCGCCTCACCGGCGAGCCCCATTGATTACCTCGAGCACCCGATCCCGACGTTAAAAGTCGGCGCGCACGGCACACACAACACGCTCGGTCTGGCGAAGGCAAAGAAGGCGACGTTTCTCCTCGCCTCCACCAGCGAATGCTACGGTGATCCGCTCGTGCATCCCCAGCGCGAAGACTACTGGGGGAATGTAAACCCGATCGGGCCGCGGGGTGTTTACGATGAGGCGAAACGCTTTGCCGAAGCGATGACCATGGCCTATCACCGATATCACAAGGTCGATACGAAGATTGTCCGCATCTTCAATACCTACGGGCCTCGCATGCGACTCCGCGATGGTCGGGTCGTGCCCGCTTTCATCGGCCAGGCTTTAACGAATACGCCGCTGACCATTTTCGGCGACGGCTCGCAGACACGCTCGTTCTGCTACTGCTCGGATTTGATCGACGGCATTTTCAAACTCGCGATGAGCGATTTCCACGAACCTGTGAACATCGGCAATCCGCGTGAAATGACCATCAAGCAATTCGCCGAGGAAATCATCCGCATTACGGGAACCAGTGCCCAAATCGAGTATCGGCCGTTGCCGGTGGATGACCCGAAAGTCCGCCAGCCGGATATTTCGCGTGCGAGAAAGGTGTTGAATTGGGAGCCCAAAGTGGAATTTGACGAGGGTATTCGCAAGGCGATCGACTTTTTCCGCACACGGCTGAATTGATTTAGATTTTTTGTTTGCAGCGGAGAAAACCAAACTGCAGTTTGACACCCGTTTCGGCTTTCCCCAAACATCCCCAATGAAACGACTCCCGATTTTAGCGCTCGCGATTTTGACGTTCGCGTCGAGCGCATTCAGCGCCAACCCATACGAAATCAAAAAAATCCAGCCGTCGGCGATTTTTACGCCGGACGCGCAAGCCTCAAACTACACGAAACAAAAACCGCGGTTGCAGCAGTGGCTCGAGGTCGAGGTGGAATTCCAATCCACCGCGGAGATCACGGATGAGCTGACGTTCAAGTATTACGTAATGCTAGCCGGCAAAGTGCTGACGGGCGAGGTCACGCACATGAATATTTTGAAAGGACGCGATTTGTATTCGGTGATGTATGTGAGCCCGCACACACTCGCGAAGCTGCTCAACAACAAGCCGCTCACCGGCGCCGCGATCGAAAACGCCGCGGTGCAAATTTTGAACAAGGGTCAGGTCGTGGCGGAGAAGAGCTTTAAGGAAGCCGGGCGGTGGTGGGAAAAAGCCACGCCGCTCTCGGGTATGATGTATAACAAGAATGAAACACCGTTTTCTCCCTTTTTGTGGGATCGTTACGAGGAACTCAAACCTCCGGTCAAATAGCGTGCGAGTGATTCAGAACCCCTCCCAGGCAACCCCGAAAGGAATCTAACGTGGCCGCTCCAACGCGTATTCTCAGCCTGAATCTTGGAATGCAGACGATCGGACTGGCTGAGTTCCGGACCAGTTCCAGCGGTGGCCTGGTCTTAAGCAATTTCAAACTCACCGAACTCCTTGCTGACCCGGCCGCCGAGGGTTCGCGCGTCGCTCAACTGAAGATCGCAGTGCAGGAAATGTTTCAGGCGCTGAAACTCAAGCCCGGCCGCGTGAACTATGCGATCCCGGCGCAATCGGTCTTCACCCGTTTCGTCAAGCTGCCGAGTGTGGAAGCGGATCAAGTCGAACAGATCATCACGTTCGAGGCGCAGCAAAACGTCCCTTTCCCGATCAACGAGGTGGTTTGGGATTACCAACTCGTGGGCGGGCAGGAGAATAACAAGATGGAAGTCGTGCTCGTGGCGATCAAAGCGGACCTGCTCGATGAGTTGAATGACGCGGTGGAGGATTTCGGCCTCAAAACCAATGTGGTCGATGTGGCGCCGATGGCCCTCTACAACGCGTTTCGTTACAATTACAGCGACATGAGCGGCTGTTCGCTGCTCATCGACATCGGCTCGCGCACGACGAACTTGATTTTCGTGGAGCCGAACAAGGTTTTCAGCCGAAGCATACCCATTGGAGGCAGCACCGTCACCGGCGCGATTGCGAAAGAGTTTAACGAGCCCTTCGGTGCGGCTGAAGAGCGAAAGAAGGCGGTCGGATTCGTCTCGCTCGGTGGCGCGTATGCTGAAGCGAATGATCCCGATGTTGCCCGCGTTTCAAAAATGATTCGGAACTCGATGACCCGTCTGCACTCGGAGATCTCGCGCTCGATTTCCTTTTATCGGTCGCAGCAGGGAGGCAGCCAGCCAGCGCGTGTCTTTCTGTGCGGCGGCAGCACGAGCCTTTCCTATATGCGCGAGTTTTTCGCGGAAAAACTGCAGCTTCCGATCGAGTTTTTCAATCCGCTGCGAAACGTCACCGTCAGTAATGATGTGAACATGGACGAGGCTGGGCGCGGGGCGCACCTGCTCGGGGAATTGGTGGGACTCAGTCTGCGTTCAATTACTGACTGCCCGATGGAGCTCAATCTCCAGCCCGCGAGCGTTGTGCGGGCTCAGTCGCTTTCGCAAAAACGTCCGTATATTGTTCTGGCCGGCGTGTGCCTGCTGCTTTCCCTCGCCGGCTGGTGGATTTACTACCAGCGTGCCACACAGGTCGAAAGTGCGGTGATCGGGCAGCTGGAACAGAAAATTGCCCCGCTTAAGCAGAAGGAAGCGCAATTTCAGGCGGCCAATCGGGAGATTCAGGCAACGAAAGCCACGGCTGCACCTTTTTTGGAGGCGGTGGACGAGCGCAGTTTTTGGCCGTCACTGATTGATGACTTGAACGCCAAGTTACCCAGCCGATTTATCTGGATTACCGAGTTTGAGCCGATGCAAATCTCCGCGGATAGAAAAATGGTCCCGTTGATGGGCGATCTAACGGGGAAACCTGCGGTAGCGGAGCCGACTCCCGAGACCATCGAGCGGCCCGCGCCCGGAGACGCCACGGCGGCGAAGCCGACGTTGGGCTTGCGCTTGCACGGGCTGTATCTGGACAATCAAAATCAAGCCGCAGTAGTGGATGAATTCGCGAAGAAACTAGAGGAGTCTCCCTTCGTTGGCAAAGTCACGGTGGTAACCCGCGGCACTCCCACCCAGACGGAGTGGGCTTATGATTACGAGCTGCAGTTGGAACTCAAAAAGGCGATCAGCACAAAATGACCTGGATTCGCGAAAACAAATTCCTGAGCGGTTTCTTTGCCGCCCTTATCGTCGGGGTCGGCGTTCTCGGCTATCTTTTGTATTCCGCCTCCGGGAAGTTTACGGAGGTTTCGGAGACTTATAATAAAGATGCCGGTGAGCTCAAACGCCTGCAGACACTGGCTCCGTATCCCGACGAAGGCAACCTGACGAAACTGCGTGGACAGAAGGATGGTTACCTCGCGGCCACGGCTGATTTGCAAAAGACTTTGGCTGCCATCGAGTTTCCGATGGAAACGATGACGCCCGAGCAATTTCAGGACAAGCTGCGGGCCTCGGTGTCGAAGTTGACGGAGAAGGCGGCGGCAGCCGATGTGAAGCTGCCCGAGAAGTTCTACCTAGGCTTCGAGACCTATCAGACTTCCTTGCCAAAAGCTGACGCTGCTCCAGCTCTGGGACAGCAGTTGTCGGCCATTGAGTTCCTTGTCAACGCCCTGATTGAGGACAAGGTGAGCGCTCTCCTTTCGCTGGTCCGGACTCCTTTAAGCCAGGAGAACCAAGCCGCGGCCGCTGCTACGCCCGAGCGTGCGCAGCTGTCTCGTTCGGCCGGGGCGGCGCCCAATCGGGAGCTGATCAAAAAGAGTCCCGTGTTGGTCACGTTCCTCGGCGAACAGTCACGCGTTCGTAAATGGGTGAACGACATCACCAGCGCGAAGGAGCAGTTTTACGTGATACGACTGCTTTCCATTAAAAACGAAAATCCAAAGGGACCCTCGCGCACCGAGCTTGCCGACACCGGCGCCGCTGCACCGCCAGCGATCGATCCGACGACTGGCGCGGCGGCATCGCCCACGCCGAACACGCTGAAATTCATCGTCGGAACTGAAAAAATAAACGTGTCCGCACAAATCGAAATCCTTGGGTTTGCTCCGCCTGCTGTGGCAGCCACTAAATAGTCATGGACTGGATCAAAAAGAACTACGATCAAGCAGCTCTGCTTCTCGTCTCCTTCGTCCTGCTGGCGATGTCTGTGTGGCTGTTTTTGAATGCGGCGCATTTCAGTGAGACGTTCGAGAGCCTGCGCGGGGATGTGGTGCATAATGACAAGGTATCCATCGCGGATCTCTCTGGTTTGGAGCAGGCGAAGGCTGCTTTGGCAAAACCCGCCGGCTGGTCGCCGAAGGCTGGAACTGGTTCGTTGTTTGCGTCCGAGAAATACATCCTCAAAGATGGCCAGTTGATTAGTCCACTTCAGAAGGGCCAGCAGGCCTTGCATCCGCCTGTGCCGAATGAGTGGTTCGACCAAAATCATCTCGATATTCTCAGCGACGGGGCTTTGGCGGACGATCCGGACGGCGACAAGTTCAGTAATCTCGAGGAGTTCAACGGCAAGACCGATCCGCAGGATAAGAACTCGCATCCGGCCTATGTGACCAAATTGCGGTTGGTGAAGGCGATTCAACAGCCGTTTCGACTCCTCTTCCAGGCCTATGACGGAGATCCTGCCAAGCCGGATTCACTCAATTTCCAGCTCAACACTGTTGATGTAAAGCAGCCGACCTTGTTTTTGAAACTTGGCGATCCGATTCCGAAGACGAAGTTCAAGATCCTCAGTTTTGCGATAAAGAAAGAGGTCAACAAGAAAACAGAAAGCGAAGAAGACGTGTCAGAGCTGACCGTCCAAAACACCGAGACCAACGACAAAGTCGTGTTGGTGCTGGCGAAAATGGCCAACTCGCCAGACTCCTACGCACTCTTCAAATACCTCTGGGATGGTTCGCAGTTTCCCGTGAAAAAAGACAAGACTTTCTCGCTCAAACCGACGGAGGAGATTGTCTATAAATTAGTTGACATCAAGGACACCGAAGCGCTAATCGAGAACGCCAAAACCGGCGAGAAGATCACGGTGCCCAAGCTCGAACAGCCTTGATACTGCGGCAATTGTCGCCCCTCAGATTCCGAACCACCTCCTACACCAATCAATGACCACTAAGCTTCCTCTCATTTCCTGCCTCTGCGCGGTAGCCGTCCTCCCCGCTGTCGCTGGCACGTCCACCCGTTCATCCAGCAGCACCACGACCACCTCCAGTGTGGAGAGCATGGCCCAACGGGAACTCGCACGGCGAGAAGAAGCAATGAGTCGCGCGCGGGAATTGATCAATACTGGTGATCGTGCGATGAAGCAGCACGATTACGAGACAGCGTTTTCTTCCTACAAAGAGGCGTGCGACATCCTAAACGATGCACCAGAAACCCGCCATCTCCGCTCCGAGGCTCTTGATGGCTTGTGCGAGGCGGCATGCAATCTGGCGGAACAGCGGATCGGCGAAGGCCGGTATGCGGATGCCGAAACCACCGCGAAGGCCGTTCTGGACGAAAAATACGATCCGCACTGCCACCGAGCCATCATTATTTTGGCGCACTTGGAAGACCCGGACTATTACAACAAGACGATCACTCCCAAGTTCCGTGGAAACGTCGAGGAAGTGAAAAAGCTGCTTAAGGAAGCAGAGGGCTTTTATGATACCGGGCGCTTCGACATGTCGTTCCGCCGTTACGAGCAGGTGCTGAATCTCGACCCTTACAACATCGCGGCCCGCAAGGGTCAGGAGAAGGTCAACAAGAAGCGGGATGACTACGCAGTCGAGAGCTACAACCACACACGCTCCTACATGAACTGGCAGGTCGATCAGGCTTGGAATCGTCCCGTTCGACGTTTCGGACTGCGCGAAGGTGGCGTGATCGAAAACACCCGGACTGACAGCCGCGGAACGGAATACATCACGAATAAGCTCAATCGAATCATTATCCCTAAAATCGAATTTAGGGAAGCTACCGTTCGCGAGGCAATCGACTTTCTAAAACAAAAGAGCCGGGAGCTCGACACGGAGCAGGATCCTACAAAGCGCGGCGTGAATATCGTCCTGAAGATGGAAGCGAGCGGTGGATCAGCTCCCGCCGCGGCGCCGGATGCTGCCGGGGCAGCGCCGGCAATCCCCGGCTTGGAAGCTACTCCAGCGCCCACGGCAACGACCACGCCGACCGGGCCGACTGTCAACCCGGCTGATGTGCGAATCACGTTGTCGCTCTCGAATATCCCACTCGCGGAAGCGCTTCGTTACATCACCAATCTTGCGAATCTCAAAATCAAGGTTGATCCATTTGCGGTCGCGATCGTTCCGATCACCGAAAACACCGCGGATCTCGTCACCAAGGAATACAAAGTTCCACCAGGCTTCATCGGCAATTCTCCAACGGGAGGTGCCAGCAGTAGCCTGAGCCAGCCAGCCACCGGTGGCGGGGCCGCCGGCGCCGGAGCCAGCGATACGACGCGCGGTGGACAAAGCATCGCCGCAAAAGTGGGCGCCAAGGACTTCCTTGAGTCACAAGGTGTTCTGTTCCCACCCGGAGCGAGCGCGAATTATCTGCCCAGCAGCAGCAAACTCGTCGTCCGCAATACTCAGGACAACCTCGACCTCGTGGATATTTTGGTGGACGTCTCGGTGGGGACAGCCCCGACCCAAGTGGAGATCGAGTCCAAGTTTGTTGAGATTACCCAAAATAATTTGAAGGAGCTCGGATTCGACTTGCTTCTCGGCCAGCAGAATGTCCCGGGATCCAGCAAAGTCTTTATCAGCGGGGGCACGCCCGGCACCGGTGCCGTGCCGGCTGCCGCCGATTTTCCGCAGGGCTTTCCAACCACAGGCAATCTGATCGAGCAACCGGTGACGAGCGGACTTCGGAGCGGGAACCTAGCTATCAGCGCGAACGCGATCGACGCTCTCCTCTTCCCGACGAGTGGTGCAAGCCGCCTCGCTCCGGGCATCTTCGGTATCGGGAGCACGTTGACGGATCCCACATTCCAGCTGGTTATCCGGGCACTCAATCAGAAGAAGGGTGTCGACCTGCTGTCAGCGCCTCGGGTGACAACAAAAAGCGGGCAACGCGCAGTGATCGAGATTATTCGTGAGTTCCGTTATCCAACGGAATTTGATCCGCCACAGATTCCGCAGAACTTTGGCAGCCAAAGCTTCAGCAACAACCCACTCACTGGAGCCTCAGGTGGATCGACGGGCGCATTCCCAGTGACGCCGACGACCCCAACCGCGTTTGAGACTCGTAATACGGGTGTAACTTTGGAAGTTGAACCTACGGTTGGACCGGATGGATACACGATCGATCTCAATCTCGTGCCCCAAGTGGTGGAATTTGAAGGCTTCATCAATTACGGCAGCCCGATCAAAACGATCAGTCCTCTCACTGCGCTCAGCACGGTAACGAGCACTGCCTCACCCTCGGTCACATTGACGGACAACGTCATCAATCAACCCATCTTCAGCACGCGGAAAGTTACCACGAGCGTGAGCATCTGGGACGGACAGACCGTGGTCCTCGGCGGACTCATGCGTGAAGACGTGCAAAAGGTGGAGGACAAGGTTCCTATCCTCGGAGATCTTCCGCTTTTTGGACGGTTGTTCCGCAACAGCGTGGATCAACACCTGAAACGCAATCTGATCATCTTTGTGTCCGCGCGGCTCATCAACCCAGCGGGGGAAACCGTGCTGCAGAGCGACGAGAAGGAAGAAGTCGTGGAAGCGATTGGATTGCCGCAGCCGCCGGCCGCGCCACCGATGCCGGAAGCGCCGCTCTTCCAGAAATAGCACTTGCATCTGTGCCCGTCTTGGGAATCACGGGCGGGATCGCTACCGGAAAGACATCGTTTACCCAAACCGCCAAAGCGGAACTCGACGCCACGGTGTTCGACGCCGACGCGTGTGCTCGCGATCTGGTGGATCGCGACTTGGATATTCGTGAGGCGCTGAAGGAGCGATTCGGCGCACGCATCTTCGGAGAAAATGGCGAGCTGGATCGCGGCAGATTGCGCGAGATTGTCTTTCAAGACGAAACAGAGCGACGGGCGCTGGAGTTCATTTTGCACCCAAAAATTCGCGAAACGTGGACGCGAATCGCTGAAACGGCGAATGCACGCAAGACCTGGCTTTTAATCGATATACCGCTGTTATTCGAGACTTTCGCTGAGCGATTCTTTGACGTCATTGTCGTGATTGCGTGCTCCCGCGCGGTGCAAATGCATCGGCTCATCGCCATTCGCAAGCTCACCCCGCAGGTGGCCGAGGAAATGGTGGAATCACAAACGCCTCTCTCCGAAAAAATCCAACGAGCCGATCATGTCCTCTGGAACGACAGCAGTCCGCTATCCTTTAAAAATCAGATGACGGTGTTTCATTCCTATCTAACGCGGCGATATGGATGAACCCTCAGCGGGAGCGGCGGTGGTGATTATAGAAAACCCGCGGCCCTTGCACGTGGCGGATCTTCATGCGGAGTCGTGGGCACGACTGCTGGAGCGGTCGCGCGAATTGCAGATGCGTGTGAATCCTGATCGGGCGCGTCACCAGATCATTTTCGATTTGCTGCGTCATTACGCTGCAGGCGGCACAGTCGTCCTTGGCAAAGGCATCGTGGATATCGCCTCGGAGCAACACGCTTTTCTACGCTGGCCGGGACAGAATTTTCGCCCCGGGCCGGAGGATCCTTATCTCTCCAGCTCACTCCTGAAGCGTTACGGAATCCAAAACGGGAACTTACTTCTGACAAAGTTGCGGGCTCCGCGCGACCGCGAGAAGTTCATGACGGTGGAAGAGGTTCTCGAAATTGAGGGAGGGCCGGCGGAAGCTTGGGCGCTGCCAAAAAACTTCGAGCAGTTGACGCCGATGTTTCCGGACCAGCGCATCATTCTGGAAAACGACGTGACCAAATCGCTGAGCGCGCGTGCGGTGGATTTAATTACGCCCTTGGGCCGCGGCCAGCGTGCGCTGATTGTGGCGCCTCCTCGAACCGGGAAGACCGTTTTGCTCAAGGAGATTGCTCAGGCCATTCGAGTCAGCTCGCCAGAGACGCACCTCATCTTGCTGCTTGTGGATGAACGTCCTGAGGAAGTGACCGATCTTCGCCGCAGTGTTGATGCGGATATTTTTTCGTCCACCTTCGACGAATCGCCTTCCCGTCATGTGCAGGTCGCGGAGCTGGTAAGTGATCGGGCAAAGCGACTTGTTGAAATCAAACAACACGTCGTGATCCTGCTCGATTCGATCACGCGGCTTGCGCGCGGCTACAATTCTCTCATGCCGGCAAAAGGCCGCACAATGTCCGGCGGCGTCGATGCGCAGGCACTCGCGAAACCGAAGAAGTTCTTCAGCTCCGCCCGCAATGTGGAGGAGGGTGGAAGCCTGACCATTATCGCCACGGCGCTCGTCGAGACAGAAAGCCGGATGGATGAAGTGATTTTCGAGGAGTTCAAGGGCACAGGAAACATGGAATTGCACCTCGATCGGGAGCTGGTGGAGCGGCGCATTTTTCCGGCGATTCAGATTCTAAAATCCGGCACGCGCCGCGAGGAACTGCTGTATCACCCGGACGAATTCGAGCGCATTAAAATCCTCCGGCGGCAACTGGCGGAACTGCCTTCAGTCGAAGCAACGGAATTGCTCGTGCAGAATTTGCGGGCAACAAAAACGAACGCCGAACTCGTGCTCGCGGGTCTGCGCGGTTGAAAAAGTGATCGATACGTCCGAGGCCCTCGCCGCCTTTTTGCCCGAACTCGACTCTGCAACTCGCGTTGCGATCGACACCGAGGCAGACAGCCTTCACTGCTACTTCGAAAAGCTCTGCCTGATTCAGCTAAGTCTGCCGGGCTGCGATGCGCTGATCGATCCGCTGGCCTCTTTTTCCCTTGAGCCCCTTTTCGAGGCGCTCGCTAAACGAGAACAGGTTTTGCACGGAATGGATTACGATCTACGGCTCTTGCGTCGCGTCGGTTTTCCAGATTCCGATTCCATTTTCGACACGATGATCGCCGCGAGATTGATCGGCGAACCGGAGTTTAGTCTGGCTGCATTGCTGCAGAAATACTTCAGCGTCACGCTGGCAAAGGGTTCGCAGAAGGCAAACTGGGCGCGCCGTCCATTGTCGCTGCTCATGGAGGAATACGCCATCAACGACACCCATTATCTCCTGGACCTGGCCGATATTCTCGCCGGAAAACTCCGCGAACTCGAGCGATGGGAATGGTTTCAGCAATCCTGCGCCCGCGCCATGGAATCGACGAAGACCGATCGGGACCGCGATGTGGAGAATGCGTGGCGCATTACCGGCAGCAGCGACTTGCGCGGACGGGCCGCCGCAGTGTTGCGTGCGCTCTGGCGGTGGCGCGACACGGAAGCGCGCGCCGTGGATCGTCCGCCCTTTCATATTTTGCAAAACGAAAAACTCATCGAAGCCGCGGTGCAACTGGATGCGGGCGAGCGCGTCTCCCTTCCGCATCTCTCGTCTTCACGCGCCCGACGATTTTCCGAAGCCGCGCAGTTCGGTTTGAATTCAGCGCCGGAAGAATGGCCGCAGCCCGTGCGCAAGGCGCGTGGGCGCCTCACGCGAGAGCAGGAAATCATGGTGCAGAATCTCAAAACGCGTCGGGACGCAGCGGCCGTGAAATTACAGATCGATTCTTCTCTGATCGCACCGAAAGCGACGCTGGAAGCGATCGCTGCGGATCAAGCCACATGGGAAAAGAAACTGCTGCCGTGGCAGCGCGATTTGCTCGCTCCGGCGCCGTAGCGCAGCAACTGTTCTCCGGCCGCGGTGTTCCAGTTTATGATGAAAATGACCCCCTTTCTTTGTTCGATCCTCGTGGTTGGTATTTGCGCCGGCACTGCGGTGGCGGCGCCGCGCGCCCGATCCGCCGCTGCGGCGGCGATCAGGCAGCACTCAGGTTCTGCTCCTGAAAAGCGCGCGAAGCTGAAGGCGGCACGCGAGAAGGCGATGAAGGATCCAAAGGTAAAAGAAGCGGCTGAGAACCTTGCGCAGGCGAACAAGCATTTCTGGGAGATCGTCGCCCCGTTGCTGCTCGCCGAGGACCCTTCGCTTCAGTCGATCATTGATAAAGTCAAAGATGCGGCGGACGACACCGAAAACGCCGACTCCGGTCGTCCCGGGTTGCGCGCCGGCAGGGGGGCCTTTTTGAAAGGGCTGGCGTCATTGACACCGGAGGAACGGCAAAAGCTGAAGGCGGCTCAGGAAAAAATCAAAGATAACCCGGACGTCCGAGCCGCGCGCCAGAAGCGGCAGGAGGCTGCGCAGGAATTTCGCAAAGTACTCCACGATGCGATGGTGGCGGCGGATCCGTCGATTGCCTCGGACCTTGAAAAACTGGAGCAATCTTCGCCAGACCATCCCTCGGCGTAAGAGCGATCAGTCGGTCAAAATTCGGACTCGGGAAAACGCTCAATTTCCCCCGCACTTGAACGCCGCAGAATTTACTGCGCAGGAAGTGCGGGCGGTCCCGGCGGCGGCGTGGGCAGGCTGGCCGGACGTGGGCCCTGACGGCGGACGACGTAATTATAAGTCCGTGACCGGTGGTCGTAGCGGCCCGCGAGTGTCAGTCCGCGCTCTTTTTGCGTCCAGGTTCCGTGCGGCTTGGGCAGTCGATACATATCACGCCGATTGGTCGTCGTGGTGCATGCGGCGAGCGAAAGAAGTGCAAGGAGGACGAGGGAGGACGCGAATTTCACGGGGCGATGGCAACAAATTCGTCTGGCCATGTCAACGCGCCACGCCGGAAAAAATGTTGCTCATACGCCCTGCCCCGTTAATTTCCACACCCTTTCGCATGATCATCGTCACCAAATCCGACGCCACCGAGGAGCAGATCTCCCACATCGTCGATCGCATCAAACAGTGGGGACTCAAAGCAGAGGTCAGCCGCGGGGCGGTGCGCGTCGTCATCGGGGTGATCGGGCCGGAAGATGTGATTCGGGAGAAGCCAATTGCCGCGATGGCCGGGGTCGAATCGGTTACGCCCGTGTTAAAGGCCTACAAACTGGTCGCGCACGAGTTTCGTCAGACGCCGTCGCTCGTGAACGTCGGCAACGTGACGATCGGAGGTCCCGAGGTGGTAATCATGT
Organism: Chthoniobacter sp.; assembly: GCA_034667645.1. GTDB lineage: Bacteria > Verrucomicrobiota > Verrucomicrobiia > Chthoniobacterales > Chthoniobacteraceae > JAJPJG01. The sequence goes on from JAXDQV010000243.1 coordinate 13,803, forward strand.
CCGGTCCGTGCTCGGTGGAAAATTCCGAGCAAATCATCTCAATCGCGCGGGATGTTCAGAAAGCGGGTGCGAAGATCCTGCGCGGCGGCGCTTTCAAACCGCGCACCTCGCCTTACACCTTTCAGGGCCTGGGCCTGGACGGTTTGAAGTTGCTCGCCGAGGCGCGCGAAGCGACGGGAATGCCGGTCATCACAGAGGTGATGGACACCAAGGACCTCGAGGTCATCGAAAAATACGCGGACTGTCTGCAGGTCGGGGCGCGCAACATGCAAAACTTTTCGCTGCTCAAAGAAGTCGGCCGCAGCAAAATTCCGGTAATGCTCAAGCGCGGGATGTGCGCGACGATCAAGGACCTGCTGATGAGCGCCGAATACATTTTGAGCGAGGGAAATTTCAACGTGGTGCTCTGCGAACGCGGCATCCGGACGTTCGAGACCTACACCCGCAATACCCTCGATCTCAATGCCGTCCCGGTTTTGAAAAGCGAAACGCACCTGCCCGTCGTGGTGGATCCGACGCACGGGATCGGCTTGCGCGATCACATTCCTGCCATGGCTCTGGCCGCGGTCGCGGCCGGTGCCGATGGATTGATGATCGAGGTTCACAATTCCCCGGAACTTGCCAAGAGCGACGGTGAACAGGCGTTGCTGCCGCATGAGTTTGCGGATCTCGTAAAGCGAATCCGCAGGGTGGCTGAAGCAGTGGGGCGCGCGGCCTGAGTTTTTGCGTTCCGCACATTGCGCAACAATCGTCGAACCTTGTTCAACAAGGCTTGAGCTTGCTCGAAACGATGAGCATTCTCGCCGCCATGGTCTCCGATTTCAAAAAATTCATCATGCGCGGCAACGTCGTCGATCTCGCTGTCGGCGTGATCATCGGCGCGGCGTTTGGTAAAATCGTCACTTCGATTGTCGAGGACATCATCATGCCGCCGATTGGCAAAATCGTGGGCAACATCGATTTCAGCAATCTCTACATCTCGCTCTCGGACAAAGTCACCGCCGGCATGGCGCTGGCCGATGCGAAAAAGGCCGGCCCCGTCATTGCCTACGGAAGTTTTCTGACCATCGTCATCAATTTCCTGATCGTCGCTTTCTGCATTTTTCTCGTCGTGAAAGGAATCACCGCCTTGCAGCGCAACCAGCCCGCTCCGCCGCCGACGCCTTCGGAAAAACCGTGTCCGTATTGCGTGACTCCGATCCCGCTCAAGGCCACGCGCTGCCCGCACTGCACGTCCGAGCTCGCGGCCTAAGTCAGGTTTCATAAGCCCGCGCGCGGGTTGCGAATCCGCCGCGCGGTGTAAATTGCCGGCCTCATGCACGAGCCGCGCGAGTCCCCCGTTTTCGATTGGTTCCGGGCGCGCTATCGCGATCCGACGCCGGCCCAGCGCGAAGCGTGGCCGAAAATTCGCGCAGGGGAAAATGTGCTCGTCGCGTCGCCGACGGGCACGGGAAAAACTTTTGCCGCGTTTTTGAGCGTGCTTGACGAACTCACGCGCGCCGAGCTGCGTGACGCGATTTACTGCATCTACGTCTCGCCCTTGCGGGCGCTCGCTTACGATCTCGAGAAGAACCTCAACGAGCCACTGCGCGAGATTTTCGGCAGCGAAAAAAATGCACCCATTCGCGTCGGGCTTCGTTCGGGAGATACGAGCGGAAGCGTGCGCGCGAGACAGTTTATGCGTCCGCCGCACATTTTGCTGACCACGCCCGAAAGCCTTTGCCTGCTGCTTTCGCAGCCGAAGTGGTTGCCGCATCTCGCGGAAGCGCGGTGGCTCATTGTTGATGAAATCCACGCGCTCGCGGAAAATAAACGCGGCGCGCATCTGAGCCTGAGTGTGGAGCGGCTTGCGCGCATTCGGAATTCGAGCGCGCCCCTTCAGCGGATCGGATTGTCCGCAACGGTTGCTCCGCTCGAGCTGGTCGGAAAATTTCTTGCCGGAACGAACGGCGAATGTGCGGTCGTTGATGTATCCGCGGCCAAAAAAATCGAGCTGCGGGTGCACACTCCGCTGCGGAAAAATCCTTACCCCGAAGCCGGATATACCGGGCAGCGCCTGATCCGGGAACTCGGCGAACTCGTAAAAAAGAACAGGACGACTCTCGTTTTCACCAATACGAGATCAGGCGCGGAGGCGGCTACCTTCTGGCTGCGCGAGATTTTGCCCGAGCTCGCGGAGGAGGTTGAATGCCACCACGCCTCACTCGAGCGCGATGTGCGGCAATCCGTGGAAGACCGGCTCAAGCGGGGCGAGCTGCGCGCGGTGGTTTGTTCGACCAGCCTCGAACTCGGGATCGATATCGGGTCGGTCGATCTCGTGGTGATGCTCTCGACTCCGAAAGGCGTGAGTCGCGCCCTGCAACGCACCGGCCGCAGCGGTCACAACATTCACACGATCAGCCGCGGTGTCTTGATGGCCACGAATGTGAATGATCTCGTGGAAGCGTGCGCGACGGTGCTGCTCGCGCGGGAGCGGCAGCTCGATCTGGTGCGGCTGCCGAACGCGCCTCTCGACATCCTCGCGCAGCATCTGGTGAGCATGGGTTGCGAGCGGCGCTGGGGACGTCACGAGGCATTCGCGCTGGTGCGACAATCTTTTATCTATCGCGATCTCACGCCCGAAGCTTTCGATGACGTGCTCGATTATCTCGCGGGCGGAGGAAAGGCGCTCCGGCTCCAATACGCGGAAACTTTCGGAAAGATCGAGCTCGACGATGAAAGTTTCCAGACTCGGCCCGGGCGTGTTCAGCGCGACTTTTTGCAAAACGTCGGCGTGATTCCAAACGTAGGA
>JAXDQV010000244.1:0-3126 GCA_034667645.1 Chthoniobacter sp.
ACTCTAGGCTGGATACCGAGCGCGCCACAGTCTCGATTTGGCCAATGGCAACACGACTTTATCTGGTGGGCTCATCAAGCTGCTCCTGCGTGAGTCCGCAGCTCTCCCGCGCAGCACGAATACGCTGGCCAAGTTCTTCTCTGGTCAGCTCCATAAGCCCTCCGTTGCCAATTGCCGAATACTTGCCATGTTAGATTATTGTGAAAAGATTGGCAATAAGTGGATTTAATGCAAGGAATGATGTCGTGAATGCTGCCTCGCACCAAAGGACTGCCGCCGTAATCTCGGGGCTGATGCTACGAAGCGGCGGTTCGACGACGTCCGTTCATTAGTTTGCGCTTTCATTGAGGACAGGTAGGGCTCCATCGGCCTCGTAGATACCAGCGCTATACGTATGGAAAACGGCAAAGTGGTTGCCAAGAGCCGTAAAACACCCGCCAGGCTTGAAACTATGGAGGTCGGCTGCAATGGCCGTCATCGCAGTCTCCCAGCGTGTGCTCGAACCACGGAAATGGCGGGGCTTGCGAGCGATTCCAGCTGGCAAACTCTCTCTGATGCTTCGATCAGTGCGCCGATCTCCGGTGCCGAGTAGTGGGTTGTCACGTGCTGCGCCTTGTGGCCGAGGAGGAGTTGGCGGTCCTCGAAGCTGACCCCGGCCACCCGGAGACGATGGCCATAGGTGTGCTTGAGGTCATGCACGCGAATTGACCGAAATCCTGCGGGGCACGGGCAGCCGAGTTCGCGCTCGTAACGTGCAGCGGCCCGTCGCCGCGCGGCCTTCCAGCCCGAATTGTAGATGTGCGTCACGGGACTGCCTTCGCGGGTGAAGACGAACTCAGGATGCTTATCCCGGCAACTCTCGATCACGGATCGAGCAATCCGGTTTAGTACGACGTAGCGGTCGAGCGCGTTTTTCACGTAGTCGCGTGGAATGACGAAGATCGAAGTACCCAGCTCTGGAATTGCCACCTCCCACTGCCAGCGGAGGTTGACGACTTCCTGTTCGCGGATCCCGGTGTTGACCTTGAAGAGCGCCATCGAGACCAGATGCCCGTCGAGCTCAGAGAACAGCAGGCGTTGCTCCGCGACCGACAGCGGGTAGGGTTGACGCTGATGCGGATGACGCAGCATCTGGATGAGCGGTGCCACCGGCAGCCAAGGCCGGTCCGTGTCGTCGCGCCATAAGCGCGACGCTAGATTCAGAATACGTCGCACCACGGCAAGGTCTCGGTTGATGGTTCCTGGGCTGTGGCCTGTCTCGCGCCGTGATCGGATATACGGGGCCAACGTGTCGTGATGCACTCGTTGGAGTGGCAAGGAGCCTATGAAAGGATCGAGTACCGCCAGCGCTCGCTGATCGCGCTCGAGACTGCGCTTGTGCTGATTCTCCGCAAGGAACTTGGCGGCGGCTTCGCGAAAGCTGTGCTCGCGCAGCTCACCGAAGAAATGCACGTGTCGGGCCTGAGTCACGCGTCGCGCAAGCAGCGCCTCCGCTTCGATGCGATCTCCGGTACCGGTGCTCTCGCAAATTCGCTTGCCGTAGATGATCTTGTCGATGTGCCAGACGCTGCCGCGTAGAAGAAGTCCCGGCACTCTTCTCCGGGTCGGCGCCATGACGGTCCTGAGGGTGCATTGTTCGGGATCCGACGATCGCATCGTTTAGGGCGCCGACAGAACGTTTATTTTTATGGCAAATCTGTTGATATGGCCGGTGTGACAGCCGTGACACTGATTCGACCGTCGGTTCTACTGGGTTGCCGTGCACTCTCGCGGATGCGATCTTTGGAGCCGCGGGGCGGTGACTCGACCGCCACGCCCGGGCGTACGGGCCCGCGGAGGCAATCGTGGCGGCAACAACCGCGCGGTCGGGGACCTCTAACTTCTCAGCAATCCTAGCGGCGTGGACGTTCTCGTCCTTCGCGCACCATTGCAACTAGATCTGGCGTCTTCACGTTAATCTTCACACCGGGGACGTCCAAAGGCGATGCCTTGGGCTTTGGTGCGGGCGATAATCGAAATACAGCGCCGTCTCGTTCCGCCTTCCAATACCGTCGCGAAATTTTCTCGAGCCTCTGAATATGTATAGGCCTGCATACGGTTCGTCGGACTAAGCCGCCGCTCTGCTTCGCGTGCGCCCTCGCGAAACCAGCAAATCTGCTGAGACGTTGAATCGCTCACGGAGTCTTCGCACCATCGTCATGCTCAAGTCTCGTTTGCCGTTCAAAACCTCGCTCACGCGGCTGGAAGTTCCAAGTAATGGCACAAGATCGGCGCGCGACAGGCTATGCTGATCCATTAAGTAGCTGAGAAGCACAGGAAGTGCTGGCGCGGTACGCGGCCACTGCGCGCGCTCGTAAGCTTCGACCAGGCGGGCCTGAGCTACCATCCGTGCGCCATCTTGAGGATCACTCGATCCCATTAGCTTTTCGACCAACCTTTTAGCGTCAGCGTGGTCTGCTTCATTTTGAATAACAATCAGCGTCGTTTTCATCACACTGTCTCCGCATCGATCTTGTCGTATTCCTCGTGCGACCCGAAAAATCGAATCATCAAAACATTCTCTATGTACTGAACCAAGGCAACTAACCGAAAATCGTTGGCTTTGATGTTAAAAACCACCCGACCGCCTTTCAAAATGCTTACCTTTGGGTGCGATTTTTTCACTTCTTCGGGCGTCCTCCACTCGGCAGTTTCTGCGATCGCCAGCCAAGAGTCATACTGCGCTCGCGCAGCTTTTACACCTCGATGGCCAGCCTTCGACTTGAAATAGGCTTCGACCATATCGGTTCCAATTACGATCATTTAAACTAAGTATAGCGTCATATTCCCAAAAATGGAATATTAAATTCCATTATATGGAACCGGTTTCTCCTAGTTATTTGCTCGACGGAACCGGAGGCTTTCGCGTGGTATCACGATTATTCCTCAGCTTTAGTTATGCCGGCGCTCTGCCATATGCGGGAAATTGACGGGGGTACGGGGACAACCACTTTCGGCGCACGGAAGTCAGGTCGGGAGTCAACCGTTGTCGTCATAATGCCGAGGTCGAGTCTTGGAGTTTCCCTAGCCCGTCCTGAAAGGACTGATGCTACGCATGTACCAAAACGAACCATTGTACCGGCGCGG
>JAXDQV010000245.1:0-3759 GCA_034667645.1 Chthoniobacter sp.
CTTCCTGCGCGCCGTCGGTTCGTTGCTTGGCCGTGTCGAGTTCTTCAAAACTGGAAACGCACACCGCGGTATCGCCAATCGACCAGCCGCGTTTTTGCATCTCCTGCAGTTCGATTTCGCCCGCCTGCTTTCCGATGTCACGCGGTGACATGCCGAGATGATGCACTTCGGTCATGAATTTCCCATCCGCCCCGACGAATTGATCGTCCACCGTGACGAGCTTCAAACCCGCCTGGTCCGCCTTCGCCGCAATGGCCGGACCAAGTCGCACATCGGGAGTGCAAATGACGAAACCCTTGGCGCCTTGGGCGGCGAGATTGTCGATCGCCGCCAAAACTTTCTCGCCATCCGGGGTGCCGATTTTCACGAGATCGAAGCCGTTTTCATCCGCCGCTTTTTGCGCGAACTTCCACTCGGTCTGGAACCACGGTTCTTCAGGTTGCTTGACCAGAAAACCGATCTTGAGTTTTTCCGCGCCACCGCCGGCCGCGTCCGGCTTTTTATCGCAGCCGGTAAAAAGCAGCCCGAGAGACAAAGCGGCCGCAACGAGAGAGGAAACAGTAAACGAATTTTTCATGGAATTTCTGGTGGGGAGTTGGGGAAAGGTCTGTTCCCGCGCAACGACGCGCATGGAAAAAACCGTGCACGATTAGGAAAGGCGGCAAACGCTTTGGCGAGCAACTTCTTCGTCCGAAACTCGGGAGCTTCGAGACACTTGAGAATCCGACTGCGGCGATTAATTCGGCATGGCGGATCCGTTGCCATCATCGAGGTAGATGCTCGGACCCATCCGCGTTTCCTCGAGAAACTGCTGCCATTTCACACCTCCTAAACTGCGCGTCGTCTCCGTTCGCCTTGGTTCTGCTTTGCCGGCCGGCTCCTTCGTCGGCATCGCTTCCGCGAGGATGCGGCCATCCATTTTTTCGAGCGGTGGGATGCCGAGGATGGAAAGAATGGTCGGCGCGACATCCACGTTTCCGCTCGGAGATTGATCGGTCCAGCCCCGCTTAAAATCGGGGCCGGCGGCGATCAGCGTGTTGTGGACATCGTATCGGCTAAGCGACGCGTGCGTCCCCTGCTTCGCCTTCCGATTCCAATCCGCAACGAGCATTCCTTCCTTTCCGGCGTCGTTTATTTCCTCGCTCCAGCGGAAAGCCATCACCACGTCGGGCGCGGACGCCGTGTCAATCCGCACCCGGCTGAGCGGAAACGTTCCCTCGACCTGAACCTGCGAAAAAATCACGCCGGCGAAATCGGACCGCTGCAGGAATTCCACGAGCCGCCGCGTCACTTCCGCGTCGTGGCCGATCACGTAAAAAAGCACGGTGCCCCCGTTTCCAACCACGAGGATGTCCCCGGCTTTCGGCGGCGTTAGGAATTCCCGGAACGCGGCGAACCCGGCGCTTTTCAGCAGCGCCGGCACATCGACACTCCGCGAGACGGTCGAGAATCCATGATCCGAAACGACGAGGATATCCGTGCTTTCACGTAGATCGCGCGCCTCAAGGGCCGCGAGCACGATGGCGAGATTGGCGTCACTGCCTTTGAGCGCGGCGATGGCGAGCGCGGAACCCGGACCGGCGCGATGTTGCGAAAAATCAGGCTCACTGAACCAGAGCAGTGTGAATTTCGAAACGTCGTCTTTCCAGAGATGCTCGACGAGCGCACGCGTCGTCCAGGTGTTGTGCGCGAGCGCCGGAAAATCCTGCTCCAGCGGAAAGACCCCGAGCGACGCGGCGATCGGCTCCACCGCTGCCGCGGGAAGTGTTCGCCCGGCAAAAAGCGTCACCGATTTGGCGGCGGCTCCGGCGTCGCGTTTTCCAGAGCGATCGTGCAAAACCGCCACGGCTTTCGCGCCGGCCACCACGGTGCGAAAACCCGCTGCCTGCACGGTTTCAGCAATCGTCGGGACGCCAAGATACCCGCCATGCGAGATGGCATCGCCCTTTTGCATCGCGGAAAAATCCTGCGTCTCGACCGACTTCAGTGGCTCGATTTCCGGCCGATATTCCCGGTTCGCCATGATGCCGCTGCGGTTCGGGTAAACACCGGTCGCCAGCGCGGTGCCATTCACCTCGGTGGAAGTCGGGTAAACCGAATGATGCGCGGCAAACGTGACGCCGCTTTGCGCGAGCCTGAACAACTCCGGCGTCTGCTCAGCCGAGACGAAATCCGGACGCATCCCGTCCCACACGATCAACACGACCCGCTTTTCCGCTGCTGAGGTGACCGCAGCCAGGAAGCCGAGCGAGACTGCCACGAGGAGCCGGCAAAAAGATTTCATGCCCGCCATTACACTCCTTTTGTTCCAAACGCGCGACCGTTCCGTGACGTTCCCGGCTTGCTTAAGCCGGATCCGGAATGCGCACGGCGACCTGTTGAATAATCCCGTCGAGCTTGTTCAGGTCGACCGGCTTGATCAGGTGATGGTGAAACCCGGCGGCGTGACTTTTACGAATATCGCTCTCCATCCCAAAACCCGTCAGCGCGATTCCAAAGACGGCATGATCCGCTTCAGTCAGTTTCTGCATCAGCTCCAGCCCCGTCCCATCGGGCAGTCCCATGTCGCTGACCAGCACGTCAAATTCCTCCTGGTTCGCAAGGTCGAGTGCCGCCTTCACATTGTGCGCGGAGAGCACCTGATAACCGCGGCGCCGCAGCAGACGCGTGAGGGACGTGTTCGTGTCCTCGTGATCTTCCACCAGTAAAATGCGCGTGTATTTCCGTGCCGGAGTCCATTCCGCGGGCATCTGCGGCTGGTCTTCGGCCTTTGCCACAGCAGCGACAGGGAGGCGAACGGTGAATTTCGAGCCACGATCGCGGCCGCCGCTCTCCGCAGAAATACTTCCCTTGTGCAGCTCGACAATCGCTTTCGTGATCGCCAGTCCAAGCCCGAGTCCGCCAAAACTGTAACGCTCACCCTGCTCAAAAGCGTCGAAGATTTTCGGCAGCAAATCCGCGTCGATCCCCATGCCGCTATCGGCGATCTCCACCTGCAACTCCGTTTCGGCGCTGCCGCTTGTCGTCACCCTGAGTTCCCCGCCGGACGGCGTAAACTTCACCGCATTCTTGATCAGATTCCAAAACACCTGCTGCAGCCGTGCCGGATCTGCTTCGAGCTGGAAATGCGTCGCCGTCAGGTTGGTCTCAACGCGGAGCTGTTTGTCGCGAATCTCCGGGCCGCAGATCTCCAGTGCGCTGCGCAGCGAGGCGTGGGCATCCACCCGCTCCAGATTGAGCTGCACTTTGCCTTTGGAAATTCGCGTGAGATCGAGGAGATCGTCAATCAACCGCGCCTCAAGCTCCACATTGCGCCGGATCATCTGCATTGAGGGCCGCACGTCCTCGGGCAGGTTCTCATCGCATTCGAGGGAAAGAACGGTGGCCAGAATCGGCATCAAGGGTGTGCGGAGCTCGTGCGAAAGCATTGCGAGGAATTGATCCTTCGCGAGATTGGCTCGCTCCGCTTCCATCCGCGCCTGCTGCGCCGCTTTGTATAAACCAGCGTTGTCGAGCGCGAGCGCGGCCCGCTGTCCCAGCTCCTCAGCCAGCGCGAGTTCCGTCGTTCCGCACGCGCGATCGGGACTCGTGCTCACCATCGTGATCGCACCCAGCACGCGCCCGCGCGCCAGCAAGGGCACGGCGATGTAGGAATGCGGTTTGAGGACCCGCAGGATCTCGCGGTCCTGCTCGTCTTCAAACATCTCCTCCATCATTTTTTCCGTGAGATCGCAGACCATCTCCGCCTTCCCGCTTTGA
>JAXDQV010000246.1:0-9936 GCA_034667645.1 Chthoniobacter sp.
AAACCGGCCGCCGAGTGCGCGCGCCCGCCGCCGCAAATCCATAAGCGGCAGCTCGCTGTCATCGTGAAAAATGATTTTGTCCTCGAGCGTTCCCTCGACGTGCGCTCCCGCCTTGAGCCGCACGCCGTTGAGCACCGCGTCCGTATTTTTAAGTGCCTTGACCTGAACCTTCAGCCCGAACTGCACATCGAGTGCGCTGTCGCGCGAACGCGATTTTTCCAGCGTAACTTCATCGTCTTTGTTAACGCTTAGATAAATATGCGTTAACGAAACGTTCTTCTTCGCATTGAAATAATAAACGAGGTCCTGATACGTGAGCACCTGCTCGCCGAGCACGATCCGCTGCCCGGAATAGACGCGGCAAAACTGCCCGCTCGCGAGCTGCCGGCCGCGCACGACGATCGCGTGCTTGCTCTGATTTTTCAGCAGAAGCAAATCGTGGTAGCGAAAAGCCAGCAACCGCTCGTCAGCACCGAGGTCATTCAAAATAACGTCTGCCGAGCCATTGCGCCCGAAACAAAGCGACTCCAGCGGCGACGCCCCTTTTTGAAAGATCGACGGGTCGGAATCTTCCGTCGCATTGAGCTGATAGACGATGTCGATCGCCTGCGCCGCCATCCCGAGCTGCGAGGTGAACGCGTAGTAGTTCGTGATCTGCTCGTGGTTGAGTTCCGCTTTCGAGATCAAATCGTAAAGCTGCACCGCGAGCATGATCTTGCGGTCGTCGGAAAGCTGCGTGGCCAGCTTTTGCGCCATCGCGTTGAGATCGTGCTGCTCATTGAGCGCCTGGCGGAAAAGTTTGCGCAACTCGGAGTAGACAGCCTCCGGATAATCGTAACGCAGGAAGCCGAGCGAGGAGTCGATTTCCTCTTCGAGCACCACGCCGTCCACCTTCGAAAACGCGGCGAGCACCTGGATGAGCAAGGGCAGCAGGTTCGGGCCTTCCGCCACCGTGCGCGGCGTTCGCATCGCACGGCGGGCGAATTTCCGCGTGGTGTTTTGCAGCCGGTGCCCCCACGGAGTCAGCCGGCGCAGGCCGTGGCCGAGTTTGTCGAGAATGGTCGGATCGCTCATCGAGAGGGACGTGGCAGGCTGTCCCTTCAAACGATAACCGGTCGCGCGCGAGAAACCATTATTTCTTCCCCTCGCCGCCCGGCGATCTCACGTCGCAAAGTCTTTAGTCAAGCGGGCGGAGCTTGTCGTTAAGCGGCTTCGTCGCCCCCTCCGCTTCGAGTTCGACGACGAGCAGATTTCCAAAATAATTGAGCGTCACGCCATTTTCGTGGATCTCCTCCACTTTCCATCCCGGCTCCCCAGCCACCGGCACCTCATCCCCTTTCACGTGTTCCCTGCCATTGATCACGGCTATTCCGGTGGGTCCGCCCGTCATGATGCTCGTGACTTCAAAAGTCCCGGGCTTGACCACCGGCATCGGAATTTTTTTCACCGGCACGGGAGTCGGAGCTACAAACGGTTTCACTGGGGCGACGACCGCGGCGGGAATCGGTGACGGTTCCACCTGCGCATGCAGGGCGCGAATGCGTGCCCGCACTGCGATACCACCCAGCGGGAGAATGACCAGCGCTGCAATCGCGATACCTCCGTAAATGACCGATGAGTGGTTCAAGCCGAAAATCGTTTTCCGCAGCGCCGCGTCTGGCGGGGGCGCGCTCGCATGGGAACGTTTTCCAAAAGACGCGGCCGAATTGAGCAGTCGCGCCGCAGGCAGCTCGTTCTCACTGATTTTGAGCAGCGGGGGCATTTGCAAATATGATTCAGCAGTTCACGTGCCGCCGCTATTTTAGCGCGGTGGCAAAGACCGTTTGCAGATGCGGACTCGTCGTCTCCCGGCCGACGATGTCGATCTCGATTTTTGAAAAGCCCGCCGCTTTCAGCATCCGGTGCAGCTGCACTTCGCTGAAGCCGAGCCACGTGTCCGCATACAGCTCTCGCGCTTTTTCAAAGCTGTGCGCCAGCAAATCGAGGATGACCACGCGGCCATTCTTTTTCAGAATGCGGTGCGCAGCGGCCAGGGCTCGGGCGGGATGCACAGCGTGATGGAGCGCCTGGCTCAGGATCGCGAGCTCGACCGAATCCACGGGAATGGGCGGGTCTTCCAAGTCGCCGAGACGATATTCGAGATTGGCGAAGTTGTGTGCCCGCGCCAGTCCGCTGCCGAACTCCACCATTTTCTCGGAGTTGTCGACGGCGATCACCCGCTTCGCGTGTTTGGCCAAAAGCTGCGCCAGAGTCCCCTCACCCGCACCGAGATCGGCGACGGTGATAGGACCCACGAGCGTGAGCAGCAGGTGCGCCACCCCCTTCCACGAACGGCCGGGACAGTGACTGCGGCCAAATTTTCCCGCAAGTTTGTTGAAGTATTCGCGCGCCGTATCCTGACGTTTGCGCAATGCGAGCTTCAGCGCCGTCCGGTCGTGAGCAGCTTCAGGAATTTCCTTTTCGCTCGCTTTGACAATCCCGGCGAGCTGCTCATGCAACGGATTTTCGGGCGCGAGTTCGTAGTAGATGTTTTTTCCCGCGCGCCTGTCTGCGACCAGTTTGGCGGCTTTTAATTGCGCGAGATGCGACGAAATCCGCGACTGTCCCATGCCAAGAATTTCCTGGATTTCCGCGACCGACAGCTCTTCGTGCTGGAGCAAAAGCAGGAGGCGCAGCCGAGTCGGATCAGCCAGGAGCCGCAGAGATTTTACGATTGACGCCATGCCGTTCGCCGCTTAGACATATCACCCTATCATGATTCGTCAATATATCCCCTAGCCATGTCCCGACGTTACATTTTTTCCTCCGAGTCGGTCGGCGAAGGGCACCCCGACAAAGTCTGCGACACCATCTCCGATGCCATTCTCGACGCGTGCTTGACGCAGGACAAACGCAGCCGTGTCGCCTGCGAAACTTACGCGAAAAGCAATATCGTCATCGTCGGCGGCGAAATCACGACGCGGGCGAAACTCGACTACGTGCAGCTGGTGCGCGATGCAGTTCGGGAGATCGGTTACGTGAATGACGACGACATTTTTCACGCGGACAAAATTTTCGTAACGAACATCATCACCGCGCAATCGCCGGACATTTCGCAGGGCGTGGACGCGAAAAAAGCGAAGGGCAAAAAGCACGCGGAGCAGGGCGCGGGCGACCAGGGTTTGATGTTCGGCTACGCGTGCAACGAAACGCGCGAGCTGATGCCCGCGCCCATTATGTATGCGCACCGGCTCGGCCGGGAACTCACGCGCATCCGCAAGAGCGGCAAAGCCAAATGGCTGCGTCCCGACGCGAAGTCGCAGGTCTCCGTGGTTTATGAAGAGGGTCAGCCAGTCGCGATTTCGAATGTCGTCATTTCCACGCAGCACAGCGCAGACGTTGAGCACGCGGAGATCGAGAAATTCTGCATCGAGAAGATCGTAAAAAAAGTGCTGCCCGCGCGGATGCTCAATGACAAAACCGAATATCTCATCAACCCGACCGGACGTTTCGTCGTCGGCGGACCGCAAGGCGACACTGGTTTAACAGGCCGTAAAATCATCGTTGATACCTATGGCGGCATGGGCCGTCACGGCGGAGGCGCATTTTCCGGCAAAGATCCGTCGAAAGTCGATCGCAGCGCCGCTTACATGGGCCGTTGGGTGGCGAAAAATGTCGTCGCCGCCGGGCTCGCTTCGCGCTGCGAAGTGCAATTCGCCTATGCAATCGGACATCCGCAACCGGTCAGCGTGCACATCGACACTTTCGGCACGAATTCCGTGTCCGAAGAAGCCATCGAGCGCGCCGTATTGAAGACCTTCAGCTTCAAGCCCGCCGACATCGTTTCGCAGCTCGATCTGCTGCGCCCGATCTATTCCAAAACCACGAATTATGGACACTTCGGCAAAGACGATGCCGAGATCACTTGGGAAAAAACCGACAAAGCCGAGGCGCTAAAAAAAGCGGCCCGCTAATTTTAGAAAACAAAAAAATGAGCACTGCCACTATCACCAAGACCACCAACGACTACAAAGTCGCCGACATCTCCCTCGCTGATTGGGGACGCAAGGAAATCTCCATCGCCGAGCATGAAATGCCCGGCCTCATGTCGATCCGCAAAAAATACGCGTCATCCAAACCGCTCGCAGGAGTTCGCATCACGGGATCGCTGCACATGACCATCCAGACGGCCGTTTTGATCGAGACGCTGGTGGCGCTCGGCGCTGACGTCCGCTGGGCTTCGTGCAATATTTTCTCGACCCAGGACCACGCTGCGGCCGCCATCGCAAAAACGGGCGTCCCCGTCTTCGCGTGGAAAGGCGAGAGTCTCGAGGAGTATTGGGAGTGCACGCTGAAAGCGATTTCCTTCCCCGACGGCAAAGGACCTGAGCTGGTCGTCGATGACGGCGGCGACGTGACCCTGTTCATCCATAAAGGCTACGAACTCGAAGAAGGAAGCGACTGGGTCGAGAGCGAATCCGGCAGCCACGAGGAAAAAGTCATCAAGGATCTGCTGAAGGAAGTGCATGCCGAAAACGGCTACCGGTTTCACGAAATCGTCAAAGACTGGCGCGGTGTTTCGGAAGAGACGACCACCGGCGTGCATCGCCTCTACCAGATGCTCGAAAAAGGAAAACTCCTCGTCCCGGCCATCAACGTCAACGATACCGCGACGAAGTCGAAATTCGACAATCTCTACGGCTGCCGCCATTCCCTCATCGACGGCATCAACCGCGCGCTCGACGTGATGGTCAGCGGCAAAGTCGCCGTCGTCTGCGGCTACGGCGACGTCGGCAAAGGCTGCGCGCAATCCCTCAAAGGACAGGGCGCCCGCGTCATCGTCACCGAGATCGACCCGATCAACGCCCTGCAAGCCGCGATGGAAGGCTACGAAGTCACCACGATCGAGGACACTCTCGGCCGCGGCGACCTTTACGTCACCACCACCGGCAACGTGGACATTGTCACCCTGGAGCACATGGAGCGGATGAAAAACCAGGCGGTCGTGTGCAACATCGGCCACTTCGACAACGAGATTCAGATCGATCGTCTCAACACGGCCAAAGGTGTGCAGAAAACCAACATCAAGCCGCAGGTGGACAAATACACCTTCGCGGATGGCCACGAAATTTTCATGCTCGCCGAAGGCCGGCTCGTGAACCTCGGTTGCGCCACCGGCCACCCATCGTTCGTGATGAGTAACTCGTTTTCCAACCAGACGCTCGCCCAGCTCGACCTCTGGAAAAACAAGGACAGCTACAAGCCCGGCGTCTATATCCTGCCGAAAATCCTCGACGAAGAAGTAGCTCGCCTGCATCTCGAAAAAATCGGCGTCAAGCTCACGAAGCTTTCTCCAAAACAAGCGGAATATCTCGGCGTGAGCGCCGAAGGCCCTTACAAGCCGGCGCACTACCGCTACTAAGCGCAACGCGTCGCGGGACCGGCGGCAAGCCGGTTGCGCGAGTGAATTAGTTCTGCCAAGGTGCGCGCATCATGTGCGGCATCGTCGGATATATCGGTCAAAAAGAAGCTTCGCCCATCCTGCTTGATGGGCTGCGGCGACTTGAATATCGCGGCTACGACTCGGCGGGCGTAGCGACGATCAATGGGGGCGGACTGACGGTGCGCAAATGCGTGGGGCGGATCGCGAATCTCGCTCAGCTCTTGCAGGAGAAACCTGCGACGGGTTCGGTCGGGATTTGCCACACCCGCTGGGCGACGCACGGCGGCGTTACGGACGACAACGCGCATCCGCATTTCGATCAAAGCGGAAAGCTGGCGCTGGTCCACAACGGCGTGATCGAAAATTATCAGACTTTGCGCGACGAGCTGCTGCGCGAGGGACACATTTTTAAAAGCCAGACCGATACCGAGGTCCTGGCGCATCTAGTCGGGAAGCACTACGACCTGGCGAAAGGCGAAGCAACGAAGGCGCGGTTAATTGAGGCGTTGCGCGCGGCTTTGAAACAAGTAATCGGGACCTACGGCATCGCGATGGTGCACAGCGAACTGCCGGATTTCGTGCTCGGCGCTCGGCGTGGTTCGCCGCTCGTGCTGGGCGTGGGCAAAGGCGAGAATTTTCTTGCGAGTGATGTCTCGGCAATCGTCGCGCACACGCGGGACGCCGTTTATTTGAACGACTACGACATCGTCGCGCTCGATCGCGACACGTTCGAGATCACTTCGCTCCTCGGCGGCAAAAGCGGCTACGAAGTGAGCAAGGTCGAGTTCAACGAAAAGGACGTGGATAAGGGCGCGTTCCCGCATTACATGCTCAAGGAAATCTACGAGCAGCCCGAGACCGTGCGCGACGCGATGCGCGGCCGGCTTTCCATGGAGGAAGCGACGGCAAAACTCGGCGGCCTTGAGATGACGGCCGCAGAGTTGCGTGGCGTCGAGCGCATCGTGCTGGCGGGTTGCGGCACGGCTTTTCACGCGGCGATGGTCGGCGAGTATTTGATCGAAACGCTCGCGCACGTGCCGGTGGAAATCGAGTTCGCGAGCGAGTTGCGCTATCGCAACCTGCCGATGACGCGCGACACGCTGGTTTTCGTCATCAGCCAAAGCGGCGAGACCGCAGACACGCTCGCCGCGATGCGCGAGTGCCGGCGGAAAGGCCATCGCGTGCTCGGCATCTGCAACAACGTCGCGAGCACGATTGCGCGCGAGGACGACGGCGGTGTTTACATGCACGCCGGGCCGGAGATTGGCGTCGCGGCGACGAAGTCTTTCACCTCGCAAGTCACCATTTTAACGCTGCTCGGTTTGCTGCTCGGACGCATCCGGCATTTGTCCACGAGCGAAGGGATCCGGATCATCGAGGAACTGGAAGCACTGCCGGACAAGATTGGTGAGATTTTGAAAATGAACGATCACATCAAAGCGGTCGCGGAGAAGTATTCCGACGCGAAAGCGATGATGTTCCTCGGCCGGCAGTTCAACTATCCGATCGCCATGGAAGGTGCGCTAAAAATGAAGGAGATCAGCTACATCCACGCCGCTGGTCATCCGAGCGCGGAACTGAAGCACGGGGTGATTGCGCTGATTTCACCGGAACTGCCGAGCGTCTTCATCGCACCCGAAGATTCTGTTTTTGACAAAAACATCTCAAATATCGAGGAAGTCAAAGCACGCAAAGGCCCGGTGATCGCGATTGGGACCGAAGGTTGCACGAAACTCGAAAAGGTCGCAGACGATGTGATCTACGTCCCGAAGTGCCCCGATTACTTGTCACCCCTTCTCACCGTGATCCCACTGCAGCTCCTCGCTTATCACCTCGCCGTCAAATTAGGCTGCGATGTGGATAAGCCACGGAATCTCGCGAAGAGCGTCACCGTCGAGTAACCCGGCCACCATTAGTCATGTCCCCGGCGGGAATCGAACCCGCATTTAAGGTTTAGGAAACCTCCGTTCTATCCGTTGAACTACGGAGACAAACTTATAACACTCAGTTATTTACAGAGAGAACGTCGGTATTGCTAGGGTCCGCCATTAACATAATATTGACATAAATCGCCGCTTTTCCTTACTATCTGCGCATGAAAACGAACGAACCCGCACGCGCGCGCAAGCGACTGCGTGCAAGGAACAGCGATCATGTTTGGGTAAGACATCATCCCTCTCTCGGTGAAAAGTATCAGTGGGTGGTAGCATGGCGAGATTCCCAAGGCAAGCGGTGCAAGAAGTTCTACGCATCTAAGCGTGAAGCGGAAACAGCGGCCGAAATCAAAGGCACAGAACTGACGAACAAGGGAGTTCAAGCGCAGTCGGCATACGCGGACGAACGCTTTCGCGTAATGGCATGGGAGGCGGCGGAGAAGTTGAGGCAAGCCGAACCCGACTTGAGGCTCGGCCAGCTTGTCGATTGGTTCATCGGCTGGCGGAACGATCTCACTCCTCATCGCAAGAAAGTCGCCGACGCTGTGGACCACTATATCAAGCACTTGGGAAACAACGCGCGCAGTATCACCATCAACGAACTAATCGCTCACTTTCGCCGAAGCAAAGAGCGCAAGGGAGTTGGCGAACTACACTTGCGGGACATTTCCAAGCGACTCGAACGCTTTGCGTCTATCTTTGGGGACGTCCTCGCCAATGAAGTGACGGCGGCTGAGATTGAAGACTGGTTGCATGGGCTTGGGCTGGGTGGCCAATCCACGAACAACTTTCGCGTGCATCTGCATGGTCTTTTCAATTTCGGCATGAAGCGCGACTATCTTGGTATCAACCCGGTGACGAGGGTTGATCGCGTAAAGGTGATTCGAAAGCCGCCGGAAGTCTTCGCGCCCGAAGAAGTGGCGCGACTCTTAACAACAGCGTGGGAGCGGGGAGACGGTGAGTTGCTCGCTTATTTGTGTCTCGGTGGGTTTGCAGGACTGCGCACCGCCGAAATGTTTGATTTGGATTGGCGGGCCATCGACTGGCAGCAGGGATTCATCAACGTGAATGCGCAAGCCGCGAAAACCGCAAAGCGCCGTCTGGTGAAGATTCTTCCGCCCTTGGAAGCATGGCTGCAACCATTTGCCAAGTTAAGCGGCACATTCGCTATCACGAACTTTCAGAAGCGACACCGCGAGTTCTTCAAAGCAGCAGGTTTCGTCCGTTGGAAGGTTAACGGCTTGCGCCATAGTTATGCCACCTATCATTTGGCTAAGTGGCAGAACGCGGCGGCGCTGGCGAAAGAGATGGGGAATAGCGTCGGCGTGATCCGTGAGCACTACCGCAACCTTGCCGCGCCGAAAGATGCGGACCGCTATTGGGACATTCAGCCAAGTCGCGACGCTGAGCAGATCGTCGCACTTGCGGCGGGCTAAGTCTTGCTAGCTGATGTCGCCTTTCAAAGGGTAGAGTGTGAGATCGCAAGTCTCCACGCAGCACGAATAGGCAGACGGACCTATGCGAGAACAGTGCCGGAAACTTCGTGACAATCGGTGAATCGTCAGAGCTACTCCGCGCCCTGCTCTACGATCGTGATCTAAGCGATAAGAACCTTTCCGTTCGCGAGCGCGTGGTAACGCTGCGGGTATTTCGCGAAGGAGTTCAACATTGCCGCCCTGTAGTTCGACAAGGGATTTCTTTGACTCTTGCCACGCAGGAGGTGATAAGATCTCTCTACGCTCGCGGTCAAAAAGCTCACCGTATCGACCTTTTTGCCGGGGTTCGAGTCAGGGTTCCATGGTAATGTAGGCTCGATTCACGTGAAGGGGAACTTCGACGGCTATATCCTTTCCTACAACACCTTTACCAGTGACTCGGGCACCCGCATCGGCTCACTCACCGTGGATGGTGACTTTGCAGATCAGGGCGGGGCCGACGTTGGCCACATTCAGGTCCGCGCAATCGACCACCTTGTGGTCAAAGGCAACTTAGTGGCAGCGCGTCTGAAGTCACCAACGGCGAAATCGAGGCCGTGTCCCTCGGCACGGTCCAGCTCCATAACTTTATCGGGGGCGACCGGATCCAGCTTTACGCGCCGACCTAAGCCACGGCCTTCGCGCATTTGCACCGCCGGCCGGACCTTTTCCGGCCGCATCAGCGCCCGCCGTTCAGGCGTGCGGAAAGAGCGCAGGAAAGTCGCGTTAAAACGGTTTGGCTGGCTAAAATTTCGCAGAGGCGATACGGTGACCACCTTCTCCGGAGGTCCCCCCTATGTTCAAAGCGTCTCTTCGCAGCGCGGCCGTTGCTCTGGGTGCGCTTTTTTTATGCACGACGCAAGCCGCGGCATTCGTCGTGAACCAAGCGGGCGATCAGTCCGACGCTGATATCAATGATGGCCGCGCAGACGTTGATCTCGTGACCGCCGGCGACCAGACAACGTTGCGCGCGGCGATCCAAGAGGCCAATAAGCAAACCGGTGTGGACACGATCACGTTTAGTGGAGGCATCACCTTGCTGACGGTGAATGGCCTCCCCGCGCTCACCGAGCCGGTCGTCATCCAGAGTCCGAACCCGGACGCG
>JAXDQV010000247.1:0-7325 GCA_034667645.1 Chthoniobacter sp.
ATCCAGCGACGATGTTGTATTTACTTGAATATTAGAGGGCCGGAGAACTGCATGAAGCTCGTCTCCAACCCCTCCTTTTCTCGCCACGATCCACGTCCCGGTTAGGATTGTGGCGGTCAGGCAACGCATCGCCTGAAATGATTCAAATGCGAACGGTTTGGAGTTTTTCCAGCGTCGAACGCACTGACTGAACTTCCTTGTCGGTCTTTTTCTGCTCCCGCTGAACCTGCTTAAGGGTGTCGAGCAGGGTGTTGAGATCTTCCCTGGCTGAACGGATGGAAGTTTTCACTGCTTCGACTTGTTCGACTGCGGTTTTGAGTGCTGTTTTGTCTCCATTGGACTGGTGACCGTCGCCAATGCTGGCTGTGGTTGATGCTGTTCTCGGCATGTTGCTCCTTTCTGTTGAGGTTGAAGTTTCAGAGTTCCCGGGTTCGGTTCGGCTTTGCCGTTCCCGTTCGGCTCTGGAGCTGCGGTTGTTTTGGCTGTTGCGGCCGCCGCTGTTGGGGGTGGACCGTCTTGGCGGACCGGCATGACGATGATTTGTCGTCCTGCATCATCGCTAAAACGCGCTGGGGATAATTCATCAGTGACCTGCAACCGGAAGAGCCCAAATTCCAAGGCTTTGCTCACGATGTTACGGTTAAGGTAGATGACCACGTCACTCCCCTTTCCTGTCGCTTCAGTGATCTCCACGCTTACTGGCTGGACTTCGGTTTGGCCGATGAACGAGATCTTGCGACCGGTTATCTTGATGCCGACGCCGGGATTGATTTTATCCACGCACGGCAGCCGATCGATGGTCTGGATCAGGTCTTTGGTGGCTGCCTGCTCAAACTGCCACCGTGCTTTTATAGCCATCATCACGGGGAATCACGTGCCGCCAGTTGGGGTAATTCCCCTCGATCTGACGAGTGATGAACCGCCAGCGCCGACTACTGATTTGCAGCAATCCAATCTCGTCTTTCTTTTCAGCCTGCTGGACCCTGAGTTGCCATTCGCCATCGCTGTTAAATTCCTTCCATCCCAAAAACTTGTGGTTCGGGATGATGAGGGAATCCTTGAGGGCAAGGCTGAACGAATTGGAGGCGAACAGATGTCTGCCATCGGTGGCGACGATCTGATGGCATTCCTTTTTGGAGACATCGATGTAAGCTCCGTTGAGGATGAGACGCGTTTCATCGGTGCTGGCACATTGAAATGCCTCCAGCAATGAGGAGCGGATGTCGTTATTGAATGCCACCGGATCGCTTTTGATTTTGGGCACCGGTGGAAACTCCTCCACGGCGAACGACTCCACATGCTCGTCGGTGGTTTGATGCCGATCGGAACTGGATTAGTGCCTTATCCCCTGCCCCCTTCTCGATCGAGATGGCTTCATTCTTCTGGCAGCGTTTTGTGATCCGGGTGAGATCTTCGTATGGAACCACAATCGAGACCGGGGCACCTGCCGCTGGTTCTTCAAGCCTCACCGTGATGAAGCTCTCGAGATCCGAGGACGTGAGAATGACCTAGCCCTCTTTGGTGCGGTCCACTTTGATGCATCCCAAGGTGGGCAGCGTGGAACGCTTGCTGATAATTTTGCCGAGGCCAGTGAGTGCTGGCTTGAGTTCGGCGATAGGCAAATTGATTTTGCTCATGGTGTTTGACTCCTTTCTGTTTGTTGTGGAAATCAAAGAGCCGGATACATTTTGCAGCATCCGGCTCCTTGTGATTTGTTAGTGCCCGATGAGAGACACTTTGTTTTTGCTTCGTCCCGGATTTAAGGAGGGAGATGGCGCACCTTATTATTGCCCTGCCTGCACCATGTTTGAGGGTTTGCTACACCTCTATCCAGACCTTGCTTCTCAGATCGATGTTCGTTTTGTCGAATTCCCAAAGCCACGACCGGAAATTGTCGAGTTGCTGGGTGAGGCACACCAATCGTGTCCTGTCCTGATTTTAGGTCATTCTCTGGAAAAACCAATCGACAACCTGAGAATCAAGACGGCTCACAACCATCAGTTCATTGATGACCCGGAGCAAATCGGCAATTACCTTTCCATTACTTACGGTATTCCACGACCGCACTAGTCTTTCGTGTCGTGGATGTGACCGAGCATGTCGTAATAGCGACCGGTATCACACAATGCACACAGCCCCTCTGGAAAGAGAGTCTTGATGAGCTTCTGGTAGGCGAGTGCCTTTACCTTATTGCCGAAGCCACGGTCATAGTAGCCTTGTTCAACTGCCGCCTCTGATAGCATGACTCGCCACCGCGACAGGTTTTTATGCCGGCGCATGGGACGGCTCGTGCGGTCTCGAGGTTGACCTGAGACTGTGTTTTCGTTCCCGTCTGCAGGGTTGTTCCCCTTCGTCCATAAGCGAAGTTAACGACGTAGCCGCCGTGATCCTGCTCAATACTCGCCTGATAGACTTTGTCAGATGAGCCCTGACGATAATAGAGCGTAGTGCTTTCCATGTTGTTCCTCCTTTCGATTTAAAAGGGCTGGAGACCTTGGAAGATCATCCAGCCCTCGATTTGGTTGGGCCTACCGATTTGAGAAGATTGCTTTCAGCAGCCACACTGCCGTCACGATCACCACCACCGCCAGCAGGGCGAGGATCGGCAAGATGATGAGTTTGCCAGCTATCGAGGTGAGAGCGACCAGCCACGACACCAACTGCCAGAGCGCGAACGTGATGATGGGCAGCACCAGGAATGCTGGAATTGCCAGGATGATTCGCCAGCCGTGAATTATGCCGAAGCCATTCACGGACCTGACCACTGGGCGAAATCCAGAACTCAATACTGAGCATCGAGAAGCGGATTGATTCCGTTTGCTCCTGTTTCAGCACCGAGCCCGGCATTCATGGAAGAATTCACACGAGCCGCACATGAACGAAGGGGCTTGGAACCCAGTCTTGGCGCTGCACCCCATCGACGTAAGATTCCATGACGTGATAGAAACGAGTCTCCTGGACTTCACTCACCGGTGGCATTTCTGTAACCATCAGCTTGGGGTTCTTGGTTTTGACCAGGTGATGCAGCTCCAGTGCGGATTCTGTCTTCCCTGTCGCCTCCCGATACAAGACGCCATAGCTGGCAAGCTGGGTATCGTTGAGATGCCCCCACAGTGGCAGGATCTGGAGTTTTACGGATGTCTTGTAATCGACAATGACTCCGCCCAGGTCTCACCAGATCGATAATGCCGATCAACTTTGGCAGACCTTGCACGAAGAGATCAGCTTCCACTGTCACCTCCACTGCCTCGGGTTTTTCATCCGGTTTGATTGGGGCAGCAATCTGCAACACTGTCTGCGCAAGAAATCGTATCTGCTCGATGCGCAAGGTAAAGTGAGCAAGTGACTGAGGAAAGTTGAGTAAGCCGAGCACGAGGAGAACTATAAAGAGCCAACGCGCCCAATTCTGTCCCAAATAGATGGAGCGGATAACAAAAAAATCAGTAAGCATACCGCGGCATAGATG
This sequence comes from Chthoniobacter sp., assembly GCA_034667645.1. Taxonomy (GTDB): domain Bacteria; phylum Verrucomicrobiota; class Verrucomicrobiia; order Chthoniobacterales; family Chthoniobacteraceae; genus JAJPJG01. Next base: position 3,467 of record JAXDQV010000247.1, read on the forward strand.
AATGGACCGAGCGGTTCGGGCCAATGTGCTGTGAAAATCCACGTGACAAGTCCGGCGGCGTAGCTCACTGCTATGCAGATCACCGCGGCAGTAACAGACCCTAGAAGGGTTTTTCTCATGGCCTGCGGAGATTTTTTTCGGTGGGCGCGCGAGTGCTGGCACGCTAGTTGCAACTTAGCGGAGTGATGACTTGCCAATGACGGGACGCGCGAAATTCATCGCCGCTAAACGACCAGCATTAACCACACAAACCGGAAGCGGCAGCCTCGCAATAGGCTGCCGCTTTTCTTATACTGTCATCTTGCGGGAGCGCAACGGATCGAAGGACTCTCGCTATTTGTGCGTAGTTCGAAACAAGGCGTCTGAAGCCGGAAATGATCAGAGGTCCTTCGGCTTCGCTCAGCATGACGGATTTGAGCTGCCGCCAGCTGGACGGCCTCAATAAGAGTGGCGCGGGAAGCGCCCGCAGACTAGAGACTCTGATGCAGAAGAAACTTTTTACCGAGCTCGGCCTTTCGCCGGAATCGCTCAAGGCGATCGCGAAGATGGGCTTTGAGGAGGCATCGCCGATTCAATCCGAGGCGATCCCGCCGTTGCTCGCCGGGCGCGATGTGGTGGGCCAATCCCAGACCGGCTCGGGAAAAACGGCGGCGTTTGCCGTGCCGGCCATCGAGCTGGTGGATGCGACCATCCATGCGCCGCAGGTGATCATTCTCTGTCCCACGCGCGAGCTCGCGGTGCAGGTGGCGGAGGAAGTGGCGAAGCTGGCGGCTTTCAAGAAGGGCGTGCGCGAGCTGCCGATTTACGGCGGGCAAAGTTACGAGCGGCAGTTTCGCGGTCTGAAGGCGGGGGCGCAGATCATCATCGGCACGCCGGGCCGGGTGATGGATCATCTCAACCGCAAAAGCCTGCGGCTCGACCAGGTGCGCATGGTCATTCTCGACGAGGCAGATCGCATGCTCGACATGGGTTTTCTCGACGACATCAAGGTCGTGCTCGGCCACGCGCCACCCGAACGGCAGACGGTGCTTTTTTCCGCGACGATTCCGCCGCCGATCGCGCAGTTGATCAAAACGTTCACGCGCGATCCGGTGAATGTCCGCATCAAGGAGGACGCGCTCACGGTCACCACGACCGAGCAGGTTTATTACGAGGTGGATCGGCGCTCGAAACTCGAATTGCTCTGCCGGTTGATCGACATCGAGGACATCAAGTTCGCGATTATTTTTTGCGCCACGAAAATGATGGTGGATGAGCTGACCGAGCATCTGATCGCACGCGGATATTCCGCGGACAAGCTGCACGGCGACATCGCGCAGGCGGCGCGCGAGCGAGTGATGGGAAAATTTCGCAAACGCGGCTTTGAGTTTCTCGTGGCGACCGACGTCGCCGCGCGCGGGCTTGACGTGGACGACATCGAGGTGGTCTTCAACTACGACCTGCCGCACGACGGCGAAGATTACGTGCACCGCATCGGACGCACCGGCCGCGCGGGCCGCGCCGGACGGGCGATCACGTTCGTCGCGGGGCGGGAGATTTACAAACTGCAGAACATCATCCGCTTCACGAAAGGACGGATTCGCCGCGAGAAAGTTCCGTCCGCGGATGAGGTGGAAGAGAAGCGCACGAATGTCTTTTTCGAGGCGTTGCGCGAAACGCTGGTGAAGGGCGATTACAAGCGGCACGACGCGTTGATCGACCGCTTGCTCGACAACGGCCATGCGCCGACAGACATCGCAAACGCGCTGATCCATCTGCTCAACGCCGACAAGGAAAACGCGCGCATTCCCGAAGACTCCCCTGCCCCTACGCGCCGGGATTATCCGAAATACGAACCGATGTCGCGCGGCCGGGAACGCGATGGCGAAGCTCCCCACGGCGATCGCCGCCGGCAACGCGCGATGTCCGACGACGTGGAGTTGGTTTCGCATGAAGCCGGGATGGTGCGGCTCGCGATGAATGTGGGGCGTGAGCATCAGATCGGGCCGGGCGACGTGGTCGGCGTAATTTTGGGCGCGACAAAAATCCCGAAAGAATGCGTGGGCGCGATTCGATTGCAGCCGAACCAGACCTTGGTGGATGTGTCCGCAGATCGCGCGACGTTGGTGTTGAAAAAACTCAACGGAATCCAGTTCAAGGGGCGTTTATTGTCGGTGCAGGTGGCGGCTTAAACGACATTGCGGTATTTCCCGCTCACCTCACTGCGGTCTCAAGCGGCGCTGCTTTTTTTCGGCGCATCCGCGCTTTATCTGCTCACTGCGAGCTGCTCGCTGGATGAATGGGACTCCGTGCAGTTTGCGCTTGGGGTTCACGATTTTGATATCGCGAAGCACCAGCCGCATCCGCCGGGGTATCCGCTTTACGAGTTCTCCGGATGGGTGCTCTCATCGCTTTTTGGCTGGAGCGCGCAGCAGTCGCTGACCGTCTGCAGCGCCCTTGGCGGCGGGCTTTTCGTCGCGAGTTGGTTTGGAATTTTCGCGCAATTTGTCCCGCGGCCCGCGGCGCTGTCGTGCGGTCTAGCGATTGCGGTCACCCCGGTCGTCTGGCTCACCTCGACGAAGGTTTTGACGGATGCGCCGGCGGCCGGCTTTTTCGCGATGGAGTTGCTCGCCGGGGTCTGTTACGCGCGCAATCCGGCGCGCCGGACGTTGATCGCAGCGGCCTTGGCGGGAGCCGCGGCGGCGGGATTTCGTCCGCAAAATTTCGCGGTCGCGTCCATTCCTCTCGTTTTCTGTCTGATCTCCTCCCGCGCGAGTCGTCGGCAGTGGCTGCTCGGCTTCGCGGTTTTTTTCTTCGGTTGTCTGACCTGGTTCGCCCCCCTGATGTGGATGCAGGCGCACTCGGGCCCGGGCGAGGTCAACTGGCTCGCCTATCCGCAACAGCTGCTGACGCAATGGAAGTGGCGCCTCGACAAACCGGGAGTTTACATCGGCGCGGGGCATTGGGACTGGAGCTATTTCTCGAAGAGATTCGACGAGCACATCCGCCGGGGCTGGTTCTCGCTCGGTCTCGGCATTGACGGGCATCGGCGGCACGGCAAGGTCGTGCTCGCTTTGCTGATCACCGGCTGGGTGGCATTCCTCCGGCGTCGGACGCTGCCCGGTTCCTTTTGGAAAATGCAGGCGGCGTGGGCTCCGGCTTATGTCCTGATGATTTTCGTCTGCCTGCCGGGGGATCAGCGTTACTACCTCCCGATCATTCCCCTGCTCGTCGCCACTGCGGTCCTTGGCCTCTCGACGCTGACCCCGCGCTTCCAGTTTGCACCGCTCGCTTTGGCTGGAACTCTCCTCGTGATCACCGCTCCGCTCGCCATGCAGGCACATCGCGAAGAGGCGCCGCCCATTCGATCGATCCGCTACTTGCAAAGCCGGTTTGCCCCTGACGAACGCGGGAACGTCTGGCTCTGTTTTTCCAGCGCCCGACGCCATGCGGGGTGGTATGCGGAGGGTTTCGGGTTCTCTCCCGGGCTGAGTGAATCCCACGATTTTCTGGTGGCGGCCCGCAAGAGCGGACAGTCCGTTTTTTGTGATGATCTCGCCGCTGGCGAGCGCGCCGAATGGAAAGGCGCGAAACTCACCAAAGTCTTCGCTGCGCAACGTTCGCCCGTAATCTACCGCAAACATGCACAGTCCGTTCTTTACGAAGTGCGATGGCCGTGACGGCGCGCGGCGAGACAACCAAAGCGCGTCAGCTCTTTTCCACCAGCCGCTCGATGCTCGACTCGAGCTGCCGCACATCCACGGGCTTCGTGAGATGGATGCTGAATCCGGCAGCGCTGCTTTTCGCGACATCCTCCTCCATCCCGAATCCGCTGAGCGCGATATAGCGCATCGATTGCAGTTTTTTTATTCTGCGAACG
>JAXDQV010000248.1:0-3378 GCA_034667645.1 Chthoniobacter sp.
ATGTGCGCGATTTCCACGGGGAGCCGATCCACGACGACACTTTCCTGCTGTTGTTGAACGCGCACCACGAGCCGTTAAAGTTTGTTTTACCCGGCCAGGAGGACGTGCGTTGGGAGCTGATCGTCGACACGCGCCTCGAGGACGGATTTTTGGAAACGCCGAAGATTCTCGCGGCGGCTGATGAACACGAGATGGAGGCACGCTCGTTCTGCATGCTGCGCCTCAGCGTCGGCGAGCAGGCGCACGCGCGCAGTGACTCGTGGAAGCGGCGAGAGGAAAAACTGGCCGCGCAGAAAAAAGTCCCTCGCGGGAAAAAGCCGGCAAAGTAGCGAGTTCCAGGACGGGCGATGAATACTGATCCGCTTCCGCAAGGCGCCGATTTGCAGGAACACGGTGTGCGCTACCGCGCCTGGACACGAGGCGCCCAGACGGTGAGCGTGGAAATCTGGCGCGCCCCAAAGGGAACTTCGCCGGCCTCGAATTCCCCGGATTTGCTCCTGCCGCTCAGCCTCGACGCGAGCGGCTACTTCCACGCCTTCGACATGCATGGACGCGCCGGCGACCTTTACAAATTCAAGCTCGACGGGCACGACAGCCTGCCCGATCCGGCCTCGCGCTGGCAGCCCGCCGGTGTGCTGGGTCCGTCGCAGGTGATCGATCCCCGAGCTTATAAATGGAGCGACGAGGACTGGAAGCGCGCGCGTTTTCGCGACCTGGTGATCTACGAACTGCACCTCGGCACCTTCACACCCGAGGGAACCTTCCTGGCTGCGATCGACAAGCTCGCGCACATCCGTGAACTCGGCGCAACGGCCATCGAACTGATGCCGATCGCGGATTTCGCCGGAGAGCGCAATTGGGGATACGACGGTGTCTGTCTTTACGCGCCCGCCCATGCCTACGGGCATCCGGATGACCTGCGCGCGCTCGTGGATGCGGCACACGCGGAAGGTCTCACGGTGATCCTCGACGTCGTTTACAATCACCTCGGACCTGACGGGAATTTCCTGGGCAGTTACGCGCCGGGTTACGTCGATGAAAGCCGCAAAACGCCATGGGGCGGCGCGCTGCGATTCGACGATCCCGGTTTCCGTCCGCTGCGCGCCCTCTTTGTGGCGAACCCGATTTATTGGATTGAGGAATTTCACATCGACGGCTTTCGGCTCGATGCGACCCACGCCATTCTCGACGAATCACCGCGCCATTTGCTCGAGGAACTGACCGAGGCGATTCACGCCCGCGGCGCCTTCGCGATTGCCGAGGATTCGCGTAATGATTCGCGTGTGGTTTTACCGCAAAAGGAAAACGGCATCGGCTTTGACGGCGTTTGGGCAGACGATTTTCACCACGTGGTCCGCGTCTCGAACACGCGTGAGGACGAAGGCTATCTAGGCGATTTTCGCGGATCGCTCGCGGAGCTGACTGAAACGCTGCGCCAGGGCTGGCTCTATCGGGGGCAGTATTCGCAGGCGCGGCGCGGCAAGCGGGGGACGGAATGCAGGCACGTCCCGCCGCAGCGGTTTGTGCATTGCATTTCAAACCATGATCAAGTCGGCAACCACGCTTTCGGCGAGCGGCTGAGCCACACGATCTCGCGCGAAGCGTATCTCGCCGCGTCGGCGCTGCTCTGCCTTACGCCCTACACGCCGTTGCTATTCATGGGGCAGGAATGGGCTGCTTCGACTCCGTTCCAGTTTTTCACCGATCACAACGCGGAACTCGGAAAGCTGATCACCGCGGGCCGCCGCGAAGAGTTCAAAGACTTTTCGCTTTTCCAAAATCCGGCGACGCTCAAAAAAATCCCCGATCCGCAAAACGTCCGCACTTTTAGCGACTCGAAGCTGATTTGGGATGAAGTGGCCGATCCAAAAAAATCGAAGACACTGGCGCTTTATCAGGCGTGTCTGGCCGTGCGCCGCGAACACGATGCCTTCCGGCCGGCGACTCGCGATAGCTGGCTCGTGGACGAGCTTGACGGCGGGATCGGAGCGTTGCGCATTAAATCGCCATCGGCGGACTGGCTCGTGCTTTTCGATCTGCAAGGAGGCCACACGGCTGCGCTGGCGGAAGAATGGAGTTGCAAGCCACGCAGCGAGAGCCGCTGGAGCATCGTGCTTTCAACCAACGAACGCCGGTTTGGCGGAGGCGGCACCTGCGCGATCGACCCCGGCACGATGCAGGCGCAGTTCAAAACGCCCGAGCTCGTGCTGCTGCGTTCCTGAGCTCATCGCACACCGGACAACGCAATTTTCGTTGCGTTTCCTGCGGCGAAACGGATTTGCTCCCCCATGCGCAAGACGAAAATCATTTGCACGCTCGGGCCTGCCACTGAATCCGCCGAGGCCCTGCGGGACATGATCGATGCGGGAACGAACGTGTTCCGGTTGAATATGAGCCACGCGACTCATGAATGGGTGCGCCAGATCGTTCCGCGCATTCGAGCCATTGCGCGCGAGCTCGACCAGATCGTCGGCATTCTAATGGACACGCAAGGCCCGGCGATCCGGACCGGCGATCTCGCCACCAAGCTCAATCTCGTTCCCGGCGACATTTTTGAGTTCACCGTTCGGGGAGAGCAGAGTGAGGAAAATTACTCGGTGGATGTGAACTACGACGGCCTCGTGGACGACATCGCCGTGGGCGACACCGTGCTCGTGGATAACGGAGTGATCCATCTGCGTGTGCTGGCAAAAACCGCGAATCGCATCCGCTGTGAAGTCTTGACGGAAGGCACGATGGGTTCGCGTCGCCACATCAATTTGCCCGGGGTGAAGGTCAATCTGCCGCCGCTCACGGAAAAAGATTTGCGCGACGTGGAACTCGGCGCCGAGCTGGGTGTGGACATGATGGCACTCAGCTTTTGCCGGGAGCCAGGCGACGTCCAGGCGTTGCGCAAAGTGTTGTGGGAAAATGGCAGCCAGGCGCGGATCGTCGCGAAACTGGAGGATCAAATGGCGATTAAGAATGTGGATGGAATCATCGCCGCCACCGACGCGATCATGGTGGCGCGTGGCGACCTCGGCATCGAGTGTTTGATGGAAGAGCTGCCGATCATCCAACGGCGGATCGTTAAACGCTGTTTAAAACTTGGAAAGCCCGTGATCGTCGCCACGCACATGCTGGAGTCGATGATCTCGAATCCGGTGCCGACGCGCGCCGAGGTCACCGATGTCGCGAACGCTGTCTTCGAGCAGGCTGATGCAGTCATGCTCAGCGGCGAAACGACCGTGGGGAAATATCCGGTGCAATGCGTCAAGGTGCTCGACAAGATTGCCAAGCGGATCGAGCGCAGCGGCGGGGCTGGATTCGCGGCGGACGCCGTGCTGGCCGACGAGCGGGAGAAAACGGTGCGATCTGCTGTTGTGCTCGCAAATTCCC
>JAXDQV010000249.1:0-3480 GCA_034667645.1 Chthoniobacter sp.
TTCCTCACTCGATGCTGCCACAAAGCGAAAAAGTCCTCGCGCATGCGGAGCAGCAGTTGCTCGCCAAAGGCGCCGCTTCGTCGAACGACCTGCTGGCGCTCTACAAGAAGTTCCTGAAGATTGAGAACCATCGGCTGCGGCTGAAGCATTATGCCGGAGGCAGCGGATGTGAAATCGCCGATCAGCGTGCGGAACTGGTCGATATTGTTCTCCGGCATCTTTTCGAGGCGGCGATTTCGAAGTCACCGGTGGCCCTCCCGGAAGGCGCGGGCCTTTCACTGGTGGCGATTGGCGGTTACGGGCGCGGCGAACTCAATCCTTTCAGCGACGTGGATATCATGTTTCTCCACGAGACCTCGGTGCGCGGCCTTTCCCCGCAGGTGAATGAGATCATCCAGCTGATCCTCTACATGCTCTGGGACATCGGCTTCAAAGTCGGGCACTCGACCCGCTCGATCGCGGGAGCGGTCAAGCAGGCGAACATCGACATGCTTTCGAAAACCTCGCTTCTCGAGTCGCGTTACATCGCGGGGGACAAAAACCTCTTCGACGAATTTCGCGGCGAGTTCGTGAAGCGCTGCGTCCGTGGCCACGAAAAAGCATACATCAGTGAGCGTGTGACGAACCAAACCGAGCGGCACGCGAAACACGGCGGCACCGTTTACATGCAGGAGCCCAATGTAAAAAACGGCTGCGGCGGGCTGCGCGATTACCAGAATCTGCTTTGGATCTCCTTTTTCCAGGAGGGGGCCACCAGCACGGCGCAGCTGGTGGAGAAAAAAATGCTGCAGGAGGGCGAGCGCCGGCGGCTTGATCGCGCCTATGACTTCCTGATGCGTGTGCGCACCGAACTGCATTATTTAAACAAACGACCAACAGACGTCTTGAGCATGACGTTCCAGTTGCAGGTCGCCAACAAGCTTGGCTATCCGCAAAAAAACGTCCTGCGGCGGAGCGAGGCGTTCATGCGCGATTTTTACCAGCACGCGCGCAATATTTACTACATCACGGAGCAGATTTCCGGTCGCATGTCCTTGAGCGTTCTTAATCAAAAGCCGACCGGAATTTTTCATTTCCTCACGCATCACAAGCCGGAGCAGGCGCTCTTTGACGGCTTCCACAGCCGCGACCACACGATCTACCCGGACGCGCGCGATATTTTTAATCAGGATCCTTTTCGGATGATGCGGCTGTTTCAGCACGCGCAGCAGTGGCGTCTCGAAATCAGCCCGGAGCTCGAGCAGTTGATTCGGCGTCGGCTGCATCTCGTGGATCGGACATTTCAATATGCGCGCGCGGCGCGGGAGGTTTTTGCGGCGATACTGTCGCGAAAGGGTGAGGTCGGCCGGATTTTGCGGATGATGCACCGCTGCGATTTTCTGGGGCGCTACATTCCCGAGTTTGGTGAGTTGACCTGCCTCGTGCAGCACGAGTTTTTTCATCGCTACACTGCCGATGAGCACACGTTGGTCTGTATCGAAAAGCTCGACGCAATGATCGATACGGTGGAACCGAAGCTGCAGCACTACCGGACGCTTTTTCAAAAGCTCGAAGATCCCTTCGGCCTTTATCTCGCGCTGATCCTGCACGATACCGGCAAGGCATCCGGGGCAAAACATCACGCGGAGGCCAGCGCTCTCTACGCGCAAAAAGTAGCGGCGCGTCTCCAGCTCACGTCCGAGCGGAGGAAGTCGCTGATCCTGCTGGTGGACAATCACATGGTGCTCTCGAGCACCGCGCAACGGCGCAATCTGGATGATCCGACGACGATCGAGGAGTTCGCGGGCGTGGTGCGCAGCCAGGCGAATCTCGATGCTTTGATGCTGCTAACCCTGGCCGACGGGCAGGGGACTGGCGACGAGAACTGGTCCGACTGGAAGGAATCGCTGGTCTGGCAATTGTATCACAGCACGACGCAATACCTCGCCGATGGGGAAGCGTTTTACTCCCAGCGGAAAATCGAGCGCGAGGAGCTGCAAGCGGCGGTGATCAAGAAGATGGCGCGCGACTTTGGCGAGGAAATCGAAGCGCACTTCATGTTCATGCCGGACTACTATTTCCACACCAACACGGCGGCGGAGATTGTCTCGCACATCCGGCTGTTCCGGGAGTTCATGGAGACGCGCGAGGAGGATCCGAATCTGGCGCTGGCGCCCGCGGTCAAGTGGATCGCCCGGCCGGAGCAGGGCCACAGCGAGGTTTGGATTTCCACTTGGGACCGCAAAGGGTTGCTGGCGAAAATCGCCGGTTCGCTCGCCGTCGGCCATCTCAATATTTTAAGCGCGGACATCTACACGCGCGGCGACAGTCTCGTGCTGGATATTTTCCGTGTTTGCGACACGAAGTTCCGCGCGGTCAGCGACGAAAAGGATATCGCGCAGGTCGAGAAACAGCTTCGCCTCGCGCTCACGTCAGACGATTACGATTTCCGTGGAGTGCTGCAAAAAGCGAAACGGCGTCCGGGCTTTCACCTTTCCCAAGAGCTCGATTTCCCCACGCGGATCACCATCGATAACAGCGCGCATCCGGTTTACACCTTGGTGGACATCCAGACGCCGGATCGCCTCGGGTTGCTCTACAACGTCCTGCGCGCGTTTTCGAGTGCGCGGGTCAACATCGCGCTCTCGCGAATCGCCACCGAAAAAGGCGCGGCGATCGACAGCTTCTACGTCACAAATTCCGAGGGGCGCAAGGTGCGGGACACCGCGGCGATGGAAGCGCTGCAAAAGGCGCTGCAGGAAGCCACAGAGAAGGCAACAGACTGATTGCCCGCCAGCCGCCGATCAGTTCGGCGACTAAAACTCGACGATGCCCGCGAGCTTCACGTAGGGAGCCCCGTCGGTTTCCTGCGTCACGTTCGCGCGGTAAAAGTCGAACTTCCGCACGAAGGCCCAACCGGCCGCAAAATCAATAGTGAACCGATCCGAGACGTAGTAGCGGAAGCCGCCGCCGCCGCGGATTTCGTAATACTCGACCGGCGTGCCGTTCAGGCTCTTCGCACGCTCGTCCACGCGCGAATCGTTGCGAAATGCGCCGCCGGTCAGCTCGCCGCCGCCCCAGAGCTCCAGTCGGTCGGAATATTTGTAAACGAGCTTCGGTTCGGGCAAATAGGCGCGCAGGTCCCATTTGTCGCTGATGTGCCAGAGCACGCCGCCGATCGGCAGCACGGGATACTCGCGAAGGATGCCGATCGTTACTCCGCCGATCAGGTAAAATTTTCCCTCCACGAGCGGATAAGCCATCACGATATTCGTCGGCGCGTCGAAGGCTCCGGTGTCGAGGTCATGCGCGATATACACGCCCGGTTTCGACTCGATGAAGAATGCGCGCTCGCCATCGGCGGTGAAATAATCGAGGGCGACGACGCCGGCGAAACCATTGAGCGTATTTGGCGCGACGGAGCGGTTATTTCCGAAATCGTAACGGGTCACGTAAACACCAAGCCGCAAATACCAGCCGCCATTGATCGGCACACGGTGG
>JAXDQV010000250.1:0-4760 GCA_034667645.1 Chthoniobacter sp.
CTCATGCAGCGAAAGCAGCGCCCCATCCGGCGCGCGGGTCTGGGCAATGTTGCGGTAGGGTTTCACGACGAAGCCATGTCACCGATTCCAGGCCAGCCGGCAAAACAAAAAGCACTCCGGCTCACGAAAGCCGGATCCAAACCCATCGCACAGAAGATGTGCGTCACTCGACCGGCACTTCCTCGCCGGTCTTTTTCCCTTCCACGCGCCGAATTCGCAGCGCCAGCGCAGGCTTGGCAGGCAAAGCGATCGAGCGGCCTTTTTCGTCCACAAAGGAATAGTTGTCCTTTTTCTTCGTCGCGAACTCACCCTCGACCGGCGTCACCGTCATCGCCCATGTGTCGAGGATCTCGGCTTTGAATTTCATCCCGGCCGTAACTCCGCTTTTGGGCAGGCGGAAGGTCCACCACTTGGGCGCGTTTTGGCCGAAATAGAGCAGATAATACACGCCCGGCTGTCCGCCCATGTTCGAGTCCTGCCACTTGTCGATCGGCTCGATCCCATCCGCAGGCGCGTCGTCGAGCACCTGGCGCAGGAAGGCGAGGCGCGTCGGGCTTTCGCCGCGCAGCACCCCGCCGCCGCCGAGCCACATATTGACGTCCTCCCCTTTGAGGCACTCGCTGTGGCCGACGTAAGTTCCCGCCACCGTGCCCGCCCAAAACCGATCCACCATTTCCTGGCCCGTGAGCCGCCCCCAGCGCGATTCGATGTTTCCCTCGTATTTCACCTCGTCATAGACCACCGGTTTCCGCCACACGTCGCGATACAGCTCCGCGCGACCCGGTTCCTCGACCGCCGCGCCGTTCTGGATGCTCGCGTGCGTCACCCACGGCTGGGCGTTGTTGTAAAACCGCGCGCCGTTATGGATCGAGCGCAGATGCGCGTAAGGATCGCCTGCCTGCACGATCTGGAAAAATCGGTCCCAGTCCGCCTCCGTTTTCGTGCGCACAAAATCATACTCATTCGCCAGCGACCACCAGACGTTGCGAAAGGCCGCGAAACGCGCCACGACGTAACGCACGTAACGGTCGTCGGTCGCGGCATCCATCGTGTCGAAGCCCCACTGCTTTCCGTAAGGGTGAAATAAAATCAGGTCGGCTTCGATGCCGAGGTCGCGCAGTTGCCCCACGCGCTTTTCGAGATGTTGAAAAAACAGCGGGTCGAAGTGCGCGAAGTCCCACTGCTTTGGCGGCGTGCCGGCAAACGGGAAGCGCTGCGGATTGCTCATCGGCGGATCGCGCGGGAGCACGCACATCCGGATCTTGTTAAACGGAGCGCCCGCGAGTGTCTTCAGCGTCTGCTCCTCGAGCGCGTCGCTTTGGTGGCACCACGAATAACTCGTGGTGCCGATTTGCCGGAACGGCGTCCCGTCCGCATAGGCGAAGTGATAGGTGTTATGAACGCGCACCGGGCCATGGTTTTTCGGTGACGCGGCGGTGACGCTGAAAGTTCCCGTCTTGCCCGTCAGCGGCCAGCGGTTGCTCGTCGTTTCATAGCGCCATTCGCCCGCAGCCTCGGGCATGAACCGGACGCGATACATGCCGTCGCCATCATAAAACCCCTCCACCTCATGAGAGTGCGTGCCATCGGTGAAGGTCGCGGAAAGGCGCACATCGAGAAACGGATTGCCGTCGCCAGGCCCCTTGAGCGCGACTTCATACACGCCCCACTGCTCCGTGTTCTCCGCCAAAGCCGCACGGGCAAGCGCGAGGAGAAAGGTGAAGGCGCAATATAGGGCGGGCGTAAATTTCATGGATCTTTTGCCCGCCGAAAATAGCGGATGAGTTCCGCTGACGCGCGAAAAAACAAACGAGCCTTCAACCCCGCACCCTGTATCCGCCTACCGAGTAAAACAAAATGCACGCTGATCTCAGCAGCATGAAGGCAGCGTTCACAGTTCGTGCGGCTTCGGCATTGAAAAGAATCCTCGTTGTAAATTCAGGCCACCACAGCAGGTTCACTCCATGAAGAATCTGCTCAGATTCATGTTCGGCGTTTGCCTCTGCATTGGGTTCGCCGCCGGCGCCCAGGCGGAAAGCTTTATCTACAAAGGCACCTTCACCAACTCTGAGTTGGTAGGCAGCAAGAACCAGGTCATTCCGATTTACTTCGTGCTCGGAGATCAAACCGCCTTCGCGTCCGATGGTTATAATGTGACCGCGTCATTCCTTCTCTATTTGAAAGCGGGCACCAAGAAAATCGGCGGCACTTTTCCATTCGATACATTGCGCAGCCTCAAGGTCGATTCGCCGACTGGGCCGCAGGAGGTGTTTGCCTCGGGCGAAGCGGTATTCGATGCGTCGGATGGCCATAGGGCCACCTCGTGTTATTTGCGCGGCCACATCCGCGGCACGATCTATACTTCTCCTCGCGCGCTCAGCGGTTTGAAGGTGGAGGTGATCGCCAATGGCGGCACCACAGCGAACGTCACCATCACCCGGAGAAAGATCGTTTTAAATCTCGATACGGCTCTGACCGACGCGGCGCAGGCGGCGCATGAGACGCAGGCGGACAGCGTGAACCGCGTTAAGATTTTCCTGCAAAACAAAGGCTACGTCTTTCCTTAATTCCCTTTTGCACATCGTCGAGTCCCCCCGGCCGTGAAACGCCGGAACCGGGCGGCACACGATTCTTTTCGATTTCATGCCATTGATTCAGGAATGGGTGCGAGGCTGGATTAGCCGCCATGTTTCACACCGAACTCGATACCTCAAAACGGGTGCTCACCATGAGTTTCACTCATCAGGTTGACGTCACGGAAATGAAATCGTGTTTGGAAAAAGTCAGAGGCCTGTTGATTGATATCAAGCCCGGCTTTCGCCTTTTGACAGACCTGACCAGCCTCGACATGATGCATGCCGACTGCTCGAAAGACCTCGGAGAGATGATGAGCTTGTGCGACGAGAAAGGAATCAGCGCCGTGGTAAGAGTGGTGCCTGACCCCAAAAAGGACATCGGCTTCGAGCTTCTGGGGCCTTTCCACTACGGAAAGAACGTGGAAGTGATGACCTATGCGACGCTGGCGGACGCGGTTCACAGCCTTTGCCAAAGCTACCTTTTCGACGATCAAAACAACTCCGGTTTCGAGGCCGGGGATGGCTGCGCGGTTTCACCGTAAACCCGCCCCAACTTTGCTTTCGGAGATCGCAAGCCTTGCGCAGGCTGGGATAAATGCGAAAAACAAAAAGCGCGCCGATGATCATCACCGGCGCGCTTTTGCGCGTCTTGGCAAATGTCGTGTGATTACACCGCCATCGCCGAGATCGGGCTGCTCCACGCGCCCGCGCCCGCAGAGCCATTCCCGCACACGCGGAACCAGGAGATCGCTCCCGGCGTGAGACCTTCCACGAGCACGCGGGTCGAGGTGGATGGATCCTCGTATTCCCACGGTCCATCCACGCTCACGGAGGTTTGCGCGGTGTAGTTCACCGCGTTGCTGACTCGGTCGAAACGCACCAGTATCTCGCCGCTCACGCCGGTGAGGCTGAGGCGCACGTTTTGCGGCGCAGGCAGCGCGCCCACGGGCGAGGGGGCGCGGACGGGCTCGAAGCCGGAGCTCAGCAGCGCGAGCAGATCGGCATTGCAGGCCACCTGCACATAGGCCGCGAGCTGGCGCATCAGCGCGAGCAGTTCCGAGCGCGCGGCGTTGCGCGTCGCGATCTCGATCCGCCCGCCGTTCAGCGCGTCGTGCACCGCCGTTTCGAAACCGTCCACCGAATCGGTGACGGTCGGCAACGACGGCGTCGGGTTTGGACAGGTGGCATTGCCGGTCATCAAGGTCAGCACGTTGCGGGTGAACGCGATGAACTTCGTATCGTTTTTTCTCGTGAAACTCAGCGCGACTCGCGCGAAGTAACCGATGAGTGAAGTATTCATAGAACTAACTCCTGCGGATGCCCTGTCTTGTGGTTAGGGACTTTCGTTTATTGCGTCTCGTTCCAGTCGCATCGGCGACCTTCGCGGACAAAAAAATCCGTAGCTGACCGCGTGCCAGCTTCAACCCGGAACCACCTCACCGGCAGGGTTTAATGATCCGATCAAAGGCCGTGGAACACGCCGGGACGCGAAGGATTTCAAAGAGTTATTCACAGCCCCCGCCAAAAATTCCGAACGACCGAAAATGCCGGACTTATTCACCACTTATTCACAGTCCTGGACAGTTTGCCTAAGTCTAAGGTGGAACATCCGTTTCAACCCCCAGGCTTCTTCTCGAAAATATTCTTTCGATCCCGCTTCCAAAGCACACCTTCCAACATCAACCCTGAGAATCGAAAATGAGAAGTGAGTTGAAAATCCAACCCGCTGCCGATCCAAACCAGCGGCTTCGATTGGAAAGCCAGCGGTTTGGACCGTGCAACCAAGAGATTCTACCATCAACCCGCCCGCCTGGACCGGGAAGCCGATGGCTTTGATCGAAAAGCCAATGGCTTCTCCATCCAAGCCGTTGGTTTGGACCTTCAACCCATTGGCTTCGACCGGTAAACCAGTGGCTTTGATCTACAACCCGCCAGCTTGGGCACCGAACCTTGCGGCTTCTATCTAACTTTGTCTTGAATCGCTCGATGCAGGACTGTGAGGTCTTGGTTCACCACAGGCCCATCTTTCCTGGAACGAAGTCCGCGACCGCGCCATCCGCTTTTCGCGCGAGCATACGGGCGACCGCTCCGAGAGCGCGGAGAAACAGACTTTTTGGAACGACTTCTTCCATGTCTTCGGACTGCGCCGGGCGTCGCTCGCTTCATTTGAAGCGAATGTCACTA
>JAXDQV010000251.1:0-5684 GCA_034667645.1 Chthoniobacter sp.
CCGAGGTCGTCGTGCTCGAAACGGGAATGGGCGGCCGGCTCGACTCCACGAATGTCGTCACGCCGGCGGTGAGCGTCCTCACCGCCATTGATCTCGATCACCAAACGTGGCTCGGCTCATCGCTCCGGGAGATCGCGGCTGAAAAAGCGGGCATCATTAAAGCCGGAGTTCCGGTCGTGTCGGGCCCGCAGCATCCCGAAGTGGAAAGCGTTTTGCGCGCAACGGCTGTTGAACAAACTGCAGCACTCCGTTTCGTCACCGATCCGCTGGGAAATCACGAAATCGCCCTGCCGGGCCAGCATCAAAAACTGAATGCGGCGCTCGCAGTCGCCGCCCTGGAGCTGGCGAACCTCGCGGCCGACGACAAATCGATCCGCGCGGGGTTGCGCGCAGTCGAGTGGCCCGGTCGATTCCAGCGGCTAATTCCAGTTGCGAAATCCAAATACGCCGTCGTCCTCGATGGCGCGCATAATCCGGCCGCGGCATCCCTTCTCGCGGCCACCTGGCGCGAGGTTTTCGCCGCGGAGCGCGCCACCATCATCGCTGGAATACTCAGCGACAAAGATGTGGCCGGCATCTGTGCAGCGCTTGCGCCGATCGCCGCCTCATTCATCGCGACGCCGGTTCAAAATCCTCGCACAAGTTCCGCCGCCGCAGTTTGCGGGTCCGTCCGGAATACGCCGTGCATCGGGGCGCGTGACCTTGCCGATGCGCTCGATATCGCACTGCGACGGCCCGAACACATTCTGATCACCGGCTCGCTTTTTCTGGTGGGCGAAGCGCTCGTGCTGCTCGGTCTCTCGTCGGATGAGCAGGAACTTACTGTGCAGTGACGCCGTCGCGCATCGCGCGAACCGCTGCCCCCATGTCATCCGCGCCAAAAGCGGATGTGCCGACAACGAGCGTATCTGCTCCGCGTTCCCGGGTTAGCAGGGCCGTTTGCGCGTTGATGCCCCCATCCACTTCAATCCTAAACTGGAGCCCGTTCTCGGCGCGCCATTGGCTCGCCTGTTCGATTTTTGGCAATGTCTCCGGCATAAATGCCTGACCGCCAAAGCCCGGCACCACGGTCATCACGAGCAGCAGGTCGATTTGATCGAGAAAGGGAATCACCTCATCAAACGGCGTGTGCGGATTGAACGCCAGACCAGCGGTGCGGCCAGTTTGCCGGATGTGGGACAACGTTTGCCCGACGTGATGTTTCGCTTCCACGTGGACCGTGATGCTGCTGGCGCATTCCACAAAACGGGGGACGTAATGATCGGGACGCTGAACCATGAGATGAACATCGAGCGGGACGCTGGCGCATCTCCGGGTGGCCGCCACGAATGCGGGACCGAAGGAAATGTTGTCCACGAAATGGCCATCCATCACGTCCATGTGCAGCCAGTCCGCCTCCGCAGCCTCGGCCCGTTTTACTTCCTCGCGCAGACGCGAAAAATCACTCGCGAGCATGGAGGGGGCGATGATGAGATCGTGCATGGCGGCGCGAGCTGCAATCACGTCAGCAACTCGGCGTAATGCGTCCGCGCCACGTGCTCACAGCGCGCCAGAATTTCCGAGGGACTGTCGAGGCGCATCACCTCTTCGACGAGCGCGAGGCAGACGCCGATGTCAAGCGCCTGCACCGCGCGCTTCACCCGCGGCACGAGCGCGGCGCCGGTGCTGAGTTCATCAATGCCAAGGCCGATCAGCAGCGGAGTGAGCGCGACCTCGCCCGCCATTTCGCCGCAGACGCCGACCCACAAATCGTGCGCGTGCGCCGCATCGACGACCATTTTGATCAAACGAAGAATCGCCGGATGCGTCGGCTCGTAGAGATGCGCGATGCGCTCATTCACACGGTCGACGGCGATCGTGTATTGGATCAAATCGTTCGTGCCGATGCTGAAAAAATTCACCTCGTGCGCGAGCAGATCGGCGGAGACCGCGGCGCTCGGAATCTCGATCATCGCGCCGACTTCCATCTGCTCATTGAAGGCAAGGCCCTCGGCCCGCAACTCGTCTTTGCATTCCTGGAGAACCGCATTGGCGCGGCGCAACTCGTCGAGGCCGGAGATCATCGGATACATCATGCGGACATTGCCGACGGCGCTCGCCCGCAGGATCGCACGGAGCTGCACCTTGAAAATCTCGACTTTTTCCAGGCAGAACCGAATGGCGCGCCAGCCAAGGAAAGGATTCAGTTCCTCGGGCAAATCAAGTGCGCTCATGAACTTGTCGCCGCCGAGATCCAGCGTGCGAATGATGACGCTGTGCGGAAGGATTTGCTCCGCGACCTTGCGATAATTGACGTATTGATCCTCTTCGTTCGGGAGTTCTGTCTTGTTGAGGTAAAAGAATTCCGTGCGGTAAAGACCGATGCCTTCCGCGCCGGATTTCAAAACGTGCTCCACTTCCTCTGGCAGCTCGATGTTGGCGGAAAGAATGACGTGGCGCCCGTCACTGGTCGTCGAAATGGTCTCGCGCAACTCGGTGAGCTGCTCCTCAACCTCGCCCTTTTTGACCTCGAGCTCGCCGTATTCCCAAAGCGTCTGGTCGCTCGGATTTACGATCAGGAAACCGTTGTAACCATCGAGCAGGACATGGTCGCCCGTTTCGAGGATCTCCGTGACGTTATGTAGGCCGACGATGGCGGGAATGTTCAGCGAGCGCGCCATGATAGCGGTGTGCGACGTCTTGCTGCCGACGTCGGTGGCAAAACCGAGCACGAGATTGCGGTTAAGCTGCGCCGTGTCCGACGGGGTCAGGTTATGCGCGACGAGAATGTGCGCGCTCTCGATCGCGGCGAGCGGCTTCGCGTTTTTCCCCATCAAATTATGCAGCACGCGGCGCGCGACGTCGTGGATATCAAGGGCGCGTTCGCGCAGATATGGATCGTCGATTTCGCTGAGCGTTTTCGAGTAGCGATTGGCGACCTGCTGGAACACGTGCTCCACGTTCGTCTTGTCGCGCGCGAGCGTGCGCAGCACTTCGTCGATCAAAGTCCGGTCCTCGACGACGAGCAGATGCGCGTCGAAAATTCCCGCATCCTTCGCTCCAATGGCCTCGGCGATTTTCTCCTGCATCTCGAGGATCTGGGCGCGGGTGGCGATCAGCGCCGCTTCAAACCGCGCGACCTCCTGCGGGAAGTCACTTTCCTGGATGTGTCGCACGGGCGGCTCCTCGTCGTCCATGCGATGAACAAAGATTGTCCCGCGCGCGATCCCCGGGGAGACGCCGACGCCTTGGAATCTTTTTTCGGTGCGCGCCAGCTCTTCGCTCATGCGCGCGGGAGGCTCGCAGTCCTGCCCGGAGATTTCGAGGAAAAAGAAGTGTGTCGGCGAGATTCGCGAAACGAAACTCCGGCGGCGTCAGTCTTCATCGAAACGACGGGCTATGAGTGCCTCGATTTCACCGAGCGCCTCTGCCGCATCGCTCCCCTCGCACGTCACGACCAATTTCGATCCCTGTCCCGCCGCGAGCATCATCAGGCCCATGATGCTTTTTCCATTCACCTGCTCGCCGTCCTTTTCCACCCAGATGTCGGCTTTGTGCCGGGAGCAGATTTTTACAAACATCGCCGAGGGACGCGCGTGCATGCCCAGGCGATTGATAATGGTGAGCTCCCGCGAGATTTTGGGCACCGGCGCAGAGACGGATTTGCGGCTGAGCAGGCCCATCAGTTTGCGTCCTTTTTCTGCATTATGTTTAAAAGCCGGTCGTTGAATTCCATCGCGCTGTGCTGCCCCATCCCTTTCAACTTTTGATCCAGAGCCGCGACTTCGACGAGGCGTGCCAGATCGCGTCCTACGCGCACGGGGATGGTCACATGCGGGATTAGGATTCCGAGTATTTCGTAAAATTCCTGTTCCAAGCCAATCCTATCCACCTCCTCCAGATCCTGCCAATCTTTTAGTGTGACGATGAGGTCGAGGCGCTTTTCCGTGCGGATCGCGGAGATCCCGAAGATGGCCGTGACATTGATAATGCCGAGGCCGCGCACCTCCATGTGATGACGGGTCAGGTCGGGCGACGTGCCGATTAGCTCACGGCCTTCGATCGCGCGCAGGCGGGTAATGTCGTCACTCACGAGGCTGTGCCCGCGCTCGATCAAACCGAGGACGCACTCGCTTTTCCCGATGCCGCTCGAGCCTCGAATGAGCACCCCCATCCCGAGGATATCCACCATGCTTCCGTATTCCGTCTGGGTCGGGGCGAAATCCATCTCCAGCGCGATTGT
Organism: Chthoniobacter sp.; assembly: GCA_034667645.1. Lineage (GTDB taxonomy): Bacteria > Verrucomicrobiota > Verrucomicrobiia > Chthoniobacterales > Chthoniobacteraceae > JAJPJG01. The sequence goes on from JAXDQV010000251.1 coordinate 4,223, forward strand.
CGCGGCGTTGATGAACTTCATCGTGATCATGGGGGTGCGGAAAACCGCCACACCGGCGTCGGCTGCATCGTTCAAAATATGGCGCGGCGGATTCGCGTTGCGTGAGATGATGATGCAGGGGATCCGGTGCGTGCAGAGCTGGCGAATCCGGCTTCGAGCGTCCTCTGGCTTGAGGCTTTTGAGATAAGAAAACTCCGCACTTCCAATGACCTGAATCCTTTTCTCCGCAAAATAGGAATAAAAACCCGACAGCGCCAGACCCGGGCGGTTGATCGTTGGTTCGCGAATAATTCGGTCGAGACCGACCGCCGGCCCGATCAGTTTGAGTTGCAGCGCTTCCGAGTGTCGCGAATACCATTCACCAACGGTGACGGTCGGATGTTTGGTGCGCGGGTTCACAGGCGCACCTCGCGACCGCGTGGTGGGAGCCTGTGGACCCTGCATGGCACCGCCTAGGTAAAAGTCGGCTCGATCAGGCCAAAGTCGCCGTGCTTGCGCCGATAAATCACATTCACTTTTTCCGTCTTCGCGTTGAGGAAAACCACGAACTGCCTGCTCGACATCTCGAGCTGCAGCACGGCCTCGTCCACGAACATCGGCTTCACCGGATAGCGCTCCGTGTGCACCAGCGTCGGCTCGCTTTCCTCATGCTCCTCCATGCCGGCGCTCGAAAAAACCTGCTCGTCGAGATGCTGCACGTCCTGCCGCCGCGGACGGTGGGAGCGCATGATCTTCGTTTTGTATTTGCGCATTTGTTGCGCGATCCGGTCCACCGCCTCGTCGATGGAGGCATACATATCCGTCGTGTCGCTGCTCGCATCAATGGTGATGTGATTGGTGCAATGCAGAAGCACTTCGGCGATGTGCCGATATTTCTGCACGTCGAGGATCACCTGCGCCTCGATGATGCGTGGATAATCGAGGTGGAGCCCCTCGATTTTTTTCCGCGCATAATCGATGATGGCGTCGGTGACACTGACATGGCGGCCGGTGACTTGGATGGGAGGATTGGCGTTGGCTACTTGCATGGTTTTGTTCTTTCCAGGTTACATTTTAAACCGTTCTCCGAGATAAAGCTGACGGCTGATCGGGTCGTTGACGAGGAACTCCTTCGAGCCTTGGCTCGCCACGCGCCCTTCGGAAATCAGATAGGCACGGTCCACGATCGCCAGCGTCTCGCGCACATTGTGGTCGGTGATTAAAATACCGAGGCCACTGTCGCGGAGATTCGCGATGATCTGCTGCACGTCATAAACTGCAATCGGGTCAACGCCTGAAAATGGTTCGTCGAGCATCAACATACTCGGCTTCGTCACCAGCGACCGCGCGATCGTGAGCCGGCGTTTTTCGCCGCCGGAAAGCGTAAGTGCGAGCTGCCTGCCCACGTGCTCGATGCCGAACTGCGTCAGCAATTCCTCGCATCGGCTTTTGCGCTCGCGCTTTGAAAGCGGCTGCGTCTCGA
>JAXDQV010000252.1:0-4436 GCA_034667645.1 Chthoniobacter sp.
GCGAACAAGGCCTCAGTGCGATTGACCCTGATTTTTTTTTAACACTGAACAAGGCTACAGTGACCGCCCTGAATTTTTTCCACTGCTGATTGTGTTGATAGTCAATGCGTGCGAACTAAGCAAGAACTATTTGCGGTTTTTTTCCGACATGCGGAATAAACCTGCGCTTACTGGCTTATGCAAACGCTACGATCGCGTCTGCGGTCAAAGGCTTAATGCCCCAAAACCGCTCGGCATCCTTCGGTTTTACAACCTCCCGGTAATGCTGAAAGACAAGATTACTGTTGGTGTGCCCAAGCTCCAGGGCGAGCGCCGCGGCGTCTTTGAACTGCGCAAGGTGATAGCTGGCAAATGAATGCCGCAACGCGTTCTGCGGCCAATCATGAATACGCGCGGCGGCTCGTGCTGTATCGAGAAGCTCGCGGTAATTATCAGGAGTCACGGGGCCGCTCTGCTGTGCGTGTGGACGAAGCCATGACGCGAGGTTTTCCCTGACCTTAACGAAGCGTCGCCGGGCGCTTTTAGCTTTCCGTGCGGTCACTTGAATCAGCCCGGACGCCAGATCGATTTCCTTCCAATCGAGTCGTTCAATCTCAGCGCGGCGAAGCCCGGCGAATGCACCGATCGCAATAAAAGGAACCAGCTCTGGCGCACACGATTCAAGTAGCCGTGAAGTTTCGGCGGGGGTGAGAATCCCTACGGGCCTTTCGATTTCCTTCGCCTTGGCGCTACTATCAGCCGGGTTGCTGGCACAATAGCCCTGTTTGCGCGCGAAGTTGAAAGCGACCCTGAGCACTCGCCGGAAATTGTTGCGGGTGGTTGGCGCGACCAGCTTCCCCGTTCCGGCCCGTGACAGTGCACGCAACCATTCATCGAGTTCACGCGCTGTGATCTCCGCAACCGGCTTGCCATTGAAGGCTTGGGCAAACAGACGAAGCCGGTGCCGTAAATCCCCAAGGTAACGCTCACTCGCTCCGTCTGCGGTCTTGACCCTCAGTAGTTCATCAACAAGCGCCATCGCGGTGCAGGATCGGTTGCGTGCCTTCAGGTGTGGCAGATAAAACCCGACAGCATCGCGCAGCGTGGCACCATAGGGCTTCAATGCTTCCGTGCATTCCAGATATTCGGATCGAGCAGACTCGTTCAACGCCATCGCCGCCGTCCCGTGGTTTTCCTTCTCGATTTTCTTGGCGTCGAGGAACGTCTTCGCTTCATCCCGGCTTTTGAAGAAGCGCCGGAGCCTCCCCTTCCCCGGCCGCGGAACTGTTACACAGAAATAGGGTTCGCCATTCACCCGTGTCTTCGTGAGGTTTATCGTCGTCTTGCGCATGGTGACGCAAAGTAATGAAAAGAGCCTCTACTTGTCAAGTATTCGTCAACGAAACTCCTTCATCAGAGTATATCAACGGACTTAAAATCCGTTTTCACGAAAGTGGAGTGCCGGTTCGAGTCCGGCCATCGGCAGACTTGCGGTTGGAGACAATGCGGCGGAAACGTCGTTAAATACCCGGGTGCGGCTTTTTTTTGGTCAATGCAAGGACGCAAGACAGACTGAAGAACCGACTTGAATGTGGAGACTAACTCCACGATACGACCGCGTGAATTTTTTTTTCTCCTTTAAATCAGTGGCTCGGAGTCTGTGTGTTCTCGCTACGGCCGGCATTCTTTACTCCCCGCCTCCTGCAGACGCCGCCGCCGTCCTGTTGCAAGGCGGGGTGCCTCTTCACAATCGCAGCGACAGTGCTCCCGCTCTTTACAAGATCATCGTTCCGCCGGGAGCGACCATGTTGAAGATCCGATCGCGAGGTGGGAAGGGCGACGCGGATTTGTATCTCAAACTCGGAAGCGAGCCGAACACCTCCGACTTCGACAAGGAGTCTTCGCAGTCCGGTAACGACGAATCGATTGAAATTGCCAACCCGCAGGCCGGCGAGTGGTTTCTGGTCGTTCAACCGTTCACGCCCTACTCGGGCATGAAGCTGCTCGCGCAACTCACGATGGGGCCGGGCATCGTCGCTCCCCTGATTTTCCAGCCGACCGAGGGCATTTTTTCGGGGAAGGCCGTGGTGCGCATCCGCTCCCTGATGCCAAATGTCACGATTCGCTATGAGCTCGATGGGAGCAATCCCGACGCGACATCCCCGCTCTACGCGCGCCCGCTGAGCGACGCGCACTCAATGACGATCAAAGCACGCGGTTTTAAAGCAGGAAAAACACCGAGCGCCGTCACCAGCGCCTCCGTCACGGTGCATCCGGAAAGCGTGCTCACGGAGCTGAAATCGGGCGAACCCGCGAAGAGCCTCGCCGGGAGCGGAGTGAGCGACGCATTCTTTCACTTTGTGGTCAGCGACGGGCAGGACGAACTGGTGGTGACAGACTCCGATCGCAGCGGTGCCACCAACCTCTTTGCCAAATTCGGAGCATTGCCAATGGGCAAGGTCTTTGATGCACGCACGCCATTGCTCGGACGTAACAAGAAGCTGACGGTGAAAAAACCCGCCGCGGGTGATTGGTATATCCGGCTGCACTCGACTGCCGATTTCGCGGATGTGGCGGTGAGCGCGCGCGCCTTTGCAAATGGCGCCGATCTCGTGCCGGTGGCGGCGGTGGTCAATCCTTCCATTTCGATCGAAACTTTTGCCGCGGACGATTGCGACGTGGTGGAAGGCTGGGTGAAGCAGGGGACGCGGCGATTGCTGCGCTTTGCCACCGAGACGCGTAACGTCGGGAACACGGACGTGGCGCTGGGCCGGCCGGAGGACCATCCCGACCTCTTCGTATACTCGGCCTGTCACGGGCATTATCATTTCGCCGGCTACGCGAATTATCGTCTACTCGATTCCGCCAACAAAGTCGTTGCCGTCGGCACGAAAGCCGGTTTTTGCCTGGAGGATGTTTACCAATGGGATCCCGACTCCAGCGCGGTCAGACAGTTCACCTGTGACTCGCAAGGCATTTCCACCGGATGGGCGGATGTTTACGATTCGAGCCTCGGCGGCCAATGGATCGATATCACCGGCGTGCCGGCCGGCGATTACCTGCTGGAGATTACCGTGAACCCGGCGCACAAGATCCTCGAAGTGGATTACGGCAATAATACGATCACGGTTCCGGTCCACATCCCGGCGAGCTAAACGGTGGTCTCTTTCGTTCGCTCGATTTTTACGGCACGATTTCTCGCCCCGCGTAGCCCACGCGGAAGGATGAGACTCTGCCAGAGGTAAACGTGACGATGAGCATGCCGCGCTGACCGCTCTGATCATCGATGGCGCGATCCGCATAGCCCCACTCCGAACCGCTGGGGAAAACGTGATCCGGATTGCCGAGCAGACCGGTGATTTCGGCGGACGTTTTGTGTTTCACGAACGGAGACAGTTCCTGCACCGTCACCGCCCCAAAAGGCAGCCGCTTTTTGAGGTCGAGCTCCTTGCGCTTTTGGCTGGCGTTGGGCGAAAGCCGCGTCGTTTCTGAGACCGTCGTTTCGACGGTCTCAGTGAGCGCGGTGATCGCGCGCTGGGCGTCCGGGACGAGAGGGCTGTCAGGGAAATCCTGCATGAACATGCGGTAGAGATTCATTGCTGAATTCAGATTTCCGCGCTGTCGCAGCTCGCCGATGCCTTTGAAAACCTGCGAGTCCTGCTTTTTGACTTTATCCAGTTCGGCTTCCAGCGTCGCAATTCGGGCGTCGCGCTCGGCCAGTTGTTTGCTGCTCGCGTCGGGCTGGCTCTGTTTGCTTTCCGCATCCGCCTTCAGAAGCTCGAACTCATCCTGCTTCATCCGCAGGTTTGTTTGCGCCGCCGTCAGACTCGTGCGCACCCGCGCGAGTTCCAGTTGCGCCGCTTCATTGGATTCGTCCTGTTTCTTCGGCGTGCATCCGGCCATGGCCAGGCACGCGGCGATGATGGAAAAAATCAACATTCTCATGCGGGCGAGACGTTAGCTTCGCGCGCGCCCGATGAACAGCGCGCGTGCAAAAAATGGTTTGACGGTAGCGGGGGTCGCTCCTACTTTTCGCCCACTTCTTATCGAGAGTGACTGAGGGACTGGCCCGTTGACGTCACGGCAACCGCTCGGGAGATGCTGAAAAGCAGCTCGCGAGGACCAGGTGCCAAATCCAGCCGGATGTTCGCTTTAAAAGGCGAATGTCTGGAAAAGATGAGAGGAGATTGCGGTCTGTCGCACCTTCTTTCGCTGACTGGAACTCTCGGGCGGAGGCTTGAAGTATGGACAAAAATTCCAGCCCTTTTTTCACGCACCTCAAGTGCCGCGAATGCGCTCGCGCCTATCCTAAGGAAGCCGTGCATGTGTGCGATTTCGACTTTGGACCGCTTGAGGCCGCTTACGATTACGATGCGATCCGGCCAGTGCTGACGCGGGCGGAAATCGAGTCGCGTCCGCACTCCATGTGGCGCTACCGGGAGCTGCTCCCGATCAAT
>JAXDQV010000253.1:0-4904 GCA_034667645.1 Chthoniobacter sp.
GATTTCAAATGAACGCCCACGAGATAGAAATCGAAATGGTCAATCTTCACCTTCGCCTGCACAGCCTTCCGAGTCGTCTTCTTCTCCGGGTCGTCGCCATCCACGATGTCGTTTGATTTATCGATCAACTGGACATCGGTCAGCTGGACTGAAGGACGTTTGAGGACTGACACCAACTGCACAACGTCCGAAGCCTGCGGCGGCATTTTGACCGCGACCAGTTCAAATCCTGCCTTCGTTGCAGCCTTTGCCAGATCTTCACTCGCCGTAGAAGGCCACACCTCCTCGAGGACCATTACGTCGGGTTTGATCTTGGCCGCGATCACGTTGGCGAGACGTTCGATTCTGTCGGGCGGAATCGGCGTCCCTCCAGTATTGCTGCGGCCGGAAGCGATATTCCATGCTGCGATGCGGGCCGTGGGGCCGGCAAATCCAACGGTTGGCAGAAAGAAAGCTGCAGCAGCCAGAAGAAAAATGACACGTTTCATGGGATAGATTATTCGATGCCGAAGAGAAATCAGGAAAGCCGCCAACGAAGTCCCCGTCGCTCCATTGCGCGATGATTGAGACCGGTCGTGCAATCTGCAGAGCCTAGCGTTTGCGGCGTGGACTTCAACCGAAGATGCTATTTCCGTTAGGACGGAGGTAGTCTACCCTCGCACGATGGCAAAACCAACGCAGCAGAATAGCTGCGATCATGGACATTCCCACGGCCCCGGTGGGCACGATCACGGCGCCGGCATCCTCGGCTGGTTGCGGGGCACGTTTGCCCATTCCCACAGTGCTCCCGACAAAGTGGATGAGAGCATGGAGTCAAACGAACGCGGAATCCGGGCTCTGAAAATCTCGCTGGTCGGTCTCGGGATTACCGCGCTGGTTCAACTAGTGATCGTGCTGATCTCGGGCTCAGTCGCGCTGTTGGCGGACACTATTCATAACTTCGCGGACGCCGGCACCAGCATTCCGCTCTGGATCGCTTTCGCGCTAGCGCGCCGCGGGGCAAGCCGCCGTTTCACCTACGGATATGGCAAAACCGAGGACGTCGCGGGAGTCGTGATCGTCCTCATCATCTTTTTTTCGGCGTGCGTGGCCGCTTATGAGTCCGTCCTGAAAATCATTCACCCGCAGCCGGTGCTTTATCTCGGCTGGGTGGCGGTGGCCGCGATCGTCGGCTTTATCGGAAACGAAGCAGTCGCCGTTTTTCGCATCAGCGTCGGCAAAGAAATTGGCTCCGCCGCACTGGTTGCCGATGGCCAGCACGCTCGGGTGGATGGCTTTACCAGTCTCGCCGTTTTGATCGGCGTGATTGGCGCCTGGTTCGGCTTGCCGATCCTTGATCCGATCATCGGCGTCGCGATCACGATCGCGATCCTGTTCATCGTAAAGGACGCCGCTTTATCGATCTGGACCCGGCTCATCGACGGCATCGAGCCCGAGATCCTGGCCGAAATCGAGCACGCGCCCACTCATGTGCCAGGCGTGCTCGCCGTGCATGACGTGCGTGCCCGCTGGCTGGGTCATCGCGTTTACAGCGACGTCGCGATCAATGTGGACGCCGCGATGTCGGTGCGGGATGCGGACGTCATTTCCAAGAAGGTAGAGGAAGCTTTGCGGGAGCACGTTCGTCTGCTAGGCAGTGTCGTCGTGCGTGTTTGTCCTGCGGAAAAATCAGCCTCGTGACTCCGCTGTAATCGGATGAGAAGGGCGTTCACAATCCTGCTCGCGTTTTTGGTTCTCGTGGCGGAGTCGGAGGCCAAAACGAAACGCAGCAGGCACAGATCGCCTGCCAGCCGCAAAACGGCGAGCCCGCCGAAGGTTTCCATTCCACAGGGACGCTTCAGCACGGTGGTGATCGATCCTGGCCACGGCGGACACGATCTCGGTGGCATCCCGCAAAACATCATCCCGGAAAAAGGCGCGACTCTCGATGTGGCGCGTCGGCTCAGCACAGCACTTCAAGCAACAGGGTTTTGCACGGTTTTGACACGCGAAGACGATACCTTTGTCTCACTTCCCGCGCGTGTTGCTGCCGCAAATGCGCACCCCGAGGGAATCTTCGTTTCCATCCACTTTAACTCCGGCCTCCGACCCGGCGCGCGCGGCATCGAGACATTTTACTCCTCCGCCAGCGGGGCTGCACTCGCCTCGCGAATCCAGCGCCATCTCCTGTGCACCACGACCGGCGATAACCGCGGAATCAAGCGCGCCGGTTTCTTCGTATTGCGAAAATCCAAAATCCGGTCAGTCCTGGCTGAGTGCGGTTTCCTGACGAACCGCGAAGACGTGGCGCTCGCTCAAAGCGCGAGTTATCGGCAGAGGCTGGCCGAGCAAATCGCGGAGGCCATCGTCGAGTATCGCGATTCACTCTAAACCCCTCGATCACGCAGACGATTGGGAAAACTGATTTTATCGACGCCACCCTCTTTGTTGAGTTTCTCTTTCCAACCGTGATCTCATAGCTTGTCGAGAGCTCCGCCGATCAAATCGCCCGCCGAAACCGCACCCACATGCCTCAACCCGACAAGGCGGATGTTCAGGCCATTACCACGCCATCGCCGCAGGGGACGACCACTCATCCGAGCTTTGCAGAAGCGTTCCGCTTTTGGCTGAAGCTGGGTTTGATCAGCTTTGGCGGGCCGACGGGCCAGATCGCCATCATGCAGACCGAGTTGGTGGAAAAGAAGCGCTGGATCAGCCAAGCCCGCTTTCTTCACGCGCTGAATTTCTGCATGCTGCTGCCAGGACCGGAGGCGCAACAGCTTGCCATCTACATCGGATGGCTTCTGCACAAAACGTGGGGCGGCGTCGTGGCGGGAGCGTTGTTCGTCATCCCCTCGGTCTTCATTTTGTGGGGGCTCAGCTTTGTTTATGCCGCTTATGGCAACATCCCGTGGCTCGCGGCGGTTTTCTACGGCTTGAAACCTGCAGTCATGGCGATCGTTGGCGTCGCCGTCATGCGCATCGGAAAAAAAGCGCTCAAGAACGAAGTGATGTGGAGCATTGCTGCGCTCGCTTTCATCGCCATCTTTTTTTTCAAAGTCCCGTTCCCACTCATCGTGCTCAGCGCGGGCCTGATCGGTCTCGCCGGCGGCAGGCTGTGGAAAGCAAAATTCTCCGTCCTCACCGCACACTACGCAAAGGAAGGAGTGGACCGCAGCGTGCTCGACGATCACGACGAATCACCGCCGCACACGCGGCCCTCTCGCGCGCGCGCTTTCCATCTCGTTTTTCTCTGGTCGCTGCTTTGGGCTGCGCCGAACCTGCTGGCCTCCCTTTGGCTTGGCTGGAGCCACACTGTCGCGCGAGAAGGCATCTTCTTCGCGAAAGCGGCTGTCGTCACCTTTGGCGGTGCCTATGCCGTGCTGCCGTATGTGGCGCAGCAGGCGGTTGAGAATTTTCACTGGCTCAGCGCTCCCCAGATGATGGACGGCCTTGGCCTCGCGGAAACCACACCTGGCCCGCTGATCATGGTCTTGCAGTTTGTCGGGTTCATGGGGGGCTGGAACCAACCCGGAACCTTGCCGCCGCTCCTTGCAGCCACGCTCGGTGCGTTCGTCACCACCTGGACCACATTCACTCCGTGCTTCCTCTGGATTTTCCTCGGCGGCCCATACATCGAGCGACTGCGCGGCAATGAAAAACTAACCGCAGCACTTTCGGCCGTCACCGCCGCCGTCGTTGGGGTGGTGCTCAATCTCGCCGTCTGGTTCGGAGTTCACGTTGTGCGCCCGGATGGAAATGCCATTGATTGGTTTGCTATAGCCCTCGCTCTCGGCTCGTTTATCGGCATGCTACGATGGAAATGGGGCGTGATCCCGGTCGTCATCTACAGCGGCCTACTTGGGTTGTTATACAAAACCTTGCTCCATTGATCGCTTCGTTCATTCGCCTTTGAGCGGCCACTTTAGCAACGATTGGTTGAAGCAAAGCCGGTTTCCGAAGGGGTCTGTCACCTCCATGATCCTTGCCTGCCACGGTGCTTCCTCAATTCCCGGATTCATGTTCGCATTCGGGCGGTTCTGCAGTTCGTGGTGCAGCTCGGCGAGATCGTCCAAATGGATGAAAGCCTTCGCGCCCGGCGTGCAGTCGCCGTAATGCTCGGTCAGATGCAACACGGCCGCGTCCCGCGAGATCTGAATGTAGCGAGGCGCTGTCGGCGAAAACTGATGTTCCCAGTCAATGCGGAAGCCGAGCCAATCCACGTAAAACGCTTTCGCGAGCGCGTAGTCGAAGATGCGAAAAGTCGGAATGGGTGCCTGAAGTTTCATGGAGGAAGTGCGGTTTGAGTATGCGCTATTGATGCGAGTGAGAGAACAATGTTAACTCGGGAGAAATACACAGCTCAAGAATGCGAGGAGGCGACGACCGAAATCGAGTGAGCGAAGGAGCGAACGGGAGGGCGGAAAGGATGCTCTACGAGGGAAGAGGCGCTTCAGTCGCAATTCGCCTCGCTGTCGCCAGCGCTCCCACGTTACTGGCTGGTGTCAGCAAGGTGTGCCATCCACTTGTCGCCGCCAAAGAGGGCGCTGCAGACGTGGGGCGGGTGACGGAGGTCTAGTCGGTCTTCGACGCGAGATCCCGCTGCCGCTTGGAAGCCAGACCTCGCGCGCACGTGGATGGGCATTCCGCACCACCGCTTCTGCGCCAACGCAGATGGAGTGCGCAAACTTCGTCGCGAGGCGCATTTGGACTAGATTATATAATCATGCCCTCGGCAGAAAAAGGGCCCAGCTCGTTGTTTCCAACAAGCTGGGCCGTAATACTGGCAACGTCCTACTCTCGCACAACCTATAGATGCACTACCATCGGGGCTGCAGCGTTTCACTTCCGTGTTCGGAATGGGAACGGGTGGTGCCACTGCGCTAGGATCACCAGAAGATTACTTCGGGAGCCGAAGCAATCTT
>JAXDQV010000254.1:0-5767 GCA_034667645.1 Chthoniobacter sp.
GGCGAGAGTGCAGTAGGGATTGTGAACAGCACAGGGCTTCTTCAACCTGATTAAGCCCGACACACGAAAGACAATGGTGCGCGGTCCTTCTGCTTCAACAGCTTCGCGGAGGCTTCCCGGAATGACCGCGTCACCCTTTGCCGTGTCATAGTCTTCGAGGGTTCTCACTTCAATCACCCGGCCGCCGCGACCGCCGCGCGCAAAACGCCCGTAGCCCTCCGCGCTTGGGAAAGCAAGATGCCTGATTCCAAAGTGCCAGACTTCGCCTTTGCTCACGGTTTGTTTGTCATCAACCTCATCCACCCGCCAGTAGTAGCCGTCCAGATGATTGAGACCTTTGGGCGCAAAGGCCGGCTCTTTGAAAGAACCCTTAAATTCCAGCGATTCTTGGGTGGCGTCCGCCACTGCTTCGGCGTTGGTGCCAAGATATAAGTGGTGGGACACCGCTCCCTTGGACGGACGCCAGGTTAAACGCGTGGTTTCCACCGCGTGCTCATCATCATTGGTGGGGGACGGGCTTGCGGCTAGTTTTGCAGGATCGGTCGAATCAATCGCGAACCCATTGATGATCACATTGTCGGAAGCGGCATTTCCTTCAGGCTGGATCGTGATAACGACATCCTTGTCGGCAACTGCGACAAACTCGACAAAAGCGCTGGTGGCACTGGTATCGCTGGTCACGCAATTCGAAGGCTGGACGCCCTTCAGCTTAACCTGTCCGTCCACTGCGATGCTACAGGAACCAACCGGTTCCGTCGTGAGCCAATTATGATAAGTCGTGATACTATGCCTGCCGGAAACCAGACCATGAATTACCAGCTCCAGTGATCCGCCTTTGCCGCCATCCTTCACGAAAACACCATCGCTGGCGACGGTAGCCTTTGTTTCGTATCCAGGCTTCCACGAGCCACCAGCCAGTCCTGAACCAACGGAACCTGCTTCGCGCAGCGTAACACTAATCGCGCCGAATGCGTGTGAAGCTTCTAGTCCTTCGATGACCATCCAGTTTTCCCAGTGCGGTGTGAGGGCGTCCTTGCGATTCGTCTCAGGTTTTATATCGACCCTAAGCGGCTCCGACAAGGCGAAGGTCCCTAATCCAGTTAAAAGTGCGGGTAGTAAGACCCAAGTCAGAAGCTTCGTCATAAGACACAAAAAAGAAACCGTGTCGGAGTGAGGTTGTCGGGTGGGGAGCCTGGACACGAGCGAATTAGGAAGACCCATAGGCCGCCTTCTGGACTGCAGACCCGGATTACGTTGTGTTTGATGCCGCTCTGATCGAGGCGAAGGGGCCGATGCGGCAGACTTCCGGCCATTTTTTTCTCACTAAAAGGACAACGCCGATGGTCGCCAGTCCGCCGCCAATCACCGAGGCAACGGGGCCAAGCCAGGCGGCGGTCATGCCCGACTCGAACGCGCCGAGTTCGTTCGAGGAGCCGATGAAGACGTTGTTCACGGCGGAGACGCGGCCGCGCATCGCGTCGGGCGTGAGCAGTTGCACGAGCGTGTGGCGCACGACGACGCTGACGCTATCGCACGCGCCGGTGAGCGCGAGCAGGAAAATGGAAAGCGGAAACCACCGCGACATGCCGAAAAGTATCGTGGCCAGGCCAAAGCCAATGACGGCGCGGAGTAGTGTTTTTCCGGGCAACTTCATCGGCGACGAATGCGCGAGGGTCATGCCCATCGCGAGCGAGCCAAAAGATGGCGCGGCGCGCAGCCAGCCGAGGCCGACGGGACCGCAATGCAGAATTTGGTCGGCAAAAATCGGGAGCAGCGCGACCGCGCCGCCAAATAGAACCGCGAACATGTCGAGCGTCATCGTGGCGAGGACGATTTTGTTTTTGATCACGAACGCGATGCCGGTGAACAGGCTGTCGAGGCCCTTGCCCGCTGGCGGGGCGGGAGTCTGCACGGCGCGAATTGGCAGCAGCAGCGCGAAAAACGACAGCGCGCTGAACGCATCGAGAAAATAGACGAGCGGAAAGCCGAAGTGCGCGATGAGGAAGCCGCCGAGCGCGGGACCGATCACAGTGCCAAACTCGAAAGTGCTGCTGTTCCAGGTCACCGCGCTGCCGAAATGCTCCGTCGGCACCAGATTCGGCAGTAAGGCGCCGCGCGCCGCACCGCCAAACGCGCGCGCCGTGCCGGTGACAAAAAGCAGGACGTAAATCAGGCGCAGGTCGGCGTGGGAAATGGAGAGCAGCGCGAGTCCCGCCGAGCCGAACGCCGTGATCATTTGCGTGATCAGCATGATTTTTTTGCGCGAGAAAATGTCCGCGTAATGCCCGGCTGGAATGGCAAACAGGAGGATCGGCAGCGCGAGCGCGAGGCCGACCAATCCCAGCGCGGCGGCGGAATGCGTGCGCTGGTAGATTTCCCATTCCACCGCCACCGCGAGCATCTGCCGGCCGATGATCGAGGCCAGGTTGCCGAGCGCATACAGGCGATACGCGCGAAAACGGAACGCCGCATACGGATCGTGTCCCGAGCGACGTTGCGACACGGCGGGCTCGGCGGAAGCAGGGCGGTCCGCGCGGGGCGTTTCAAAGGCCAGTTTGTCTGGTTCGCTCATGCGCCGACTGGAGTTAGTGCAGCTCGAGGAGCGCAGTTCGATGTTTCATTCGTGATTTCAAACGGGTTTGCGGCAAAACCCGGCCGCGGGAAAGGCGAACGCGCTGAGCATCGGCGGCGGATGGGTCATCGCCGAAGCGCACCCTACAGACTTCAAGAGCTCAACTACACGCCCAGATGGCGATAAATAGCCATAACTCGCCTGGCTTATTGCGTTGACAGAAGGGCGCGCCGGTTTTGATCTCATCCACCTCGGGAGACCCCGTGCGAGCAAGCCGTTGGCATTTTCACCGCGCGCTTTTACACTGCGCGTCCATGCTTCACTGCGGCGCTCTCCACAAAACCCGGCGTTTCCCGGTCATGCCGTTTTACTTTGCACTTCTCTGCAGTCTGGCCGGCTGCATGAAGCAGGCACCGGACACGCTCAAAGTAGGGATGGAACTCGCGTATCCGCCTTTTGAAATGACCGACGACAAGGGCGCGCCGGCGGGGGTGAGCGTGGATCTCGCGACCGCTCTCGGCGAATCTCTGCATCGGCCGGTGCGGATCGAGAATCTCCCGTTTGACGGGCTGATCCCGGCGCTCAAGACGGGCAGGATCGACCTGATTATTTCCTCGATGACGGCGACGGAGGAGCGCGCGAAGTCCATTGATTTCTCCGCACCTTATCTCCGGACCGGGCTCTGCCTGCTCATCGGTAAAGGAGCGCCGATCGGATCGATGGCCGATGTGGATCAACCGGGCCGCACGATCGTGGTGAAGCAGGGAACGACCGGACAGAGCTACGCGGTGGCGCATTTGCACGCGCCGCAGGTGCGTGTGCTCGATCAGGAAAACTCCTGCGTGCTGGAAGTGGTGCAGGGGAAGGCGGACGCGTTCATCTACGACCAGATGTCCACCTTCAAGCATTGGCAGAAAAACTGGCAGACGACGCGCGCGCTTCTCCAGCCATTTCAAGAAGAGGCGTGGGCGGTCGGCATCCGGAAGGGCAACGACAAACTGCGTGCGCAGGTGAATGAGTTCCTCGACGATTTCCGGAAGCGCGGCGGTTTTGAGAAACTCGGCGACCGCTGGCTGGCAGAACAAAAGGCCGCGTTTCGCGAAAGCGGAATCCCTTTTCTGTTTTGAAGACGTGGTTGATGCGGCCCGAACGCGGCGCGCAGCCGAGGCCGGCGGTTCGCATTTTGAACGGCGCGCTGGCCGCGGGTTTGCTCATCGCGGCGCTCGCGCTGGCGTTCCGCGGCTCGGCCTATCAATGGGACTGGGCGGGCGTTTTTAAATATCGGGAAAAGTTCGTAGCCGGATGGTTGACGACGATCCTCATCGCGCTGGCGGCGCTCGCGCTTAGCACCACGTTCGGCGTGCTGGGCGCGCTCGCCCGACGCTCCCGCGTTTTGCCGCTCAGTTACCTCGCGACTATCTGCATCGAGCTCATTCGCGACACCCCGCTGCTCGTGCAAATTCTCATTTTTTTCTACGTGGTCGCCGACGCGATCGGTCTGCAAAACCGTTACGTGGTGGGCGTCATCACCCTCTCCATTTTTAGCGGAGCTTACATCAGCGAGATCGTGCGGGCAGGCATCGAGAGCGTGGGAAAATCGCAGCTCGATTCCGCGCGCGCCGTTGGATTCACGCGGGCGCAGACTTATCGCTACGTTATTTTTCCGCAGGCGCTCCGGCAAACGCTGCCGCCGCTCGCGGGGCAGTTCGTCTCGCTGGTCAAAGACTCCTCGCTCCTCATGATCATCGGGATCAGCGAGTTCACGCTCAACGCGCGCGAGGTTGCTTCCTACACATTGAGTCCTTTTGAAAGCTATCTCCCGCTCGCGTTCGGCTACCTCGCGCTCACGCTGCCGATTTCGCTTTGGACGCGCCATCTGGAGACGCGGGCCCGCTATGAAACTTGAGATCGAAAATATCTCGAAGCGCTTCGGCGTGCATCGCGCACTCGACGGAGTTTCGCTCCGTTGTGAAAACGTTCACAGCCTCGTGCTGATCGGGCCCTCTGGCGGCGGAAAGTCCACCCTGTTGCGCATCATTGGCGGGCTGGAATTTGCGGATTCCGGAAGTATCGCGATCGATGGTGAGCGCGTCGGCACAACCGAGCTCGAACTGTTAAACCATCGCCAGACCATCGGCACGGTTTTTCAAGCGTTTAACTTGTTTCCGCACCTGACCGCGCTCGCGAACATCGCGCTGCCGCTGGAGAAAGTGCATGGGCATTCGCGGGCCGAAGCGCACGAGATCGCGCGTGCGCTGCTGGCGAAATTCCGGCTCGAGACTCACGCCACGAAAAAGCCGGCCGAGCTTTCCGGCGGACAACGCCAGCGCGTCGCGATTGCGCGTGCACTCTCGATCCAGCCACGACTCCTGCTTTTCGACGAACCGACGTCCGCGCTCGATCCGGAGATGACCGCGGAGGTTCTCGATACCATCGAAACGCTGCGCGACGAAGGACGCGATCTGATCGTGGTCACGCATCAAATGGCCTTTGCCCACCGGATCGCCGATCACGTCGCGCTGCTGATTGATGGTCGGATCGTCGAATCCGGTTCGGTGGAAGCGGTCCTCGATCAGCCGGAGAATCCCGCCGCACAAAACTTTTTGGCGAAGGTTCTGAAGTATTGAGTATAGCTTCAGCGTCACCCAGGTGGGCGGCGGCACCCTGACTTTGAGTGGCACCTTGAGCCCCACCTCCAACAACCGCGGGGTGAACTTCTCCAGTGTGGGCAATGTTTTTGTCACCGGACCCATCACCGGCGCACAATTGGCGATCACTCAAAACGGCGCTGGCTTCACAACGCTCTCCGGCACAAACACCCACAGCCTTGCGACGACGGTGAACGCGGGCACGCTCGTGATTGGCAACGGGATCACCGGCTCGATCGGCAATAGCGCGGTAACGGTCAATGCAGGCACTCTGAGTGGCAATTTAACGAACGGGAACAATATCGGCACAACCGGAACACCGTTGACGATCCTCGGGAATAGCACTGGCAGCGCCGATGCGACATCACCGGTGGCACTGGATCGGCGAATAGCATTGGCCGGCTTGCGACTTCGGGCGCTCTCACGCTCAATTCGGATGCAAACTTCGTGTTCGATTTGAACGGCACGACTACCGCCACAGCCGATCAGGTTCTTGTGGCGGGTCTGACGACGATCAATTCATCGGCAGTATTCACTTTCAACGCCA